>CAZLRW010000215.1:0-4798 GCA_964561925.1 uncultured Flavobacteriaceae bacterium
CGTGGCGTTGCCGGTTTGGCCGACCGCGCCGATCACCTCGCCCTGCGCGACGGTCTGCCCTTGCTTGAGGCCGGGGGCGTAGGCTTGCAGGTGCGCGTAGTAGAGAACGTAACGGCCCGACGGGTCCGACTGATAGATCGTGGTCCCGCCCTTGGCGCTCTTGAAGAGTTTCAGGATGCGCCCGGCAGCGGCCGCCATGACCGGCGTGCCGGCGGGCGCCATGATGTCGATGCCTTGATGCTTGCGTCCGCCCGCGCGCGGCGCGCCCCAGCTGTCGACGAGATCGTCCGATGCGACCCCGGCGATCGGCACGATCAGCGCCCGCGCCTCCTGCGCTGCGGCAGGCGCGTCGGCAGGCTTGGGCTTCGACCACACCAACAGAATCGACCACGCGCCCACGAGCGCGAGGAGACCGATCACCGTCAGCGCCGCCTTGTCCCGCATGGCGGCATCATACCAGAGCAGCGCCGCGAACGCGTGCAACCGCACGTAGGCGATTTGAAACTTCATCCTGCACCGCAAGAGCGCGGCACAACTCCCGGCAGATGCAGGCGCGTCGCGCCCGGGGATTCTTTTCGAGACGCCGACTGTGCGCCCTTGACCACGCCCAAGACCAAAAGCAAGGCTATACACAGCAGAGCACGGTCCGGTACGGCATCATCGGTCGGCGATTCGTGCGCGAGGCGGATGGGGGAACGCTTCCTGAAGACTTGCGAGACGCCGCGATGTGAAAGGACGCGTGTATGGCGAAAAGTCCCGGTCGAACGGCATCTTCGTTCCGCACCGCCATTCTTGTTCTGGGTATGCACCGTTCGGGCACGTCGGCGCTCGCGCGGCTGGTGAACTTCTTCGGCGCGACGCTGCCCCGCCACCTCATTCCGGCAAGCCCTGCGAACCCGCGCGGCACTTGGGAATCCTCGAACCTCGTGGGGCTGCACGATCAGCTGTTGGCCTCGCTCGATTCGTCGTGGGACGACTGGCGTACGCCGGGCCCGCGCTGGAAGGACAGCGACGCGGCCGGCCGCTTCGCCGGCCGTCTGCGGCTTGCCATCGACGAGGAATACGGCAACGCGCCGCTGATCGTCCTCAAAGATCCGCGGATGTGCCGCACGCTGCCCTATTGGATGTCGATCCTCGAGAAATCGGGCATCCGCTCCGCGCCGCTGATCATCGTGCGCAACCCGCTGGAGGTTGCCGAGTCGCTCAAAGCACGCGACGGCATGTCGTTCGAGAAGGCGATGCTCTTGTGGCTGCGCCACAATCTCGACGCGGAATACGAAACGCGCCACCTCGCGCGCAATATCGTGACGCTGGACGCGCTGCTTGAGGACTGGAAGCTGATCGCCGCGCAGACAGCGGGCCGCCTGGGCATCAGCTGGCCGCGTCAGCCGGGCGACGCCGCCCACGACGTGCGCGAATTCCTGGACCTCGAACTGCACAATCACCGCGCGACGCTGGCCGAACTGGAAGCGCACACCGAAGTGCCGCAGTGGGTGAAGACGGCCTATCGCGCGCTGACCTTGCTCTGCGACGAACCGAAGAGCGCCGATCCGAAGCGCGAACTCGACAAGGTGCGCCAGGCCTTCGCCGAGAGTTCGAAGATCTTCGGCGTGGAGGCGTTCGCTCAGACGGCGGCGCTGAAACAGGCCGAGATCGAAGCCGCGGAAGCCAAGCGCCGCGCCGACGGCGCCGACGCCGCACGTGCCGAATTGGCGCAGACGAAAGAGGCGAACGCCGCGTTGATGAAGCGCACCGCCTCGCTCGAAAAGGACCTGTCGAAGACGACGACGCGCGCGAACGAGTTCGAACGCTCGACGCGCGATCTCGAAACCGCGCTCGCCACCGTGCGCGCCGAAGCGAAGGATGCGACCGCGGCCGCGGACAACTATCAGCGCCGCACCGAAGAAGCCGAGAAGCGCGTCGCGACGCTCTCGAAGCAGGTCAGCGAGTACGAGCGCACGAAACAGACGCAAGACTCGATGAAGCGCGTCGCCGCCGACGCCGCCGAACTCAAGACGCTGGCCAAGAACCTCAGCGAACGAACCGAGTTGATCGAGAGCCAACTCAAGGCGCAGCTGAAGAAGAACGACAAGACGACGGCCGAGCTCGAGGAGAACCGCGCCAAGACGCTGTCGCTTTCGGCCGAGCTGAAGGTCGCGCTTCAGAACGCCGTCACGCTGCAGAAAGATCTCGCCGCCGCGAAGGAGCAGCTGCACGCGCACGAAACGCGTGCCGTCAAGGCCGCCGCCGAGGCGCGCCACACCGCCGAGGCGCTGGCCGCGGCGCGCAATCGCATTGCCGAACTCGAAGCCGACGACCGCGCCGCGCAGGCCGAGATCACCGATCTGCGGGCCGAACTCGCGGAAGCCTGGTCCACGTCGAGCGCGCGCGGCGAGCGCGACACACATCAGCACGTTGCGGTCGTCGTCGCCCGCGACGGGCAGACGGCCGACGCCGACGGCGTGCCGGTCAAGCGCGTCGAGGACGATTTGCGCTACGAGCGCATGCATGTCGAACAGCTGGAGCGCCGGCTGAACTCTTGGACGGGACTTGCCACGGCCGCGTTGCGCAAGGTCACGCGCCTCGGCCGCAAGTCCGCGCGCAAGCCGCAACGCAAGCGCCTGCCCGCGCCCGGAACGCCCGCGGCGTCGACCACCTGACGGTCAGGACGCCTCTGCCACGGCGCGCCGGCGAAGCAGCCGCCGCGCGCGTTCGCGCAGTTCGAAGCGATCAAGCATTGCGCCGGCCACATCGGACACGCTGCTTGCGGCGGCATGCAGCAAGACGGCGGCTATGTTGCGCATCGTCTTCGGAAAGAAATAGACGCGTGCGCAGTTCAACGCGCCCGTCGCATAGAACTCCTTGTACCACGCCCCGCCCTCGCCGAAGTCGAGATAGCGAAACGCGCGCTCCTCGTGCAGTGCCTCGATCATCAGATAGAGCAGCACGTCGCCCGGCGACAGCGCGCGATGCTGCGGGTCGTAACCCAGGATCGCGTACTTGATCGTACCCGCGTCGCATGAGCAGTACACGTAGGCAACCGGCTCACCGCCGAGAAACAGCGCGTAGCCGCGTACGTTCCCTTGGCTCGCCAGCGCGACGGCGCCCTCCTTCGTGCCTGCACGGCTCGCGAAGCCTTCGCCGAACATCTTCTCCTGGTAGGTCCGCTGCGAGAGCGCATGCGCGAGGTCGTGGAACGCCCCCATCTCACCGGCCGTGCGGTAGCAGCGCATGTCGGGCCTGCCGCCGCCTTGCGCGAGCTTGCGCACCTTGCGCTGCAGCGTCGAGCGCGACTTCGACGAGAACTTCGCGAGGTATTCCTGAAACGTCGGCTTGAAGGCAATGTAGTGCCGCAGGTATTGCGCGGGCACGTAGCTCAGCCAGCGCTCTTCAAAGCGCAGGAGCGCCAAGGGCGACGACGCGGGGAAGGAACGCACCACCCGTATGCCGTCGCCGCACCCGGCAGCCGTCACCTCCGACGGACGCTCGACCAGCACGCTTAGCGGCGGATCGGCGACGGCCGCCGTGAAATGAAACTGCCAATAACAGTAGTCGCCGAGCGTGAACTTCAAGCTTTGCGACCGCTGCTGCTCCGCCCATTCGTTCACGGAGATACCCCAAATTCGATCGGGGCTTATATCCCTCCATCAGCCGCGGGGCAAAGGATCAATCCTCGATGTCCGTGCGCAGCACGATGTCGCCGTCCCAAACGAGCAGCACTTCGTTTCCCGCCGGGTCCGTCTTGGCCAGAAAGGCGAAGGACGCCGTGAAGCGGTTCGGGTTCGCGAGCACGTTCGTGAGCTGCGCCTCGACGTAAGCGGGACTTGCCTTTGCCTGCTCGAACAATCCCGAGGCCTGCGATCCGACACGCCCGGCCGGCACCTCCGCACTCGTGACGACGATCGGGCCCGGGGCCGCCGTGCGCGAAGCGGTCGTACCGTTGATCTTGATGCCGAACACGGCGACTTCCATCACCCCGCCGGGGGAGAGCTCGCTCACGACTCGGCGAGACCGACCGCGTTGTGCGGCCGGCGGCGCGCCTGGTTGCCGTTCGCATCGGTGAACGCTTCGGAAAGAGCCGCAGTTTCGAACTTGACCTCGCCCACGGTTTGGCAGGCCTCGATCGCCTCGAACCGGAATGCGAGCGTCGCCGCGCCCTGCTGGAACTGCTTCGTGCGCAGCGCATCGGCGAGCTCTGCCTCGCCGAACAGATAGTCGCGGCATACCGTGTCCGGATTCATCCGCACGGTCACCTGACCGTTCGCGTCGCGCGGCAGCAGCAGGTAGTTGAAGTCGAACTGCTCCGCGCGCGCCACGGCACCCGGCAGGGGACTGGGTCCGCACGCGGCAAGCGCGACAAGCACGCCGCACAAAGCAAGCCACTTCGTCGATTCTCCGAGCATGACGTCGAGCCTCCGGTTGGATCGCGAGGCCGGCGCAATTGCGGCCGCACGACAACCGAGCGCCTACGCCCCGACTCGCCCGCGCTCAAGCCACGCCATATGCAACTGTGACGCCCGTCGCGCGCGTTTTCGTCACCGCGGGACCGGCTTGCGCGAAACGCGCGCCATGCATGCGTCGCGCGCAAAAGCGCGGCAGGGCGGAAGCGCGCGCTCCCGCCCTGCCCGTTTTAAGCGGCCTTGTCGCCGTCGAACCGGAACAGGCTCTTGAGGATGGCCTCAAGTCCCTGGCCCTGGCCCGTGGCGTGCAGGTCGATGCGGCCGACCTTTTCGACCAGCTTCTCGAGCGACTCGAGCTCCTTCAAACGCAGAAGCAGCTTGTTGTCCTCCATCAGCTT
>CAZLRW010000216.1:0-1765 GCA_964561925.1 uncultured Flavobacteriaceae bacterium
CGCGCCGAAGCGGGCGGCCAAGGGCGCGCGCGGGCGATCCACGATGTCGGCGATTTTCTTCAAGCCCACGCGGGCGAGGGCGTCGATCTTGCCCTCGTCGAGGCGGAGGGCGGCAAGCGGAAGCGGAAGCAGCGTTGCGCGCAGTTCGCCGTCGGCGACGATGCGGTTGTCGGCGAATCTTGCGAGCGCCCAGGCGGCGCCGACGGTTCCCGCAACGGCGGCGCGGGCGGTGAAGCCTTGCGCGTGCAAGCGGCGGACGACGTCCTTGCGCATTGCCTCCTCGCCGCCGAAGAGATGGGCGCATCCCGAGATGTCGAGCATCATGCCGTGGCCTTCGCTCAAGCCGACGAGCGGCGTGTAACGGCCGAGCCAATCGCAAATCGCCTCGGCGAGTTTCGCGTCGGCGGTTTCGTCGGCGTGATCGACGAGAAGGTCCGGATACATCGCCCGGGCGTCGGCGAGGGGCACGCCCGGTTTCAGCCCACGTTCGGCGGCGACCGCGTTTATCGCGGTCAAACGGAGTGCGCTTTTGACCTCGGCGACGATGACTCGTGGCGGAGACTCTGTGGTTTGCTCCCCGGGTATTCGCGCCTCACGCGGTCTGGGCGAGAGGGTGCGTTCGAGGCGGTCGGTCGGCAGATGGACGAGCCAAACCGCGAGAAAGCGACGGGACTGCAAAGGTGCGCTCATGAGACTGCCACTCGACGCGCCATTGGCCGGTGCGGCCAAAGCGGTTCTTCACAAGATCGAGATGAAAGGCGGGTGCGCCCAAGCCGCCGAACATGTCGCCGGCAGCGGGGGCGGCCGAGACGAGCCAGCGCGTGGCCGCCGCGTTCGGCTCGATGCCGCCCGCGTGACGCAAGAAGAGGCCCAAGCCCATACCGTCTTGCGCGGCAAGGGCGAGCCTTCGCGTCATCGTGAGATCGAGCACGCGCGTTGCGGCCGGGAACTCCGCGATCACCGCCGCAAAGCCTCGGCACTTCAACGCTTCGCCCATCGCCCAGACGACATCTTCGGCGCGGGGCACGTGGAGATAGATCAGCGCCGTCGCGTCGAGGCCCAAAAGATGCAAACCCGGCAGATAAGGACGGCCGGCTTCGCCGCGCGTGAAGTCGTGCTGGATGTAGAGCGTGTGCGCGGAGGGCCTTTGTGCGCGTACGGCGAGCGCGACGGCGAAACCCGCCGCGGTCGGGATGTCGGGTGCCGCCTTCGGCAGGAGCTCGTGGATCGTGCCGCGCAATAGGCCGCCGCCGAGGGTTTCGTCGACCTCCGCCACGCCGGTTCGCACATGCGCGCGTGCGGCAAGCGACGCCTTCGTCTGCCCTGCCGTTTCGATTGCGGCGAGCGTGCGTTTCAGTGCCGCAAGGCTTTCGGGATGGGGGGGTAGGCCAAGGTTGGTCATGCGACCTCTTGCATGTTCACTATTTGTTCTATAAACTCCCAGAGACGGGTGGCTGTCAACCGGGCGTTGCGAACGCGAAAATATATTTTCGATGATATATATCTTGAACCTTATATTTTGCCCGGGCACGATGCCATGCCATGGGTGATCGACTATCACTACCGCTTCGCCGACGAGATCGATGCCTTTCCGGACGACGTGAAAATCGAGTTGTTCGCGCACGCCGAAAGGCTTGCCGTCCGTGGCCCCCTCACGCCGCGACCGCTCGTCGACACGCTCAAAGGATCGAAGCACGCGAACATGAAGGAACTACGGTTCGATGCCGGGGGCGGCGTGTGGCGCGTGGCGTTCGCCTTCGATCCG
>CAZLRW010000216.1:1865-4789 GCA_964561925.1 uncultured Flavobacteriaceae bacterium
TGCTGTCGACGCTTCGATCCTATGTCGAGGCGATGGGCGGCAAACTCAAACTGGTTGCGCAGTTTGCCGACCGGCCGCCGGTTTCGATCGCAGGCTTCGGCGAACTCGGCGGGGAACGACGCGCGTCCAAACGACGGCCTTTGCGGTGATCGCGCCTGCGTTCAGCGGTTCTCCGACGCCGGCAGCGGGCCGGTCATCGGCTTGAACGCCTTTGCACGGGCGCGGGCTTCGGCGCGCTGGGCGGGCGTGAGGCGGCGGGCGAGTTGGCCGATCGCGGAATCGGGCGGCGGATTTTCCAGGTTGATCTTCGTTTCGGGCAGGATCTGGGCGCTGTAGATCGCGGCCAGCGTGTAATACATGAACGCCTCGACCTCGTCCTTGCGGCCGGCCTCACCCGTCTCAAGCATCACGGCGAAATTGTGCTGCGCGGGGCCGAAGCCGTACTTCGCGCTCCACTCGAACCAGCGCGCGGCTTCGATCAGGTCCTCCGGTACGCCGAGGCCGCTCTCGTGGATCGTGCCCAAATCCATCATCGAGCGGCGCTCGCCGCCCATCGCGGCTTGCAGGTGATAGCGGCGCGCCTTTTCGTAGTCGCGTTCGACGACGCCACGCTTGCCGTCCATGTATTCGATGCCGAGGCGGCGGGCGGATTCGATGTCGCCTTGCGCGGCGCGCTCCTCCCACCAGACGATCGCCTCGGCGTAGAGACCACGGCGGTAGAGGTCTTCGCCTTCGGACCGCGGCGGCGCGGACGGGGCGGCGTGCGCCGTCATGCCCAGGGCGGCGGCGAGAGCGAACGCGGCAAAGATCAGGCGAAGAGCGGACGTCATCGATGGCTTCCACGGAGGTAGGCCACGGATTTTGCCGCCGCAGTTTGCGAAACGCCAGTGCGCCGAAGCGGTTCCTCTTTCGTTCGAGCAGCGCTACGCTGCGCACCACTTCGGCCGAGCGGACCGCGATGACCGTCACGATCTATCACAATCCGAAATGCAGCACGTCGCGGCGCGTGCTTGCGCTCATCCGCGAGTCCGGGGTCGAACCCGCCATTGTCGAGTATCTGAAGACGCCGCCGACGCGTGCGGCGCTTGCCGGGTTGATCAAGCGGGCGGGAACGACGGCGCGCGCTTTCCTGCGCACGAAGGAGACGCTCGCCTGTGAACTCGAACTCGAAGATGCGAGCGAGGCGAAAATCCTCGACGCGATGGCGGCGCATCCGATTCTGATCAACCGCCCGATCGTCGCGACCTCGCGGGGCGTCAGGCTGTGCCGGCCGCCGGAAACGGTGCACGAGATTCTGCCAGCGAAGCGAAGTTGATCTAACGCGGCGCTTCGACGGCGAGGCCCTGCATGCGCCAGCGGAGCATGCCGCCGGTGACATTCGCGACCCTTTGAAAGCCGTTCTGCTGCAGCAGGAGCGTGGCACGCGCCGATCTGGCGCCGGAGCGGCAGACCAGAACCGTGGGCTTCGTCTTGTCGAGGTCGGCCATGCGGTCTTTCAGTTCGCCCAACGGGACGAGGCGCGCGCCGGCGACGTGGCCGAGTTCGTCGTTGAACTCCTTCGGTTCGCGAACATCGAGCACTTGCACGGCGCCCAGGTGTTCCTCGACCCATTCGGGCGCGATCTCGGGGATGCCGGCGTAGGTCACGTGCACCGGCGCCCAGTCGGCATCGAGCGTCACCGGCGTGTCGGGCTTGCCGCATTTCAGGTTTGCGGGGACGGCGATGTCCATCTTCTTCGGGTGGGCGAGGCCGAGGTTGTCCATGTAGCCGCAGAAGTCGTCCTCGCTAATGTTCTTGCCGAGACGCGGATTGTGCTCGGTCTCTTCGCGGACGGAGGAGGCGGTCGAACCGGTGTAGTCGTGGCCCGGATAGATCGTGCAGGTCGGCGGCAAGGTGAAGATCTGCTCGCGCACGGAACGGAAGAGGCTGCGCGCGCTACCTTGCTGGAAGTCCGTGCGGCCGCAACCGCGGATCAGCAGCGCGTCGCCGGTGAAGGCCATCGACTTGTCGTCGAGGACGAACGTCATGCAGCCGTTCGTGTGGCCCGGCGTCGCCCGCGCTTCGACGTAGCGCCCGCCGAACGGAATGCGGTCGCCGTGCGCAAGCTTGAGGTCCGCGGCTTCTACGCCCGCCTGCTTCGAAAGCGCGATCTTGCTTGCGAACTTCGTCTTCAACAGCCACGCGCCGGTGACGTGATCGGCGTGGACGTGCGTTTCCAGCGTGTAGAGCAGCCGCAACTCCAACTCTTCGATCAAGGCGATGTCGCGGCGGGCCGTTTCGAAGACGGGATCGATCAGGATCGCCGCGCGCGCCGCTTCGTCGGCGAGGAGGTAGGTATAGGTGGACGATTGCGGCTCGAAGAGTTGGCGGAGGATCATGGCGGCCCTCGATCATTGAGGTGGTGCGCAAAGTCTAGCGATGCGCCGACGGTATCGAAAGCCGCAAGCCGGTGCCGAGCGCATGTTCGCGCATAGTTGACAATTTGTCAGTTCTTCCTACCTTTGCCGGTACGGGAGATCGACGATGACGACACCAGCATGGCGCGGCGCCTTCGAGGCGGAGGCGCGGGAACCGGCGCGGGATTGGCTGCAGGCGTTGGCCGGCCACGCGGCACGGCTCAAAGCGGGTGAGGGCGGTGCCGACGCGGCGCGTGCGATTGCGCTTGGGCTTGTGCGGGCGGCCTTTGTGCGGCCCTCTCTCATTTTGCCGGTGTATGACGCCGTGAGTGCGGGTTGGGCCGGCACCACCGGTCATCGCGCGCCCGGCGCCGCCGAGGCCGCCGGGCCGTTCGCAATGCCGGGCGAGCAGTGGCGGCGGTTCTGGGCGGCGGTCGATCTCGGCGCGTCGGACGGCGCGAAGGGGATCACGCTTGCGGTGACGCACACGCTCGGCGCCTCCGATCCGGCGCTTGAGGACCGCGCGGC
>CAZLRW010000217.1:0-4788 GCA_964561925.1 uncultured Flavobacteriaceae bacterium
CGCCCTCCCTGGTCGAACAGCCGCGAACGTGTGAGCGGCAATGCCTACGCAATCCGGCCATTCGAAGCCCGACCCGATGCGCGACTGGAATTCGCCGCGAACAGACAGTCACGATTCGTGATATACGGCGGAAATGGGACACCACGTTACTGGGCTGATAGCGCGCCGTGACACGCTGGCAAAGCTCAGCGGTCCGCTAAAAGGGCAGCCGCATTTTGAGCTGGAGGAAGGATTTGGCTTTCTTCCTCTCGACTATGAAAACTTGGATGATGTTGTTGGTCTGTATGCCGGCGATGCTATCGGCAAGTTCGAGTACCTCTCGCCGAAATTGATCGAGCTATTGGAGAACGCCTCGCAAAACTGCGCTCTTGCCTACATCGAAACGGACTACCACGGCGGGACCGGAGGACAGAGCGCTGCTGTTTTTCGGAATGGCAAGGTCGTTTATGGACCGATCTCCGCCGAGCGCAATGCGATCAATGAGGCGCTTGGCGTCTTAGGCGTCCAAGCGAACCCCGGCGAGTTTGACCGGTTCGAAACAATTGGACTCCAACGGCATCGCCATAACGAAGACTATCGAGACGCCGCAGAGTCCGCTTAGGGCCAATCCGGTTTACGCGGCCACAATGTGACGACCGGCCGTCTCGCTCAAGACCTTCCGATCGCGCCCCACGCGCCCGACCGGATCGAAGTCGCCGGAAGTGGACGGTCCGACTATCAGGCGTGCTCGCGCTTTTCAACCGCTATCGATTTGCATCACAGAGCGGCACGTAGCGGTCGGACGCACCCGCGACTGCCGCGAATGGTAATTTAGAAATCAGCCGCCAGCGGTTGCGGCACCGAGCCTCGCGAAAAACACGCCGTCATCGAGCGTGTCACTCATCGCGATCCACGCCTCGTCGGTCATACGGCCGCGCATACCAATGAACATATGTGCATCCCGGCCGCACAATATACGAAAGGAAGTGGTAACGCCGCTGACGATGTCGAGCACCGTGTCGGCCACCACCGAAGGTGGTGTGCCGTTTTTCGCATTGGCATTTAGGGCGACCATGCGTCCGCCGTGCGGGTAGGCACTGTCGGCGCGCGGCTTGGGCAGATTGGCGATGGCCATATCGGTTGCTGTGATCCCCGGCTCGACCAGCGCGATACGGACACCGAAGGGCGCCAGTTCTTGCACCATTGCCTCACTGGCCGCTTCTAGGGCGTGTTTCGACGCAGTGTAGGCCCCCGACGCGAATGGCGCTATTCGCCCCGAGATCGACGATACATTGATGATTAGGCCGTTGCCACGCGCGCGCATCGTCGGAACCAGGGCCTTCATGCACCTGACCGCACCGAAGAAGTTGGTGTCCATCACCGCCTGCATGGTTCCCTTCAAGCAACTGATGACTTGACCGCCATTCCTCGTTCGGTTGCGACGTGGAGCGGTACTTATCAGACGGAACTGTCCGGCTTCTTTCAAGTCCTTGTCACAACGCTACTCGGCCGCATGAGCGGCGGCGGCCAACTGCGTTTGAGTTTGGGCGCCAAGTAGACGTTCCGAAAGTGGATTCCGCCGGCTGGATTGGGCCAGCCCGGCTCTCTAAGCGCCACATTCCTACGAGGCGTGGTCGCTCAATTACAGCCGTTGGTCATGATGCATGAGCTACGGCAGGCCGTCGCCGAAAGGCGACATTTATCACAGCGCCGATTGAACACTTACCAAACGAACTCTGGTTGGCATAAAGAAGTGGCGCCGGCTTTCTCATGGCGCGGAGGCGTGACATGCAACCAGATTTCATTGTTGTTGGCGCTGGAACCGCTGGATGCGTACTCGCCGCACGGCTCTCGCGGAGGCACAAAGTTCTACTGGTCGAAGCTGGCGGTAAGCCCACAAACCCGTTCGTCTCCATCCCAGCGGGCTTCACCCGACTGATGAAGTCTGACCACGATTGGGCCTTTGAGAGCGAACCGCAAACTCATCGCAGCCGGCGCGTGTTTACGCCCCGAGGTAAGATGTTGGGCGGCTCGGCTAACTTCAACGCCCAGATTCATCAATGGTGTCATCCGGCGGACTTTGACGAGTGGGCCGCCGATGGCGCCCTCGGTTGGGCGTGGTCGGACGTTGCGCCCACATTTGTCGAGCAAGAACGCTGGACCGGCGAGGCCGCAAACCGTACGCGCGGCCGCGGCGGTCCGATGCTGATTGCACCCAACCGTCACGCAAACCCGCTCTCGCATGCCTTTGTGCAGTCGGCGCGGGCGTGCGGCATCGATGGACCGGAAGACTACAATGGCGGCGCCTTCGAGGGCGCCTGGATTGTTCAGATCGCCCATCGCGACGGCAAGCGCTTTAGCGCCTATGACGCCTACCTGAAGCCGGCGTTACAAAATCGCTCGCTCGACGTTGTTTCCAAAGCGTTAGTCACCGAGCTCGTGATTGAGCAGCGGCGCTGCGTCGGCGTCCGCGTACGCACCGCCGGAGGCGATCAGGACTTTCGTGCTGAGCGCGGTGTGATCTTGGCTGCGGGCGCTTTCGGTTCACCGCATATCCTGATGCTATCGGGCATTGGACCGGCTGAGCAGCTGCGCGCGCACGGCGTTCCAGTACTGCTTGATTTGCCAGGTGTTGGCGCCAACTTGCAGGATCATCCTACTGTCGGGCTCAATTTTGGCACGACGCGGAGGGATACGCTCAAGACCGCCGACTCGATCTTCAATTTGCTGCGCTATCTGCTGCTCAAAACGGGTCCGCTAGCCTCCAACGCCATCGAGGCCTTCTTATTCTCTCGCGTAGGAGCGGGCGAACCGGCGCCTAATCTCGAAATCATGTTCGCGCCGATTGAGTGGCGCAATCAGGGCCTTGAAAAACCGCTGGTACACGGCTTCTCGCTTGCGCCAAGCGTCGTAAAACCGCGGTCGCGTGGCGCGCTGACGCTGGCGAGCTCAGACCCGGCCGTGCCGCCGAAGATCGACTTTGGCCTCTTGAGCGATCCTGAGGACTACGACGAAAAAGTCATGCTCGCTGGTGTGGCGCTGGCGCGCAAGATCGTCGCCACCGCGCCGCTCTCCGGCTTTGCGATCGGAGAGCTGGCGCCCAATCGCGGCTGCGATACCCCGCAGGCGTTGCGCGATTTCATCGGCGACAACATCCAAACCGTCTATCATCCTGTCTCCACTTGCCGGATGGGCAATGACAATGCCGCCGTTGTGTCGCCGCAATTGCGGGTGAAAGGGGTGGACCGCCTTTGGGTAGCGGACGCGTCTGTAATGCCAAGCGTCCCGCGTGGCCATCCGAACGCGGTCGTTGCCATGATCGCAAATCGCGCGGCGTCTCTGCTCGATACTCTATGACAGATGGGGCAAAAAACCGTGGCTGGGCGTGTCTATATGGATGACTGGAATTCGCCGAAAGCGGCCAAAGCCCTGACGACCTGCTTTGGGCACGCAGGGCGGTGGCGCGTCCCATCGGTGACGCGAACGCGATGCGCGATCACACGTTGCAGCGGATAATGACCTTCCCGAAATGCACGCCGCTTTCGAGATGGGCAAACGCCTCGCGGGCCGCGTCGAACGGAAAGACCTGATCGATGATTGGCTTCAGCTTGGTCGCCGCCGTGGCACGAGATAGGGCCTCAAGGTTTGTACGATCACCGACGGTGATGTTGCGCAACGTTGCGCTGCTGAGCTTCAGACTAAAGAAGTCGATGCCCGGGTTCTGGCTCGAGAGGAAACCGATCGACGCGATTTCACCGCCCAGCGCCACCGCGCGCAGCGATTGGTTGATCGTGCCGGGCCCGCCGACTTCGACAACAAGGTCGACACCGCGTCCGCCGGCCAGTGCGTGCACACGCTTGCCCCACTCCGCCTCTTCGACGTAGTTGACGACGGCGCTGGCGCCCATTTCGGTAAGCCGTGTTGCCTTTGCGGCGCTCGACGTCGTCGCAAAGACGGTCGCGCCGACGGCGCGCGCCAGTTGAAGTGCGAAGATCGAGACGCCGCCCGTTCCCTGAGTGAGTATGCTGTGCCCTGCACGGATCGGCGTTTGGCCGCTCAGTGCCGTCCACGCGGTCAGACCCGCGCATGGCAAGGTCGCCGCCTCTTCATAGGAAAGGTGATCAGGTATACGTACGATGGCCTCCTGGCTCACGACCTTTCGCTCGACAAGCCAGCCATCGGTCTGATCCCCGTAGGTCTCCCTGCCCATCGTTGGCGACATCGGGCCGCCGAACCATCGCGGATGGAAGCACCCCATCACGCGGTCACCGGCACGCCAAGCCTCCACGCCTTCGCCCACCGCGACGATCTCACCCGCGCCATCGCTCGTGGGTACGAGCCCCTTCTTGACAGCACGAGGATAGCGGCCTTTGAGCATGGCAATATCGCGGTAATTCAGCGAGACCGCGCGCACCATGATCAACACTTCGCCGCGTTGTGGTTGCGGCTCCGCCTCAAGTTGCAGCTTCAGATCGTCGAGGCCCGTAAAGTCCACGAAGCGGTAAGCCTGCATCCGTAACCTTCCTCCCGTTCCCCACAAAGCGACGGCAATGACCGTCTATGAATGACCGGTGCGTTCGATCGAAATCAGTCCGTTGACGGTTCCGCCGCGCGTCAGCAATGGGATCGTCCGCAGCCTCCCGCCCCGAAACAAGCTATCAGTTTGATGCGCTCGCTGCAGCGCTGTCCTTTGGCAATGTCCGTTTAGGTCCCAGAGCGCACCTTTCATCTCGTCCGTTTCGCCTGGCCGGAGATCGCCGAGAAGCGGCATTCGGTTGGTGTCGGTGAAAGCAACGCTTGAAGCTCGGG
>CAZLRW010000218.1:0-4732 GCA_964561925.1 uncultured Flavobacteriaceae bacterium
TCGCCTCGAAGTCCGCCCAATTATGCGCGAGCTGCAGGAAGCAGCCGAATTCGCCCTGCTTGGCTTGCAAGCGCTTGATCTGCGCGATCGCGTCGTCCGGCGTGCCGATCACGATCACGCCGTCCCGGATGCCTTGCTCCAGTGGGTCGATGTTCTTGTCTTGCGCGGCGCTCGCCGGGTTGATCTTCGAGAAATAATCCGCCCACTTGGCGAAGCCATAGCGGATGTTGTCCATCGCCTGCTGCTTCGTCTCGGCGATATGCAGCGGCCCGACGAGGCGCAGCCGCTCCGGATCCATCTTGCGCCCGTTCTCGGCCGCGACGTCGTTCGCGATCTTCCAGTTGATGCCGAGCGCGTCATAGCCGCCGGTCTGCGTCGCCGCCACGCACAGCATCCCGAACCCGTGCTTGCCCGCAAGCTTGCCGCCCGACGGCGTCACGCTGGAGGCGACGCAAATCTCCGGATGCGGCCACGTGTAGGGACGTAGCTGCGAAATCGCGTTCGACAGGTTGAACCACTCCGTCTTCTTCGTGATGCGCTTGCCCGCGAAGAGCTCCAGGATCACCTCGATCGCCTCGACCATGCGGTCGCGCTGCGTGTTCGGATCGATGCCAAGCTGGAACGCGTCTGACGGAAGCAAGCCGGGGCCCACGCCGAACATCACCCGCCCGCGCGTCTGATGATCGAGCTGGATCATCCGGTTCGCGACGGTCAGCGGGTTATGATAGGGCAGCGACACGACGCCGGTGCCGAGCTTGATCCGCTTCGTCCGCTCCGCCGCCGCGGCGATGAAGAGTTCGGGCGAGGCGATGATCTCGTACCCCGCCGAATGGTGCTCGCCGACCCAGGCTTCGTCGTAGCCCAGCCGGTCCAAGTGCTCGATCAACTCGAGGTCGCGATGCAGGCACAGCGTCGGGTCTTCGTCGAGCGGATGAAACGGCGCGAGGAAGATTCCGTTACGGAGCTTGATGGTCATGGGATCGATGGTCCTCACTGGCAATGGCTAAAGTGCTGACATATTGTCAGCCGATCCGAACATTGACAACCGACGAGGCCTGACCCATGCGCGCCGCCGTGTTCAAGGAAATCGGCAAACCGCTCAGCGTCGAAACGCTGCCCAATCCCGAGTGCGGACCGTCGCATCTGATCCTGAAGGTGAAGAACTGCGGCATCTGCGGGTCCGATCTTCACATGACGGAGGCGACGTCGATTCAGCCGTTGCCGTCGGGCGCCGTGATGGGTCACGAGTTCGCGGGCGAGGTCGTCGAAGTCGGCGCCGCCGCGAAGGGCAAATGGAAAGCGGGCGATCGTGTTGCGGGTTTCCCCTTCATGTGCTGCGGCGAGCATAGCCCGTGCCTGAACATGACGGGCGGCTACGCGGCCTGCGCCAAGGGATTGCCCGTCGGCCTCGGACAAAGCCACGGCGCCTATGCCGAGTTCGTGAAGATCAGCGCCATGGGCGCGCACAAGCTGCCGCAGAACGTTTCGTTCCGCGAAGGCGCGATGGTGGAGCCGCTCGCCGTCGGCCTTCATGCCGTCGACAAGGCGCACATGGAACGCGGCGCGACCGTGCTCGTGATCGGCGCAGGCCCCGTGGGCCTTGCCGTGATGTTGTGGGCGAAGTTCCTGGGCGCGCGCCACGTCATCGTCAGCGAAAAGGCCGAGACGCGCGCCAAGATGGCAGCCCGCTTCGGCGCGACGGACGCCGTCGATCCCGCAAAGGCGATCATCCCGCAGGTCGAGGCGATCGCGGGCCGCGCCCCCGACGTGATCTTCGAATGCGTCGGCGCGCCCGGCCTCATCAACGAGGTCATGATGATGGCCCCGCGCAACTGCAAGATCGTGATCGCGGGCGCCTGTCAGCAGATGGACATGATCATGCCGTTGATGGGCATCGTGAAGGAACTCACGCTGCAATTCGTGCTCGGCTACCGCCCCGCCGACTTCGACTATGTGATTGAGATGATTGCGAAAGACCGCGTCGACGTCGACCACATGATCACCGACGTCGTTAACCTGGACACGCTTCCCGCCGCCTTCGAGGCGCTTCGCAAACCCGTCCACCAGTGTAAGGTGATGCTGGAGAACTAGGGCAGGGGCGATGGGCGACATTCCCTTCATCTGGGCGGACGTGCCGGGGCACGTCTCCTACGTGCTGATCGCGATTTCGTATTGGCTGACGAACATCTATTGGCTGCGCGTGACCGCGGTCATCGGCCTCTCGCTCGAGATCGTCTACTTTCAGATGTCGGGCGGCGCGATGCACGCGGGCATCGGCTGGGACGTCGTCTTCATCGCGATCAACCTCTATCAGATCTATTGGCTGGTCGATGAACGCCGCAAGCTGAAGCTGATGAAGGACGCCCACCTGTTGCGGCAAGGGGTGTTCGCGGGCTTCACCGACGCGCAGCTCGCGCGCCTCGTAACCGCAGGCACTTGGCGCCATCTCGAGGCCGGCACGATTCTCACCCACCAGGGCAAGCCCGTCGAAGAACTCGTGTTGATCTGCGAGGGCCAAGCGATTGTCGACGCGAACGGAACGGTCGTGGCCCATCTGCGCGACGGCGCCTTCGTCGGCGAAATGGCGTTCGTCTCCGGCAACCCGGCCTCGGCGACCGTCATCGTCGAACAGCCGACGCGCGCCTTCGTCTTCGACATGGAGCGCCTGCGCAAGCTCGTCGCCACCGACGACCTGGTCGCCGTCGCCATCCACCGCGTCGTCGGCCGCGACCTCGCCCAGAAACTCAAGCTCCGCAACGACGAAAAGACGGCGGCAGCTTAACGCCGCGCGGCCTTCGTGCCCTTTCGCTGCGCCTCGACATAGGCGCGAAGCACTGCGTTGATACGCGTCTGATAACCCTTTCCGCCGGCCTTGAACCAGTCAAGCACGTCGGGATCGACGCGAAACGACGTGAGCTGCTTTGGCGCCGGCATTACGACGCGCGCATTCTTCCAAAACGCGGCGTCGGTTGGCTGTGCGTCGGGATCGGCCAGCGCTCGGCGGTGGACCTCCTCATCGCTCAGCGCCACGAATTCCGCCCAGTCGCCGCTAAGAGGCCGAAGCCGCTTTCCAATAGGCTTCGCGCTCATGCCGTTCCGCTTTGCGGGCGGAAATGAGGCGCCGCGTTTCGTCGTCTCCTTCGGCATAGACAACGAAGATCTCTTTGTCTTTGAAAACGCCGATCGCTTGGATACGCGTTTCTCCATAGTCGTGCCTGTCATCAATAGCCTCCAAGACGGTGCCGTCGAAGATCTTCACCGCATCGTCGAACGAAATACCGTGCTTGCGGACGTTCGCCGCGTTCTTCTTTGGATCCCAGGTATAGCGTATCGGCATTGTATATACAAATTGTATCTACATCCCATTAAGGCCCAACCAGCCTGTCCGGCAGCGCCGCCCAGGCCTCGGGCAGTTCGAACTTCGTCACGTGAGCGGCGCGCGAATCCGCACCGAAGACCATCGCGGCGGGCGACGCTTTGGTCCACCGCGGCCACGCCTCAACGCCTTGCGCCGCCGGAACGCCCGTCCGCGCGAACGAAGTCCAGGCCGACATCATCGCGCCGTTGAGCGCGTCGGCCTCCGGCCCGGCGCCGAAGAACTTGTCCGCGCCCGCCAAGCTGTACGACCCGAACACGAAGCCCAGTTCCAGCGCATGGCACGCACCGAACGCGCCGCCCATCGCCGGCGACCGCCAATCGAACACGTACTCATGGACAGAGGCATACGCGCCCTGCGCCGCCAACAGCCGCAGTGTCGGTTCGCGAAACGCGCGGTCCGTCTGCATCGACACGTAGCGCTCGTAAGGCGTGCCGTACCGGTCCGCGGCCAACAGGGCAGGCGCCGCCTCGCCGAACATGCGCGCAGCCCAGCGTTCGAGCTTCGCCTCGTCCATCGCATGGAACTTCGGATCGAGCGCGGTCCAGAGTTTCCATTCCTCCGTCGTCGTGCCTGCGATCAGCGCAACGCCTTTCGCCGATCCGCCGCGCACCGCATCGATCGGCTTTACCGGCAACACGTCGCCGTCGATCGCCGGCTGAAACGCCATCGCGCCCAATTTGTGAGGGTCGTGCTGCGCGTCGACTTCGGCGAGAAGGTCCGACTGCGCCTTCAACAACGCCTCCGCCGGCGCCCGCTCGAGTTCGCTCGCCCCGGCGCCCAGGTGCTTCAGGAAAACCTCGGCGATCCGGTTCGCATGCTCGGCCGTGTGCGCAATATGACCGCCGCCGCTCTGGCAGATCGCCTTGTGATAGAGCCCCCGCG
Organism: uncultured Flavobacteriaceae bacterium; assembly: GCA_964561925.1. Classification (GTDB taxonomy): domain Bacteria; phylum Pseudomonadota; class Alphaproteobacteria; order Micropepsales; family Micropepsaceae; genus SZUA-430. The sequence goes on from CAZLRW010000218.1 coordinate 4,262, forward strand.
CCTTCGGGCTTGCGAGCAGCGAGACGACGCTCATGCCGCCCGCGCTTTCGCCGAAGATCGTGACATTGCCGGGATCGCCGCCGAAGGAGGTGATGTGATCGCGCACCCATTCCAACGCCGCGATCTGATCGGCGATGCCTTCGCTCCCCGTCGACGGGATACGCCCGCGCGTGACGTCGTGAAGCCGCAGGAACCCCAAACTGCCGAGCCGGTAGTTGATCGTCACGATGACGGCGTCGCCGCTCAAGGAGAGCGTCTTGCCGTTATAGAGCCCGAGGCTGCCCGCGCCCGTCACGAACGCGCCGCCGTGAATCCACACCATGACCGGCCGCTTCGCCCCGTCGCACGCGGGCGTCCAGACATTCAGGTAAAGGCAATCCTCGCTCTTCTCGCCCTTCACGCCGCCCATGATCGCCTCGAGCGGCGTCGGGTTCTGCGGCGCCATCGGCCCGGCGGCGCGCGCCGGCCTGA
>CAZLRW010000219.1:0-4683 GCA_964561925.1 uncultured Flavobacteriaceae bacterium
GCCGATCGGTCCCCACGTGCGGTGATCGTTGTGGCCGCCCAAGAGCATGCCGAAGTCGCGCCGGCCCGACGCGCGCGCGACATAGGCGACCGCATCGACGAGCTTCGAAGCTTCGACGAACGTTCCCGCCGTCTCGATCGCCGACGCATCGAGGCCGAGTTCGGCCAGCACGTCGGCGCGCCTGACCCCGTATGATTCGGCGACGTCGGCGATCGTCATCAAGAACGTGTTGCGGGCAAGCAGCATGGCGTTCCGCCGGTGGCGTGATTTGTCAACGTCTTGGCGCGATCGGTCAAAGGCGTGCGGGTTCGGGCTGGTACACTTTCTCCGGATGGCGAAGCGCCTTTGCTTCCCGTCCCGGGGCCGGTGCGACCCTTGCGCTCTCACGGCGTTACCGCTGCGAGCCCGGGGTCTGCCGGCCACCCTCCGGACTACATCCTATACGGGAAGACGATGCAAGAAACCTCAGGTTTGCGTCTTTCGACGGCCGGCGGCCGATCCGGCAACACCCAGAGAAAAAATCCGCAATGAGCCCCGTTAGTTCGCCTGAGGAGATTCTGGCGCTGGCACAGCGCGCGCAGGAGCTGATGCAGCGGCACGGCGTGCTGCCGTCGCCGGAGAACTACGAACTCTGGTACGCCTATGCGAGTCAGAGGAACGAGGCGCTGGTCGCGGCGCTGGACCAAGCGGTCGCCTCGGGCAAGGCCTCGGACCTGGAGCAGGCGCGGCTGCTCTATGCGCGGTTCTTCGCGCAAGGGTCGAGCGAGACGCAAGAGGCGGTCGGCCATCAGCTGTCGGGAGAGATCGACAAGCTGACCGGGCTCTTGCGCGACGCGGGCGAGAATACGGCCTCGTTCGGCCGCACCCTGAAAAGCGCGGGCGGCGACCTCGCCGCCGATACGGCCGACATCAAGAGCGTCGTCGAGCGGCTCGTCGCGACAACGCGCGCGATCGAGCAGCGCAACCACGCGCTCGAGGGGCGGCTGCAATCCTCGATGGCGGAGGTTTCCTCGCTGCGCGAGAAGATGGAGGCGGTGCGCAAGGAAAGCCTGTCGGACGCGTTGACCGGGCTTGCCAACCGGCGCTGCTTCGACGACCGGATGCGCGAAGCGGCCGGCGCCGCGCGGCGCGAGGGCAAGCCATTGTCGCTTCTGATCGGCGACGTCGATCACTTCAAGAAGTTCAACGACACCTACGGACATGCGACCGGCGATCAGGTGCTGAAGCTCGTCGCGCAGTGCTTCAAGCAGAACGTGAAGGGGCGCGATACGGCGGCGCGCTTCGGCGGCGAGGAGTTCTGCGTCATTCTGCCGGAGACCGCGCTGCCCGACGCCGCGAAGCTCGCCGAGCAGATCCGCGCGTCGGTCGAATCGAAGAAAATCGTGAAGCGCTCGACGGGCGAGTCGCTGGGGTCGATCACGCTGTCGCTGGGCGCGGCGCAGTGGAAGGCGGACGAAGAGATCGCCGATCTCATCAATCGGGCGGATGCCTGCCTCTATGCGGCAAAGCGCGGCGGGCGCAACCGCGTGCTGACGGAGACGCAGTTTGCGCAGGCGGCACCTGCGCCCGCCCCGGCGGCGGTTGGGCCCAAGGCCGCGCGATCGACGGCGAGCCTGAGTTTCGAATACGCGGTGCGGGCGCTCTGCCGGGCGGGCGACGTGCCGCTCAGGTCCGCCGTCGATCTGCGCCACTTCCATCGCTTCGCGCGCTGGATGGTGATCGTGGAGCCCGACTTCGAAGCGCGGCGGATGACGATGCGGCTCACCGGCAGCGGGTTTCTCGATCTCATCGGGCGCGATCTGACGGACACGGACTATCTGCACCTGATCGACGCGGACCGGCACGCGAGCGCGCTCGCCAGTGCGCGCGAGATGCTCAAGACACCGTGCGGGCTCTGGCAGGTGTCGCCGGCGATCGTCGGCGCCGCGGCGCCGTCGCCGGTCGAAACCACGATCTTCCCGATCCTCGACGACCGCACGAACAAGGGGCAGCTTCTGGCCTACGCCCAGCACACCCTTGCCGAGACCTCCCAACCGCCGGCGGCGCTGCGAATCCTCGCTGCGCAAGTTTCGGAGTGGATCGACCTAGGCTGCGGAATTCCGCTGGCGGCGTAGGTTGGTTCGGTTCGCGTCAACCCTTGCGTTCTAAAAGGCGAACGCCGCGCCCTTCCGCAGCGCTCGGCGCACCCTCCCCGATCAGTTCGATGCCGGCCGCGTTTAAGGCCGACACGAGCTTCGTGAGCGACTCGACGGTGCCGCGAATGACGCCGTCGCTCGCCTCCATTCTCTGGATCGTCGGAAGCGACAGCCCCGCCAGGTCGGCGAGCGTGCGCTGATCGATCCCGAGCAACGCCCGGGCGGCCTTCAGCTGTCCGGCGGAAATCAAGTCGAACCCCTATGCGCCGCCGGCTGCGGCGACACATGCTTCATATTGTCATATTGATGCATGAAACATCATAAGTAGTGTTTTTGACATCTTCTGCGTGCTTCGACCCCGCGCAAGCGCTGCGTGGACTCGCACGAAACGATCGGCGGCACAAGCGACGCCGCGAGGTCAGGGCGCGGAGTGCAAACACCAACCCCCACGGTGAGGTGAGGATGCCGAATGTCCTCGTCGTCGACGACTCTCCAACCATGTTGCGCATCGTTGCGGCGCTCTTGGCCGGTCTTGGTTACACGCATGTCGAAACCGCGCGCGATGCGAACACCGCGCTTCAAATCCTGCGTTCGGGCCGCGTTCAAGTGACACTGTGCGATTGGGCGATGACGCCGGTTACCGGGCAACAATTGCTCGCCACCGTGCGGGCCGATCCGATGTTGTCGGGGGCCCTCTTCATCGTCATGACGGTGCAGGGACAACCCGAGGCCGGCGCCGCCGCGCTCCGCTCGGGGGCAAACGCCGTGCTGGTGAAACCCTTCGACGCCGTGTCGCTCAAAGCGACACTCTCGGCCTTCGGCGGCTAGGCGCACGTCGGAGACGCATGCCCGCTTCCCCGAAAGCGACGGACGCCCCCTATTGGCCGCTCTTCGTGCCGAAGGTGGTGACGGTGCTGCGCGAAGGCTACGGCGCCGGCCGGTTCGCCGCCGATGCCGCCGCCGGCCTCATCGTCGCGATCGTCGCCCTGCCTTTGTCGATGGCGCTCGCGATCGCCAGCGGCGTTACGCCCGACCGCGGATTGTTCACGGCGATCGTGGCCGGATTTCTCATCTCCGCCTTCGGCGGAAGCCGGTTTCAGATCGGCGGTCCGACAGGCGCATTCGTCGTCGTTGTGTTCAACGTCGTTCAGAAACACGGCTACGACGGGTTGGCCGTCGCAACGCTGATGGCCGGATTTTTGCTGATCGTCGCGGGTTTCGCAAAGCTGGGCACGTTCATCAAATACGTTCCACATCCCGTCGTGACCGGATTCACGGCGGGCATCGCCGTCATCATCTTTTCGAGCCAGATCGCGGAAGTGCTGGGACTTCGCCTGACGGAGAATCCTGCCGCGTTCGTCGAGAAGTGGATCGCGTATGTGAACGCCGCCGGAACGGCGCAACCGGGCCCATTCGCCGTCGCGATGACGTCGCTCGCCATCATCATCGGCTGCAGGCTGTGGCGGCCGCAATGGCCGATGTTTCTGATTGCCATCGCGGCCGGCGCCTTGATCGTCGCGTTCTTCGGGCTGAACGTTGAAACGATCGGCACCCGGTTCGGGGCGCTGCCCAGCATGCTCCCCGCGCCTTCGCTGCCGGAGATCACGCTTTCGCGCGTTCGCGATCTCTTGCCATCGGCGTTCACCATCGCATTCCTGGCCGGCGTCGAGTCGTTGCTGTCGGCTGTCGTCGCCGACGGCATGACCGGCCGGCGCCATCGTTCGAATTGCGAGTTGGTGGCACAGGGTTTGGCCAATATCGGCTCAACGATCTTCGGCGGCATTCCCGCAACCGGCGCGATCGCGCGCACGGCGACAAGCATTCGAGCGGGTGCCTATTCTCCCATCGCCGGAATGATGCACGCCGCGTTCCTGCTTCTGTTCGTATTGCTGCTGGCGCCGCTTGCGCAGTATGTGCCTCTGGCCAGCCTCGGCGCGGTCCTCATCGTCGTCGCGTGGAACATGGCCGAGCTCAAGAATTTCGGTCATCTGATGAAGGCGCCGCCGCCGGACCGGGCGGTCTTGCTCACGACGTTCGCTTTGACCCTGATCGTGGACCTGACCACGGCGATCGAGATCGGCGTGCTTTTGGCGGCACTCTTCTTCATGCACCGGATGGCGAACGCGGTCGAGATTTCGACGAGCGCACGCGTGATCGACGAGGATGTCGACGACTTTTCCCGCGAACGGGAAGCCTATGCGGGCCGGGGCGCCATTCCGACCGACGTCGAGGTGTTCAGCATCAACGGTCCCTTCTTCTTCGGCGCCGCCGCGAGGCTTAGCGACGTGCTGGGGCACCTGCGCACGCCGCCCGCCGCCTTCATCCTGCGGATGGGCAACGTGCCGCTGATCGACGCCTCGGGCGCGGCCGTTCTCGAGAAATTCATCGACGATGCGGCGCGCCGCGGCACGCGCACGATCCTGTCGAATGTTCAACCCGACGTATTGGCGGTGATCGAGGATTTGGGGCTGACGGCAAAACCCAGCGTTGCGGTGGTCAAGAACCTCAAGCGAGCGATCGCCGCGGCATCGACGAAGACGTAACGCGC
>CAZLRW010000220.1:0-1616 GCA_964561925.1 uncultured Flavobacteriaceae bacterium
AAGCCGGGCTGCGGCTTCGGCGATGTATGGAATCGATTGGATTGCCGACGACCCCGTGCCGATGACGCCAACGCGTTTACCCGCGAAGTTCACGCCTTCGTGCGGCCAGCGGCCGGTGTGGTAGGTGTCGCCCTTGAATTCGTCGAGGCCCTTGATGTCCGGCGTGTTGGCGGCTGAAAGGCAGCCCGTCGCCATCACGCAGTACGTTGCCTCGAATGTTTCGCCGCCATCGGTGGCGACGATCCACCTTCCGGAAGCCTCGTCGAAGGTAGCGGCTTCCACCCGCGAATTGAATTGAATGTCCGGGCGAAGGCCGAACCGGTCCGCCACATGATTGGCATATCGCAAGATTTCCGGTTGAGACGAGTAACGCTCGCTCCAGGTCCACTCCTGCTGAAGCTCCTCCGAAAATTGATAGGAGTACTCCATGCTTTCCACATCGCAGCGCGCGCCGGGGTAGCGGTTCCAGTACCAGGTGCCACCGACTCCGGCGCCTGTCTCCAAGACACACGCGGACAATCCCATCGTCCGCGCCCGGTACAGCATGTACATACCGGCAAATCCGGCCCCGACGATCAAGACATCGAAGCGGCGGTCGGCATTGCTGGTGGACGCTTTCGCCGGACTGGTCATCTGATGCCTTTTCGCTCGGGAGCCTTAGCGTTCCATATTCCTTATAATGATATTGGATTGCAAGCCGTCACGCGGGCGCGGGCAAAGAGGAGCGCCCGATCAGCCTTGCGTGGTCTGCCACAGGGCGCCGCTTAACCAATTCCAAGGCGCTGCTTTGCAAAGTCGGTGACGGCTTCGTAGTTCGCTTTTCCGTTGGACGCCCGCAGCGGAATGCTGGCAAGCACGATATGCTTCGGCGCCTTGTACCCCGAGAGGTGCGAGCGGACGTGCGTGCGCAATGCGGCGTCGTCGAACGCCGCGCCTTCGGAAAGCGCGACGACGGCGGTCACTGCCTGGCCCCATTTTTCGTCCGGCACACCAACCACAAGCGCATCGTCGATCGACGGGTGTGTCTTGAGTGCTTCCTCGACTTCCTCCGGATAGACTTTCTCGCCGGCCGTATTGATGCAGACGCTGCCTCGGCCCAAGAGCGTCAGGGTTCCGTCCTTCTCGACGATGCACCAATCGCCGGGAATCGAATATCGTTTGCCGCCGATGGTCTTGAAGGTCTTAGCCGTCTTCGCCGGATCCTTGTAGTAGCCGGAGGGGATGGGTCCAGCCATGGCGATGATACCGGGCTTGCCGCTGCCCGGCTGCACCGGTTCATCGTTCTCATCGAAGACTTTGCAAAGTTCGCCAACCTGAAAACGCGCGGTCTTGGCCTCGCCGCCGCTTGTCATCATCGAGGAACCGAAACCGAGCGCCTCCGACGCGCCGAACGCGTCCATGAGAATCGCCTGAGGAATGTGCCTGAGCATGCCCGCCTTGACCTCGGCGCTCCACATTACGCCGGACGACACGATCGAGACCAGGCTGGACGTATCGTAACGACCGGGCTTCTCGTCCAGGGCCTTTAGCATTGGTTTGGCGAAAGCGTCGCCGACGATTGAAATCGATTGAACCTTGTGTTTGGCGACCGCGCGCCAAACCTCGTCCGCGTCCAA
>CAZLRW010000220.1:1716-3122 GCA_964561925.1 uncultured Flavobacteriaceae bacterium
AGCGCGGCCCAGATTGTTGGATCGGCGTGCGGTTTCGGCCCATGAGATGACGCGGTCCTCATGAATAAGCGCGGGTGTGCTCGCGGGCAGGACCGGCGCGATGCGATCAAGGATGTCGCCATAATTCCAAGCCATGCGGCCTCTCCCATCCGAACGCTTGCCGCGAGCGGCAGCGCCACTCCCGTGGCTTCTCCGCAGCTCGCCCCATATCCTTATCATAGATTGATCCGGCCGAACTACTCCAAACGGTGCAGGCCGGGCGCGCTACTTCTTGCCGAACGCGGCGACGCGCTCGCGCGCATCGGCGCATGCGCCCGGACTGTGCGCTAGTTCGTAAGCCAATCCGTCGCTAATCCGCATGCCGTCGGTCGCGTCCAGGAGTTCCTTGATCGCCTTGTTGGCATGGGTCGAATTGGCGGCGATCTGTTGGGCAATATCCGCGGTCACCCGGTCCAGCGCGACATCGTCGACGCAAAGATCGACCAGCCCCATGCGCTCCGCCGCTTCGGCGGTGTAGGTTGCGGAAGTGAACATCATTTTCTTAGCCGTGGAAGAACCGACACGCCTCGGTAGTCTTTGGGTCATGCCCCACATCGGCGTGAGGCCCCATTTGCTATGCGTGTCGGCGAATTTGGCCGAACGCCCAGCCACAATGATGTCCGCGGCCAGCGCAAGTTCAAGGCCGCCCGTATAGCAATGGCCGTTCACCGCCGCGATCACCGGCTGTGGTAAAGCCGCAAGCGCTTCGATGGTTTTTGCCTGAAAATGCGGTTCGGGGGCCCGTTCGCCCTTTTGAATGTCCTTCAGATCGTGACCGGCCGAAAACGCCTTACCCGATCCACGCAAGATTACGCAGGCGATGGCGTGCGCCTGACCGCGGAGCGCATCGATGTGCGCGCGCAGTTCCTCAAACATCGGAATGTTCAGCGCGTTAAGAGCATCGGGCCGATTAAGCGTGAGCGTGCTGACGCGCTCCGCATCCGTTCGAATGACAAGATTGCCCATGGCCTTCTCCCACCTTTCGTTCCTCCGGCGCCGGGGTTCTATGCTTGGACCGGAACCGGCGTCCGCGCGAACATGCGATCCAAGAAATCGATGACGGCGGCGTTGAACGCGTCGTTGCTGTCTCCTGCCACCATATGCCCGGCGTCCAGGACATCGACGAATTCGTGGTGGGGCACCAGTTCGGAAAACATCCTGACGGCTTCGGCATCGACCAATTCGCTCTTGTTGCCGCGAATGAGAAGCGTCGGCACGCTCACCGCGCGGGCCGCATTCTCCAGGCGCACGGGATCTCGGCTGCCTTGCGGCCGTTGTGAGCCATTGATGAAGCTCGGGTCCCAATGCCAAAAATAGCGGCCGTTCCTGAGGCGAAGATTTTTGGCAAGGCCACTCAAGCTCTTGGG
>CAZLRW010000220.1:3222-4661 GCA_964561925.1 uncultured Flavobacteriaceae bacterium
AATAGCGGCCGTTCCTGAGGCGAAGATTTTTGGCAAGGCCACTCAAGCTCTTGGGGCGGGGGCGGCCGGGCAGGTATTGCGCAATCGCATCGGCGGCCTCCTCAAGCGAGGCGAAGCCGGTGTCGAGGTTCGACGACATGAACCCGAGGATTTTTTGCACGCCTTCCATGTTCATGCGCGGCGTAATATCGACCAGGACGAGAGCTGCAAATCCACGATGGCCGGCGCGGGCATACTCGCCTTGCGCGATCAGGCCTGCAATGCCGCCGAGCGATGCGCCGACCAGGACCGGCGCTTCCTCGAATCTGTCGGCGATGCTCAAGATATCCTCGGCGAATCGTTCTATGGCGTAGTCTCCGTCGGGAGCCCAATCGCTTTCACCATGTCCGCGCAGGTCGAGGGACAAGGCATGGTAACCGCGCTGTCCGAGGCTCTTGCCGCACGCCTGCCAGGCGTGACGAGTTTGACCGCCACCATGCGCCAACAGGACGGGGCGCCCCCGTTCCGGACCGAAGGAATCCGCAGCGATGTGAAGATCCCGGCCGACGGTAAATGAAACGCGCTTTGCGCCTGGCATGGGCGAACGCCTCCTTGTTCGACTAACGAATTGAATTCATATTGCTTATAATGGATACTGACGATCCGCAACTCTTCCGGGTTTGCGCCGGGCGGCGGCCATGCGATGCCGATAGGGCGTTTTGCATTTGCGGGTGAGTTGCGCCAGAGGGTGGGTGCCAAGCATGAAGTACACAAGCGTTGTTCGGGTGGCCAAGCCGGAAGTGCCGGGATCGCAAAAGCGAGCGTTGCGCGTGGCGCAGCAAATCGTCGACGATATCGAGCGCCGCGGAGCGGCTATCGGCGACAGGTTGCCAGCCGAACAAGAGATGCTTCAACGGTACGGCGTCGCGCGCGCGACGTTGAGAGAGGCTCTGAGATTTCTAGAGTTGCAGGGCGTTATTTTTCTGCGACCGGGTCCCGGCGGCGGACCGGTCGTGCAGGAGCCGCGTCCGAAGGATTTTGCCAGCACAATGGCCTTGTTGCTTCAATTTCTGGGCACGACTTTCCGCTCGTTGATGGAAGTGAGGCAGGCCGTGGGTCCGACGATGGCCTCTTTGGCCGCGGAGCGCGCGACGGCGGAAGATATTGGAAAGCTTCAAATGTCGTTGGCAAATCTACAGGCTCTATCCGGGCGTCCGGTCGAGCACGCGGAGGAGAACCGGCGCTTCCACGACTTGCTCGCTTGGGCGTCGGGGAATCCGTTGATCGGATTCATGATTTCCTCGCTCCACAATATCACGAGCGCGTCGGACATTCGCATCGTCTATACCGACGCAGAGCGCGACTATCAGCTCAAGGTTTACGGCCGCATTGTCAAGGCGATCGAGAACCGCAATCCCGAAGCCGCCTTCACCGAAATGTCGCGATTCATCACCCGGTCC
>CAZLRW010000221.1:0-4656 GCA_964561925.1 uncultured Flavobacteriaceae bacterium
CTTCGATCTGCTCCGACGACACGCGCTCCGACGGCAGCACCTTGTTCAGTTCGTCGAGCGTGACGAAGCCGCGCGTCTTCGCGCGCGCGATCATCTTCTTGACCGCGGTGTCGGTCAGATCGAGCAGCGGATCGCCGCGTTCTTCCGGCGCGCCCTCGCCGTCGCCCTTTTTCGCAGGCTTTCCCGCTTGGGTGAGCGGTCGCTGCGCAGTTTTCGCTGCGGCCGTCGTCGGGGGTTTTGCCATTTTTGTACCGGGTGCGTTGCTGAGTGGTGATTGTGCGGAACCATTCGCCGCCGGTGAAGCTGCGCTTTTCGCGGGCGGCTTCGGCTTCGGCGGCGGCAGAGGTTTGACCATCGCTCTCAGAATCGATTTCAAGTCCTGCTTCGGCTTCGCCGCGGTCTTGGCGGCCGCGGCTTTCGCGGCAGCCTTCGCTGGCGGTTTCTTTGCGGTCTTGTCTTTCGAGGCTGAGGCTTTGCGTTCTGACATCTGCTGCTTCTTCGTCGTCACGGCGTCGTCGCGTCTGGTCGGGAACATGAAACCGAAGGGCCACACGAAACGGCTGTTCATGCGGCCCGCCGCTCCCGCGTAGGGTCTAGAAGGCGTCGGGCGGTCCCGCTTCCGCCCCGGCGATGGAACCAAGCTCCTGCTCGATCGCACGCAATCGCGCGACGTTTTCTTCCGTCGCCTCGCGCTTCAGCGCTTCGGCGGCCTGCATATGCTCGGTCTTCAGTTCGGTCAGCTTCCGGTGGCGCGCCAGCACATGGTTGAACTCGCGCAGCACCTCGTGAGGGGCGGTGTCGCGCCGGGTCATGGCCATGGTCTTGAGCATCGGCCGCCGCTCCAACCGCTCGCAAATATCGCCGGCCCCTCTGAGCGTGAGGTGGTCGCGAAGGCCTTGACTGTCAAGGGATTGTCCCGAAGAGGCCGCATGTAGGAGTTCACGTCTCAACTTGTCAAGATTGGCCTCCCCGATCCGCATCTCGGCGAATGCTTCGGCAAACGTGTCGAGCAGGAACGGATGGACGAGGGCCGCCGCCAAAAGCGCCTCTTCGCCGAGGCCCGCAGGCCCGCCGCCCCGGTTAACGCCCCGCCCTGCCGCAGAACGCCGCAGTGCCTCCGACACCGGGGGCGTCCAAGCCGGTCGCGCCCCCGGCCGCTCGGGCGCGAAAGACCTGGGGGCAAAGCGCCCATGCCCGGACCCGCCCCCCCGCCGCCACCCGGGCTCAGCCGCCCGGGGCGCACCGGCGGGTGCGAACAGGGCACGCAGCCGCTCGTTCATCGCGGCTAAGTAATGCTCTCGCACTTTGCCGTCGGCGATCTGGCGCACGAGACCGATCAACCGCTGCTCTGCGCCTGCACGCCGCTCGGGCGTCGAGAGCTCGGCGTTGGCGATCTCGCGCCGCCACAGCATGTCGGCAAGCGGCACGGCCTCGTCGAGCACGGTCTGCATCGCCACCGCACCGCGCGCGCGGATCAGATCGTCGGGGTCCTGACCCTGCGGCAGTAGCGCGAACTTGAGCGACTGCCCCGGCTCGAGCAACGGCAGCGCCAAATCGATCCCGCGCTCGGCCGCCTTGATCCCCGCCGCATCGCCGTCGAAGCAGAGCACGGGCTCAGGCACCACGCGCCACATCATCTGCAAATGCTCTTCGGTGAGCGCGGTGCCGAGCGGCGCGACCGCACCTTGGAAACCCGCAACGACGAGTGCGATCACGTCGACGTAACCCTCGACCGCGATCAGCGACGCGCCCTGAGAGGCCGCCTTGCGCGCGGGCCCGAGGTTGAACAGCACCGCGCTCTTCTTGAACAACGGCGTCTCCGGCGAGTTCAAGTACTTGGGCTTGCCGTCGGGATCGAGCGTGCGCCCGCCGAACGCGATCACCCGCCCGCGCACATCGGTGATTGGAAAAATGACGCGCCCGCGGAAGCGGTCGTAAGATGCGCCGCCATCGTCCGGAACGATGACGAGCCCGGCCTCCGCCATTTCCTCGCCGCTCACGCCCTTCGCCGCGAGATGTTCCTTCAGCGCGGTGCGCGAATCCGGCGCGAAGCCCAAGCGAAACGGCGCGACACCAGGCCCGGTGAGCCCGCGCCCGTCGAGATAAGCGCGTGCCTTCGCCCCGCGCGATCCTTGAAGCTCGCTTTCGAAAAACGCCGCTGCAAACTCCATCACGTCATAGAGAGAGCGCCGCGACTTCTCCCGCGCCTCGTCGCGCTGATCACGCGCCGGCAGCTCCATGCCCGCCTGCGAGGCCAGTTGCTCGACCGCTTCGGGAAACGAAAGCCCCTCGGTCTCCATCACGAACGTGATGATGTCGCCGTGCACGCCGCAGCCGAAGCAGTGATAGAACCCCTTGTCCGGCGACACGTTGAACGACGGCGTCTTCTCGCCGTGGAACGGACACAAGCCAAGATGACTGCGCCCCTTGCGGACAAGCTTCACCTTCCGCCCGATCACATCGACGATCGGCACCCGGTCGCGCAACTCGTCCAAAAATCGAGGGCTAAAGCGCATCGCCCTGCACCCGACTCTCTTAGGTCGTCATTGCCGGGCTTGACCCGGCCACCCAGGGACACGCGCAAGGTCGAAGAACGTCTCACACAATGACACAATGAAACGATGGGCGCGTTGCACGGAGCACACCCCATTGTTCCATCGTGTCATTGTGTGAGCCATATCTTGCAACGCTTCGCGCGTGTCCGTGGGTGGCCGGGTCAAGCCCGGCCATGACGATGTTGGATGAACTAGCCGCCCGTCAGCATCTCCTTCACGACCGCGTTCGCCTTCGAGAAATCCATCTTCCCCGCGAACTTCGCTTTCAGCTCCGCCATGACCTTGCCCATGTCCTTGACCGACGACGCCCCGACGGCAGCAACCGCGGCCTTCACCGCCGCGCGCACGTCGTCGGCGCTCATCTGGGCCGGCAGATAGGATTCGATGATCGCCTTCTCCTCGCGCTCCTGCGTCGCGAGCTCCACGCGGCCCGCCTTGTCGAACGCCTCGATGGAATCGTTGCGCTGCTTGATCATCTTCTGCAGCAGGCCCAGGATCTCCTCGTCGGTCGACTTTTCGCGGCCCGCGCCGCGCGCCTCGATGTCCTTGTCCTTGAGTGCCGCCAGGATCAGGCGCACCGTCCCGACGCGCCGCTGATCCTTCGCCAGCATCGCTTCCTTCAGCGCCGCGTTGAATTTGTCTCTGAGCATGCGAAATCCTCTGTCTTGGCGGCCACCATACAGCCGCACGCGGAGCGCCGCCTAACCCTTTGGCGGGGAAAGCCGTTCGCGCTTGGGGACAGCGACAAGCCGTTTCCTTGACGCCCCGTTCGATTCGCTCCATATGGACCCCCGGATTTGCGGGGCGCGCCGGCTCACCACCCCGCAAAATCGCGAGCCGACATGTCAGAGACTGCCACAAGCCCCCGCGAACAGGGCCTCGCGCCCACGCGGAGACGAATCACGGGCGCGCTGGTGCTCGCCGACGGAACCGTTTTCGAAGGACAGGGCCTCGGCGCCGCCGGCAAGGCGGTCGGCGAAGTCTGCTTCAACACCGCGATGACCGGCTATCAGGAGATCCTGACCGATCCCTCCTACGCCGCGCAGATCATCTGCTTCACGTTCCCCCACATCGGCAATGTCGGCACGAACGCGGAGGACGTCGAAACCGTCACGCCCGCCGCGCGCGGCTTGATCGTGAAAGCCTCGATCACCGATCCGTCGAACTACCGCAACGCCCAACATCTCGACATCTGGTTGAAGCGCCACAACATCGTGGGCCTCGCTGGCATCGACACGCGCCGCCTGACGCGTCTGATCCGAGAAAACGGCATGCCGAACGGCGTCATCGCGCACGATCCGACCGGCACGTTCGACATCGCCGCATTGAAGAAGGAAGCAGCAGGCTGGCCCGGCCTCGAAGGCATGGACCTCGCAAAAGACGTCACCGCCCGCCAGCAATGGACGCTCGACGAAGCGCGCTGGCAGTGGAACAAGGGCTACGCGCACGAAGCAGGCCACCGCTTCAACGTCGTCGTCATCGACTACGGCGTGAAGCGCAACATCCTGCGTTCGCTGACCTCGATCGGGGCGAAGCTCACGATCGTCCCCGCGAACACGAGCTATGAGGCGATCGCGCGCTTGAAGCCGGACGGCGTCGTTCTCTCGAACGGCCCCGGCGACCCCGCCGCGACCGGCGTCTATGCCGGCCATGTGATCAAGAAGCTCGTCGATTCAGGCCTGCCCATCTTCGGCATCTGCCTCGGCCATCAAATGCTGGCCTTGGCGCTCGGCGCCAAGACGAAGAAGATGCGCCAAGGCCACCACGGCGCGAACCACCCGGTGAAGGACGTCACGACCGGCAAAGTCGAAATCGTCTCGATGAACCACGGCTTCACCGTCGACACGAAGACGTTGCCCAAGGGCGTGAAGGAAACCCACGTCTCCCTCTTCGACGGCACGAATTGCGGCCTCGCGCTCGAAGGCCGCCCCGTCTTCTCCGTCCAATACCACCCCGAAGCCTCCCCCGGCCCCCACGACAGCCAATACCTGTTCGACCGCTTTGCGAAGGCGATGGAGGCGAAGCGGTGATAGGCAACCAGTCGATCGACGGCCTGAAGGCCCGCTGGCGCACGCATGTGCAGATGTTGGGCAATTTCAAC
>CAZLRW010000222.1:0-4608 GCA_964561925.1 uncultured Flavobacteriaceae bacterium
TCGAAAGCGCCGACGTCGTCCTGATGCGCAGCGATCCCTTCGACGTCGTCAAGGCGATCCGGCTGTCGCGGGCGACTCTGCGCAAGATGCATCAGAATCTGTGGTGGGCCGCGGGCTACAATGTCATCGCGTTTCCGCTGGCGGCCGGCGTGTTCTACCCGTTCTTGCTCAGCCCTGAGATCGCCGCTCTCTCGATGTCGGGAAGCTCCGTCATCGTTGCCGTCAACGCACTGCTACTGAAATGGACGCGGCTCGAGGGCTTTGCAAGCAGCGCTAATGCCGGCGCCGGCCTCCGTGTCGGCCACGGCGTCACGCAGCCTGCTCAATGAGCGGGAATCGCCTGCCCAAACTTGTGCGCAACTGAAACTAGGGAGTTCGTCATCATGAGTTACTACTTCGCTAAGACGTTGCCGCTGAGTTTCGACGAGACCGTGCAACGCCTCGCTGCGGCCCTAAAAGAAGAGGGCTTCGGCATCATCAGCGACATCGATATCAAGGATGCGTTCAAAAAGAAGATCAACGTCGACTTTCGCAACTACCGCATACTCGGCGCGTGTAATCCGAGATTGGCGTTCGAAGCGTTGGGTCTCGAGGATAAGATTGGCACGATGTTACCCTGCAACGTGGTCATTCAAGACGCCGGCACCGACAAGACCGAAGTTGCCGCCATCGATCCAGTAGCCTCGATGCAGGCCGTCAACAATCCTCGCCTCAAAGAGGCGGCCGGAAGGGTGCGTGATCGGCTGAGAGCTGCAATCGATCGTCTCTAATCGAAGCGGGAACGGTCATCTCGAATGGGAGTGCCAGCGGCTCACGTCCCCGGTTGTTGGTCGCTGCATGATAGCCGAACGGCGCGACCCGACCCGACCCGAGTCTCTGGTCGCGTTCTTAGATGAGGAGGAGAGAGTGCAGTGGATGATGCGGAGCGCAGAGCATGAGAATCGTTGTGTTCGAGACCGAGGGGCGAGAGCGCGTAGCGTTTGAGCGTCTTGCTGCGGCTCACAAGGTGACCTTTGTCGCGGAACCGCTCAATCCTGAGAACGCGCTCGCGTACGCGGACGCCGATGTTGTGACGACCTTCATCTATTCTAACCTAAGCGGCGCAACGTTGGAGAAACTCGAGAGTCTCAAACTGATCGCGACGCGATCCACCGGCTACGATCACATCAATCTAGCCGTTTGCGAGGCTAAGGGTATTGCCGTCGCCAATGTGCCGGCCTACGGCGAGAACACCGTCGCCGAGCACGTGTTCGCTCTGCTGTTGACGTTGGCGCACCGCCTGCCCGAGGCGATTGAGCGCGCCCGGTCGGGCCGGTTCTCGCCGGTAGGGCTTGAAGGTTTCGATCTTGCCGGCAAAACGATCGGCGTCGTCGGCACAGGCCACATCGGAAGGCACGTAATCCGCATCGCGAAGGGATTTGCGATGAACGTGGTCGCCTTCGACCCGAAACCGGATCAGGCTTTCGCGGCCGCGCAAGGGTTTTCCTACATGCCGCTGGGCCAGCTCTTGTCCGCCGCCGACATCGTTTCACTGCATGCGCCCGCGACACATGAAGCACATCACCTTTTATCCACCGCCGCATTCGCGCGCATGAAGGAAGGCGCGATCGTCATCAACACCGCGCGCGGTAGTTTGATCGACGCGCATGCGCTGATCATGGCGTTGCGCTCTGGAAAGGTCGCCGGCGCTGGTCTTGACGTCTTGCCCGACGAGCCCTTGATCCGCGAGGAAGCTGAGCTCGTGTGCTCAATCCTCTCGGGTGAACACGATTTGCGCGATGTCGTTGCCGACCACATCCTGCTGCATATGCCCAACGTCGTCGTGACGCCGCACAGCGCTTTTAACACGCGCGAGGCAATCTTGCGAATTACAGAGACGACTGTCGCCAACATCGAAACATTTGTCCGCGGTCACCCGCAGAATTTGGTTGCGACCGACCGGAAATAGTTCGCCCTCGACATCCCCTCGTAATCTTTCGATCTGGCTTGTACATTGGGCCGGGTTGGCAAGGAGGAATCATGCGGCGGTGGTGGTTTGCGGTCCACAAATGGTTGGGACTCGTCGTCGGGCTTCAGGTGCTCGCTTGGATGGTTAGTGGCCTCTATATGACCATCGTGCCGATTGAACGCGTTCGCAGTGAGCACAACATCCGCAAGACGGAACAGCTCGATCTGCGGGTGGTGGGCGAAATCGTGGCACCAGCACAGGCAATGGCTGGTCTCAAGGGGCACGTTACGCGTTTGGAGCTGGGCGAGATGTTGGGCGCGCCGGTTTGGCGCGCCGAAGTCGATGGCAAGCCTTCGGCGGTGATCGATGCGCGGTCGGGGACCGCGCTATCGCCGCTGGATGAGGCGACAGCGCGGAAGCTCGCCGCAGCCGATTTTGCTGGTGACGGCAAATCATCCGCGCGACGCTCATAGCCGATGGCCCGCCGATCGAGTATCGCGGGACCTTGCCCGTGTGGCAGCTCGTGTTCGACGATTCAGACAACACGCACCTCTATGTATCGACGGCCGCTGGCAAAGTAACGGCGCGACGCAGTGGCACTTGGCGGCTCTATGACTTTCTGTGGTCGCTGCACATCATGGACTACCGCACGCGCGACGACTTCAACAATTGGCTCGTGATCGCGTTTGCGGGGCTCGGCCTTGTTCTCACCGTGAGCGGCGCGGCCATCTTAATCTGCCGCTTCGGTCCGGCTCTTACGCGTCGGTAGCAAGGCGCCGTCAGAGAAATCAGCAGATCGCTCCGATGTCTTGGCCTCTGTTATCCCTTGAGGCGAAAATAGCGGGCAATTGAGCGCACATAAGCGCGATTTTCGACTCCCATGGCTTCCGGCATCACTTTCGCGCATAACGGAGCGCGGTGATGACGCCTACGAAGCTGCTGATCGGCCAAGTCGCCATTGTGTTTGCGATTGTGATCGCTGGCCTCTGGGCATCGACCCAGTGGGCGGCAGCGATGCTGGGATTCCAACCTCGCCTCGGATCGCCGTGGTTTGATGTTGGAACCTGGCATGTCTACCGTCCTTGGCAGTTGTTTCCCTGGTGGTACGCTTACGGTGCCTACGCGCCGGAAGAATTCGATCGGGCGGGAATGCTTGCAGCCGCCAGCGGCCTGTTCGGCTGCGCGGTCGCCATCATGGGCTCGCTGTGGCGCGCGCGGCAGAACCAGTTTGTGACGACCTACGGTTCATCGCGCTGGGCGTCGGCACGCGAGATTGCCGCGGCGTCTTTGTTCGCGCCTCGCGGTGTGTTTCTGGGTGCTTCAAAGCATCGCTATCTACGCCACGATGGTCCCGAGCATGTCATGGCCTTCGCACCAACACGTTCGGGCAAGGGCGTCGGCCTTGTCATCCCGACGCTGCTCTCATGGCCGGAGAGCGCGATCATCCACGACATCAAAGGCGAGAACTGGCAGATCACGGCCGGTTGGCGGGCAACGCTTTCCACCTGCTTCCTCTTCAATCCGACCGATGAGCGTTCCGCGCGTTACAACCCGTTGCTCGAAGTGCGCAAAGGCGTTTGTGAGGTCCGCGATGTGCAGAACATCGCCGACATTCTCGTTGATCCGGAAGGCGCGCTCGAACGACGGAACCATTGGGAGAAGACCTCGCACGCGCTCCTTGTCGGCGTAATCCTGCACGTGCTCTACGCCGAGGAAGAAAAAACTCTCTCACGCGTCGCGAGCTTTCTCTCCGATCCGCGCCGCTCGTTCGAGCACACGCTACGTGCCATGATGGCGACCAACCATCTGGGAACGCCGGATCGAGCGGTTGTGCATCCGATCGTCGCCCAGGCGGCCCGGGAAGTCTTGAACAAGTCGGAGAACGAACGGTCGGGTGTTCTTTCGACGGCGATGAGCTTCTTGGGGCTCTATCGCGATCCGACCGTCGCAAAGGTAACCTCGGCTTGCGATTGGCGGATTGCCGATCTCGTCGATGGCAAGAAGCCGGCGTCGCTCTATCTGGTGGTTCCGCCGTCGGACATCTCGCGCACGAAGCCGCTGGTGCGCCTGGTTTTGAATCAAATTGGCCGGCGCCTGACCGAGAAGCTCGAAGGCGATCCCGGCAAGCGTCGGCGGCATCAAGTGCTCATGATGCTCGACGAGTTCCCAGCGTTGGGACGACTCGACTTCTTTGAGACGGCGCTGGCCTTCATGGCGGGGTACGGCATTCGCGCCTATTTGATCGCGCAGTCGCTCAATCAGGTCTCGAAGGCCTACGGTGAGAACAACGCGATCCTCGACAATTGCCATGTGCGGATCGCGTTCTCCTCGAATGACGAGCGGACGGCAAAGCGCATCTCCGACGCCCTCGGCACTGCGACAGAACTCCGAGCACAAAGGAACTATGCCGGCCATCGCCTCGCGCCGTGGCTCGCCCATGTCATGGTCAGCCGGCAAGAGACCGCGCGGCCGCTGTTGACGCCGGGCGAGGTGATGCAGTTGCCCCCGAGCGACGAACTGGTCCTGATCTCGGGCTTGCCTCCGATCCGCGCCAAGAAGCTGCGCTATTTCGAAGACCGGAACTTCCTGGAACGTATCCTGCCCGCGCCCGATCCCGCGAACCTCACCTTACCCCCAGTGGCGGACGATTGGCGCGGGCA
>CAZLRW010000223.1:0-4583 GCA_964561925.1 uncultured Flavobacteriaceae bacterium
GCGTGCGGATCCCGCCGTTCGCGTGCAGCGTTCCGAAAACCACGCGCATCGCGGCGCGCGCGCAGGCGGAGATCAACACCGCCGGCGACCGCACGTTCGACCTCGCGCTTTACGGGCTGGTGCCATGACGAAACGCAAGAAGAAGCCGTTCGACCGCATCCAACTGCGGGTCCATCGCGGAGGTGAAGGCATGCCCTATCTCGTCACGTTCACGCGCACGTACAACGAAGGCCAAGGTGCGGGCGACCAGCAGCAGACGGACGAAGACACGTTCGTCCTGCAGGAAAGCGCGCTGACCTGGATCAACGCCAAGGTCAACGACGCCTGGGCGAAGCCGTTCACGCTCTCCGTCCAGACGGAGTCGACGAAGTTCGATTGATGCGCTGACCGCCGGGAGGCTCTAAATGCAGAGCTTCCTGCACAATTACCTGCCGGCGCTCGTTCCGGCGGATGCGGGCACCGCCGTCACGGCGCCCAAGCTGCCGAGTGCGTCCGTCCTGCGGGTGCCGTCGGTTTCCGTCGGGCCGATCGCGGTCGGTGCGCCGAAAATTGCGAGCGCGTCCGTGCTTCGGGCGCACGCGGCGCAGCTGCAGGTGGCGGCCGCGAAACTGGCGTCGGCGTCGGCGCTGCGGACGCCGGCGCTCCGTCTGCAGGCCGCCGCGGCGAAACTGGCGTCGGCGAGCGTTCTGAGAGTTCCGGCGGTCAACCTGACGCTGACGATGACGCCGGCGAAGCTCGCGAGCGCCTCGGTGCTGCGCGCGCACGCCGTCGACGTCGCCGCCGGCGCGGTGAGCTTGAGCGCGCCGAAGCTTGCGTCTGCGTCCGTGCTGCGCGCGCCGTCGCTGCAGTTCGCGCTCGCCGCGCCGCGCATCACGTCCGCGTCGATCCTGCGGGCCCATACGATCGCGCTCCGCATCGGTGCGGCAAAGCTCGCGTCGGTGTCGCTCTTGCGGACGCCGGTGCTCAGGCTGCAGGTCGCGCCGGCGAAACTTGCGAGCGCCGGCGTGCTGCGGGTTCCGAGCCTCACGCTCGCGCTGACGCTCGCGCCCGGCAAGCTGGCTTCGGCGAGCGTTTTGCGGACGCACACGGTCGACGTCGCGGCCGGCGCCGTCACGATCCAGCCGCCGCGGCTGGCGAGCGCGAGCGTGCTACGCTCACCGGGCATCGCCGAGGTGCTCGGCGTCGCGCCGCCGAAACTCGCGAGCGCGTCGGTGCTTCGCGCGCACGGGGTTGCGGCGCAGTTCACGGTGACGCCGCCGAAGCTGGCCAGCGCGTCCGTGCTGCGGACGCCGGCGATGAGCCTTGCGGTCACGATGGCCGCGCCGAAGCTGGTCTCGGCGTCGATCCTGCGCGTGCCGGCGATCGGCATCGTCGCCGCGCTCGCGGCGCCGAAGATCGCGTCGGCAAGCGTGCTGCGCACGCCGGCGCTGCGCCTGCAGGTGGCGGCGCCGACGCTCGCGTCGACCGGTGTTCTGCGCGTGCCGGCGCTGTCGCTCGTGTTCGCGCTGGCGCCGCCGAAGCTGGCGTCGGCGTCGGTTCTCCATGCGCCGGCGGTCAGCACGTTCGCGCTGGGCGTCGAGCTCGAGCGCGGCGAGCGCGTCATCGCGGCGACCGGCGGGCGGCGAAGAATCGTCGCCGCCGGCGGCATCCGTGTCGTCGTCTCGCCGGGCCGCGATCCGGTGGCCGCACCGCCAAACGAAAGAACGATTGTGTCCGACGGAAGTGAGCCGATCACATGACGCTGCAAACGGTTGAGAAGCAGGTCGCCGAAGCGGTGATCATGCAATTCGACTTCGCCGCCGACATGGCGGAGGGCGAAACGATCACCGGCCAGCCGTTGGTGACTCCCGAGAACCAGGGCGAGGTCGGCGGCTCGTCGAATGTGAGCTGCGGCAGCAATTCGGCGTCCGGTCAGATCGCCCAGACGATCGTGAGCGGCGGCACGAACCTCGAACTCTACAAGATCACCTGCATCGTCGCGACGAGCGCGGGGCAGACCCTCGAAACCGAAGGCTTCATGCGGGTGCGCAACAAATGACTTTGCCGTGCCGTTTGAAGCTCTTGACCGCGCCGGGCGCGGAACCCGTCACCGTCGGCGAGGCGAAGCTGCACGCGCGCATCGACGAGGATGCCGACAACAGCCTCGTCGCGGCGCTCATCGTGGCGGCGCGCGAGTTGTGCGAGACCTATACCGCGCGCGCGTTTTTGACCCAGACCTGGCAGATGTTCCTCGACGCGTTTCCGTGCGAACGCGCGATCGAGCTGCCGAAGGCGCCGCTGCAGTCGATCGTGCACGTGAAGACCTACAGCGACGCCGACGTCGCCACGACGTTCGCGGCGTCGAACTACTTCGTCGACACCGCGACCAGGCCGGGCCGTCTCGTCCTGCGCACCGCCGCGTCGTGGCCGGAAGCGGCGCGCGCGGCGAACGCGGTCGAGATCCAGTTCACGGCCGGCTACGGCGACGCGCCCGCGAACCTGCCGCTGAAAATCCGCCAGGCGGTGCTGCTCGCCGTCGCGCATCTCTACGAACACCGCGGCGACGCGAGCGTCGAGCTGCCGATCGGCGTCACCACGCTGCTCGACGGCGAGCGGACCTGGTTCGTCTGATGGCGGCTGAGATCGGCGACTTCCGTTACCGCATCGAGATCCAGAAAAAGACCCGCGGCGCCAGCGACGGCGCCGGCGGCAACCAAAGCGAAACCTGGTCGACGCTGAAGAAAGTGTGGGCGAAGTTCGAGCCGCAGTCCGGCCGCGAGATTGCGGTCGGCGAGCAGATCGTGCACCGCCAGCTCGTCCGCTTCACGATCCGCCGGCGCACCGACGTCACCGCGGCGATGCGCGTCGTGCACAAGGGCCGCACGTTCGCGATCAACGGCGTGCGCGATCTGCCGGGCGACGCCGGGTGGAAATGGACCGAGCTCACCTGCGAAGAGGACGCGCCGTCATGAAGGTGATCGGCGCCGACAAGGTGAAGCGCCGGCTGAAGCACATTCCCTCCGTGCTCGAGCTCGAGCTCCGGGCGTCGCTGTTCGACGCCGCGAGGGCGCTGAAGGACGACGTCGTGCGCGAGATCGAAAAGCCGAAGCACGGCCGCGTCTACACCTCGCGCGGGCGCGGCGCGAAAATCACCTGGCGCGCCTCCGCGCCGGGCGAAGCGCCGGCGAAGAAGACGGGCCGGCGCATGGCGCAGATCGTGGCGAAGAAGTCGAACCGCAAGTTCAAGCCGCAATCGCGCGTCAAGGCGCCGGGCATCTACCGGCTGCTCGAGCGCGGCTTTCAGAACATCAAGCCGCGGCCGCTGTTCGGACCGCTGATGAAGAAGAAGGCGCCGGAGATTCAGCGCATGATGCGCGACGTCTCGGCGCGCGCGGTGCGCAAGGGCGCGCGAAGCTGATGGGCGCGTGCGCGGACTTTCAGACGGCGGTGTTCGAAGCGCTTGCCGGCAACCCGGCGCTGACCGCGCTCGTGGGCGCGGGCAAGGTGTTCGACGACGTGCCGCACGGCAAGGAAGCTTCGGCGCCGGCCTATCCCTACGTCACGATCGGCGACCAGTCGGGCGACGAAGACGGGGCGAGCGACGTCGACGCCGCGGAGATGACGATCGAGGTGCACGCCTGGTCACGCGCGCCGGGCCGCCTCGAGTGCCTGCGGATGCTGGATGCGATCCGCGACGCGCTGCACGACAAATCGCATGCGGTCGCGACCGGCGTTCTCGTGCATCTGAACTACGAAAGTCACGAGACCGTGCCCGAGCAGGATCGCGAGACCTATCACGGCGTGATCCGGTTCAAGGGCTTCTACCACTACGGCTGAAACGCCGTCTTCACGCCAACCACATTTGGAGGGACTGACACATGGTGGCTCAAACCGGCCGGACGGCGCTCGTCAAATTGGACAACACGGGCGGCGGTTCCTACCAGACCGTGGGCGGCGTGCGCACGCGTTCGCTCAAGATCAACTCCGAGACGGTCGACGTCACGGATTCGGACTCGACGAGCCAGTGGCGCGAGCTCCTGGCCGCGGCCGGCGTGAAGTCGGTCGAGATCTCGGTCTCGGGCGTCTTCAAGGATGACACCTACATCAATCAGTGCATCGCCTACGCGAAGGACTGCACGATCCGGAACTGGCAGTGGATCCACACCGCGATCGGCACGTTCCAAGGCGCGTTTCAGGTCGCCGATTTCGAGCTCGGCGCCGAATACAACGGCGCCGTCTCGTTCGCGTTCACGCTGCAGAGCGCGGGCGAAATCACGTTCACGCAAGCCTGATCTTCTTCTCTCTCTAAAGGAAACCTCAGATGGCTCTTCTGACCGTTCAATCCGTGGTCGCGGCCGGCATCGTGCCGAGCTACGCGGCGGCGGCCGCCTCCGACACGTTCGCCGACGACGGGTCCGAGCGCACGTTCCTGCACTACAAGAACACGAACGCGTCCGTGCGCAACCTGACGGTCGCGCCGGCGTCGGCCTCGGCGAACGTGCCGGGCGTCGGCCCGATCACGGTGCCCAGCATCACGCGGCAGATCCCGGCGAACACCGGCGACGTGATGGTGGGCCCGTTCCCGGCCGCCTACATCAACGCCA
>CAZLRW010000224.1:0-4551 GCA_964561925.1 uncultured Flavobacteriaceae bacterium
CGGTTTTGAAGAATTGGCAGCGCGAAATCCTGCGCATCGTGCGCAACGTCGCGCAGTATTTCTATCCGCAGATGCAGACGAAGGTGATGAACGAAGGCTGCGCCACGTTCGTGCATCACTACATCATGAACGCGCTTTACGACCGCGGGCAGCTCGGCGAAGGGTCGATGCTCGAGTTCATGCATTCCCACTCCAGCGTCGTCATGCAGCCGGGATTCGACGACAGCCGCTACTACGGGATCAACCCGTACGCGCTCGGCTTTGCGATGATGTCGGACATCAAGCGCGTTTCGGAGGCACCGACGGCGGAGGATCGCGATTGGTTCCCGGAGTTCGCCGGCAAGGGCGATTGGCGCGACGTGCTGAAACATGCCTGGGCGAACTATCGCGACGAGAGCTTCATCCAGCAGTTCTTGAGCCCGAAGGTCATGCGCGATCTGAAGCTCTTTGCGGTTCGCGACAACACGGAAGACCCGGTCTACACGGTCGCCGCGATCCACAACGAGGCGGGCTATCGAAAGCTGCGCACGTCGCTGGCGCGGCTCTACGACCTCGCCACGCATCAGCCGGACGTGCAGGTCGTGGGCGCGAATCTGGCGGGGGATCGAACGCTGCTGCTGCGGCACAACCGGCACCGCGGGATTCCCTTGGCGCAGAACACGAAAGACGCCGTGGTCAAGCACATCCGCCGCCTATGGGGCTATGCGGTCGTGCTGGAAGAGCCCGAATCCTGAGCTTGACGACAAGCAAAAGGCGCGCTTGCCCGAGGGAAAGCGCGCCTTGCGTCGTTGCGGGCCGTTCGTTCAGCGGATCTCGCGGAGCGTTATCGTCTCGCGGCCGGTGCACGCTGCGGCTTTGCACTCTGCGGACGGCCGTTCGGCCGTGATCGTCATCACGTAGCGTGCGGGCTCGGCCGCGATGGCGTTCGAAGCGAATTGCGTGCCCGCCGTGACGGCCGCAAACGCGAGCACCGCTGCGAACGCGACCAACGCCACGATCGGAAGTGCGGTCACCCAGTCTTCCCAATTGCGTCTCAACATCGGTCTCTCCTCAAGATCCCGTTTCAGTCCGCGCGTACTTATGGTTGAGGGGACACGAATTCAAATGAAGGTTCGGCAATTCATGGGTGCCATGCACACGCCGCATGTCACTACGGTGTCATGAACATGATCGGCGTTGCGAAAGCGCGAGATGCCGCCAAACGCCATGTGACGCGCGTCACGTCGTGACGGCGCGATGAACTGACGGACATGAACGCGGCGTCGTGAGACGCCGCGCGTGCGGCCGCTACTGAGCGTCCGGTGTGACGACGACTTTGTAGACGTAAGTCGGCGTCGACATGCCGTGCTGACGCTGAACGTAATACTCCGTCGCGGCGACCACGACGATCCCCGCCAGCAGCGACCAGGCGATCCAATCTCTGTAAGAGCGACGCATAGTGTTTCTCCCGTGAGCCAATGAGCGCTAATACGCAGCACAACCGAGAAACTCGTCTTCGGTGACTCTATGCCTCCTGCGCCGGGACGCAAGTCACGTTGCGCTGATGCTAAGCGCAATCGGGTCGCAACTTCATTGCGGTGCAGCGAAAGCCGCTTAGGCGGTTTCGCGCGGTTTGATCAGGAAATGGCCGTGGAGCGCCGCGATCGGGCGCGTGTGCTCGTCCTGCCAAGCCTCGGCGCGGACGTTGCAAACGCGGCGGCCCTGCTTCGTCACGATGGCGCGGGCGTAGGTGTCGACGGGGCGGCCGGAACGCAGATAGTCGATGCCGATGTCGACCGGCTTCGGCAGTTCTTCGCTTTCGGCCTCGAGCATCAGTTGGATGACCGCGGTCACTTCCAGGAATGCGCCGACGACGCCGCCGTGGAGCGCGGGCAGGACGGGATTGCCGATCAGTTTCTTGTCGAAGCGCAGGATCGTCGTCAGTTCGGTGCCTTTGCGATCGACCTCAATGCCGAGGAACTTGCAATAGGGGATCGCGTCGACCAGTTGCTGCAGGTCGGGTTTCTTCCCTTCGGCGATGGCGCGGCGGATGATTTCCATCACTTGGCTCCGCCGGAAACATTCGCGCCGCGCTGGCTCTTCGTGCCCAGCATGAAGGCGGCGGCGCAGGTCGCGATCGGATCGTTGCGGTCGGTGTGATAGGCGACGCCGCGCACGAAGGCGATGTTCTTCGTCACCTTGTAGCACTCCGCATAGGCAAAAATGTCCTCGTCCGGCGTCGCGGGTTTCATGTAGTCGATGCGCAGGTCGAGCGTCGCGATCTGACCTTGCAGCCGCGTCTTCGTGCCGACCGCGATCCCGCAGGTGTTGTCGAGCAGCGCCGTGATGACGCCGCCATGGATGACGCGGGTGTCGGGGTTGCCGATCAAATGCTCGGCATACGGGACTTTGCAGATCGCCTCGCCCGATTTCAACTCGACGACCGTCAGTTTCAGTTCGGCGGCGTGCGGGATGCCGGCCAGGATGTAGCCAGCCTTGTGTTCGGGTACCGTTGCGGGCAAATCGCTCATGTGCGCGAGCAAATGCCGGTGCGCTGCGTCCTGTCAACGCCAGTGCCGCTTACCCTAGGTAAACGCAGGTGCGCTTGACGGTTTCTGCCGGGCATGGGCTCATGGCGCATCGCCATTGAAGAGTGCGTCGATGCTGCCCAAGGTTTGCATCATAGGTGCCGGGTGTTCCGGTTTCACGACGGCGAAAGCGTTCGCCGACCGCGGGATCCCGTTCGACTGTTTCGAGATGTCGGACCAAATCGGCGGCAATTGGGCATTCAAGAACAAGAACGGGCGGTCAGCCTGCTATCAGTCGCTGCACATCGATACGTCGAAGTACCGGATGCAGTTCGAGGACCTTCCGATCCCGGCGCACTATCCGGACTACCCGCACCATGCGCAGGTGCTGGCGTACTTCAACGCCTATGTCGACCGGTTCGGACTGCGCGACAAGATCACGTTCAACACGGAGGTCGTGCGGGCGGAGTTGACGCCCGACAGGCTTTGGCGCGTAACGCTGTCCACCGGCGAGGTGCGGATGTACGATGCGCTCGCGGTTGCGAACGGGCATCATTGGGACGAGCACATCCCCTCGTTTCCCGGGCGCTTCGACGGGCCGTCGTTCCACAGTCACAAGTACATCGATCCGTTCGAGCCGGTCGACATGCGCGGCAAGCGCGTGCTTGTCGTCGGGATGGGCAACAGCGCGATGGATATCGCGTCGGAGCTTTCGCAGAAGCCGATCGCAGCCAAACTCTTCGTTGCGGCGCGGCGCGGCGTTTGGATCTTTCCGAAATACATCAACGGGCAGGTGCCGGACAAAGGCGTGATGCCGACCTGGATGCCGCGGTGGCTGATCCGCCTGATCGTCAAGCGGATGATCGTGAAGGCGGTCGGGCACATGAAGGACTACGGCTTGCCGGAGCCGGCGCACCATCCGGCTGATGCGCATCCCTCCGTTTCCGGGGAGTTCCTGACGCGCGTCGGCTGCGGCGACATCACGGTGAAGCCCAACATCGCCGAGCTTCAGGGCGATCGGGTGAAGTTCAGCGACGGTTCCGTCGAGCCGATCGACGCGATCGTCTATGCGACGGGCTACAACATCACGTTCCCGTTCCTGGACAGATCGGTCATCGAGGTCGTGGACAACCACGTTGCGCTCTACAAGCGCATTTGGAAGCCGGGTGTCCCGAACTTGTTCTTCATGGGGCTTGCGCAGCCGTTGCCGACGCTCGTCAACTTTGCTGAGCAGCAGGCGAAATGGGTGTCGGCATTTTTGGCCGGCGAATGCGCGCTGCCGTCCGAGGTCGAGATGGCGGAGACGATCGCGCGCGACGAGGCGCGCGATATCGGCAAGTACTACAAATCCCGCCGCCACACGCAGCAGGTCAATTTCGATCTCTATTGCGCGGAGCTGAAGCGCGAGATGGCGCGCGGGCGGAGGCGCGCGTCGGGCTTGCCGATACCTGCGCGCGCTGCGAACGCCGCACCCGTGAAGGCAGCCGCCGAATGAGCTTCGTGCGCTTTCCGCTCGATCGGCTGGAGACAATGCCCTTCGAAGAGGGCGCGCCGAGGCCGGAGCGCGTGCTTGCGGACGCGCCGCGCTTTCGCACATGGACATTCGAGGAGAGCGCGGACGGGAAGCTCTTCGCCGGCGTTTGGGAGTCGACGCCGGGCAAGTGGCGCATCGTCTACGACGAGTGGGAGTACTGCTCGATCCTGAGCGGCATCAGCATCGTCACGCCCGACGGCGGGGCGGCGGTCAGGTTGCGCGCCGGCGACGCGTTCGTTTTGCAGCCCGGGTTCACGGGGATCTGGGAGGTTCTGGAGACGACGCGAAAGCTCTTCGTGGTTCGTTTGCCTTAAGGGACGCAGGCCGTTCTCAGTCCCGCGGAATCATGCGATGATGCGGGCCATGGACGACGATATCAAACAGCGCGAGATCGAGCGCCTCTACCGGCAGGCTTTCGCCGAGTACGGGACGATTGCGCTCTGGAGCATGCGCCCGGTCGAGCATCCGACGGCGGGCGATGCACTCGCGATTACGAATGCATTGCGGGTC
>CAZLRW010000225.1:0-4535 GCA_964561925.1 uncultured Flavobacteriaceae bacterium
CCCGCTTCGCCGCCGTGCGCGGCAAAGTGCAAAGCGAAAGCAACGTCATCCACGTCATCGCCGATCGCATCGAGGATCTAACCCCGATGCTGAGCGACCTGCACGCCGACACCAGCATGCTCGAACCCATGTCCCGCGCCGACGAAGTCAAACGCCCGCCGCCGAAAGAAGGCACTTCCCCCGGTGCGCGCCTGAACCTGCACAAGCACCCGCGCAACGTCCGCCCGCTGCAACCCTCAAAGGACTACGACGCCGGCGCCGCGACCAAGGTCCACGCGGTGTTACCGAAGGGAAGAAACTTCCATTGAAGACCCATTCCCCAAAACCCAAGCCCCAAAAACTATCACGCCCGCCCGCGCTTCGATCGCGTCGGCAGCACCTGCCGCTCGACCCAGTTCTTCAACTCTTGCGTCCGCGCGGCGAAATCGTACACGGCCGAACTTATCCCGTGCCGCCAGGTCAGCGCCGTATCCCTCGGATTGTTCTCGAGCGCCTCGAGCTCCCGCACATAGCTCGCGTGGTCGACGTCGCCTTTGAACAGCCCCTGTTCGATCACCAGCGCCTTCACGCGCCGCGTGATGATCGCGATGTCGCCGAACGAATACTCCGGATGATACTGCACGCCCCAGAACGTACAGCGCCGCGTCTTGATTTCGGCGGCCTGAACGGCGCTCACGGCATTCGTCGCAAGAATGGTCGTCCCGCGCGCGGTTTCCTCGATCTCGTCCAAGTGCACCGTGATCGCGTCGAACACCGGCGGCTTGTCCCAATAGAGGTCGTGCTCCTCGCCCGCATCCGTCAGCATGATGCCGCGCGCAAAGCCGAGTTCCCGCCCCTTCGGATTCTTCCGCACCGTGCCGCCGGCGGCGACCGTCGCAACCTGCAAACCCCAGCACGAACCGAAGAACGGCGTCTCCGTCTCGAACACAGCGCGCGCGAGTTCGACCTGCCGCATGATCGAAGGTCCGAGGTCGTAGATATGAAGCGCCGACCCCGTGATCGCCACCCCGTCATAGCCCTCAAGCCCCGCACGATCGGGAAGATTGGCGCCCAGATCGGCCGGAAAACAAATGTCCACGCGCGCGCCCGGGCACAGTTTCCTGAGCACGTTCGCGTAGTTCTCGCTGGCGACGATGCCGCCCGCTTCGGCGTGCCACTTCCGGCCCTCGGCCGTATTGCCTTCGACGACGAGAAGCCGGGGCGAACTCATGCCGCTTTCAAATCACCTGTGAGCGCTGCATCGAAGATACGCCGCGCGCCCGTCACATCAAGCGCAATCGGATTGCCGCCCGCCGTCGGATCGACGATCGCCATCTCGGCGATCTGCTTGGCGCGCGCATCGTCGACCTTGAGCCCCTTCAGCGTATGCGGAATGCCGATCTCGTCGCGCAGCGTCAGCACGAACCCCTGGAACGCATCGAACGACCCGCCGAGCCCCAGATACGCCGCAAGCCGCGCGATCTTGCCTTCGATGGCCTTGCGATTGAACGAAAGCACATACGGCATGAACACCGCATTGGTGAGCCCATGATGCGTGTCGTAAAGCGCGCCGATCGGATGCGACAGCGCGTGGATCGCGCCGAGTCCCTTCTGAAATGCCGTCGCCCCCATGGCCGCCGCCGCCATCATGTTCCCGCGCGCCTCAAGGTCGCTGCCCGTCTTCACGGCGCGCACGAGGTTCTCCTTCACGAGCCGCATCCCCTCGACCGCAACGCCGTCGGCGAGCGGATGGAACCCCGGCGCGCAGTAAGCCTCAAGACAATGCGCGAACGCGTCCATGCCCGTCGCCGCCGTGATGTGTTGCGGCAATCCGACGGTCAGCGCCGGGTCGCAGATCGTCGTCACCGGCATCATCTTCGGATGGAAGATCACCTTCTTTGTGTGCCTCGCTTCCTGCGTGATGACGCCCGCACGCCCGACTTCCGATCCGGTCCCAGAGGTCGTGGGCACTGCGATGACCGGCGCGATCCCCTTCGGATCGGCCCGCGTCCACCAATCGCCGACGTCTTCGAAATCCCACATCGGCCGCGCCTGCCCGGCCATGAAGGCAATGACCTTGCCCACGTCCAGCGCCGAACCGCCGCCGAACGCAACGACGCCGTCGTGCTTGCCCGCGCGCAGCATTGCAACACCGGCCGCGACATTCGACTCGACCGGGTTCGACTTGATCTCGTGGAACACGCCGACGCCAAGCCCCGCCGCCTTCAACCCATCGACGGCGGCCTTCGTCATCGGCAAGGCCGCCAATCCCGGATCGGTCACGAACAACGGCCGCGTAATGCCGGCCGCCTTGCACGCATCGCCAAGCTCCGCGATACGCCCCGCGCCGAACCGCACGCTTGTCGGATAGTTCCAATTCGCTTTCTGGCTCATGGCTCAGACCTGATGCCGCAGATGATAGGACTTCGGCCGCGTCAGCATCTCGTACCCGATCGGCGAGAGCGACGCTCCGCGCCCCGTGTCCTTCACACCCGTCCACGCCAGCGCCGGATCGAGATAATCGCAGCGGTTCATGAACACGGTGCCAGTCTCGACCTGATCGCCGATCCGCTCCGCCGCTTCGAGATCGCTCGTCCAGATGCCGGCGGTAAGGCCATAGGGCGACTCGTTCATCAACCGGATTGCCTCTTTATCCGACTTCACCTTCATGATGCCGACCACGGGGCCAAAACTCTCCTCCATCATTACGCTCATCGAGTGATCGACGTTGGTGAGAACCTGCGGCGCCAAATAGGGCGAACCTTCGCGGTTCGCCGCAAACGCCTTCACATCGACATGCGCCTTCGCGCCCTTGGCGAGCGCCTCTTTCGTCTGCTTGCGCACGACCTCGGCAAAACGCGTATGCGCCATCGGCCCCAGCGTCGTCTTCTCGTCCATCGGATTGCCGAGCACATACTGGCGCGTCAGATTCACAAACCCATCGAGAAACTTGTCGTACACCGCCTCGTGCACATAGATGCGCTCAATCCCACAGCAGCACTGCCCGGAATTGTAAAAGGCGCCATCGATCAAGTTCTCGATCGCATGGTCAAGCTTCACGTCCGCCCGCACATAGGCCGGATCCTTGCCGCCGAGCTCGAGCCCCATCGTCGTGAACGTGCCCGCGGCCGCCCGCTCGATCGCCTTGCCGCCTTCGACCGAGCCCGTGAAATTCACATGGTTGACCGATCCGGACGACAGGATGCGCGTCGTCTGATCGTGGCTGAGCACGAGATTCGTGAACAACCCTGTCGGCGCACCCGCTTGTCTCATCGCCTGATCGAACCGTTCGCCGACCAAAATCGTCTGCGACGCATGCTTCAGGATCACCGCGTTGCCCGCAATCAGCGCCGGCACGATCGTGTTGACGGCGGTCAGATACGGGTAGTTCCACGGCGCGATCACGAACACGAGGCCCGCCGGCATCCGCTTGATCATGCGTTTGAAGCCCGCCTTCGGATCGGCAGGCAACACGGGCTTGAGCGAATCCTCCGCGATCATCGTCATGTAGCGCACGCGCTCTTCGAACCCGCGGAACTCGCCTCCGAAACGCACCGGCCGACCCATTTGCTCGGCGAGTTCGGGAACGATCTCCTGATTCATGGCGAGCATCGCATCCATGAACTTGAGCACGAACGCGCAGCGTTCCTTGATCGACGTCTTCGCCCAAGCCGCTTGCGCCGCCCGCGCAGCCTTCAGCGCCGCCTCGATCTGCGCATCGCTGGCCACCGGCCGCCGCGCCACCTCATGCCCGTCGATCGGCGAAATGCATACGATGTCAGTCACAATGCCAACCTCCACCAAGAAGGATCTCACGCGAAGCCGCGAAGTCGAAGAAAGGAATTGAACCACCAAGCACACCAAGCCGCTCATGCAGCTGAACTGCCACCCGCGCGCGGAACGCGCGCAACAATGGCGCTTCGCGCCGGGAGCGCTGCCGGATGGGCAGAGCGGCTTGGTGTGCTTGGTGGTTCAACACTCTTCTTACTTCCTTCTTCGCGTCCTTCGCGTCTTCGCGTGAAACCAAACGACCTCGCCACCTGCACCAAGTCAAATGATCTCGAAATATCGCGCCAATTCCCAATCCGTGATCGCCTTTCGGAACTCGCGCTCTTCCCATTTTCGCGTCGCCGCATAGTGCTCCACGAACGCGTCGCCGAACAAGCTCCGCGCCGCCTTGGACGCTTCCAACCGTTCGGCGGCTTCATAGAGCGTCCGCGGCAAAGCCCGGTTCTTCGAGAACTTCTTCTCGTACGCGTTCCCTTCGATCGCCGCATCCGGCTCGATTTTGTTCTCGATTCCCCAAAGCCCCGATCCGATCGCACACGCCAGCGCCACGTACGGATTGATGTCCGCCGCCGCAATCCGGTACTCGACCCGCTGGCTCTTCGCCGAACCCGGAATGACGCGCAACGCGCAGGTCCGGTTCTCAACCCCCCACGTGGCATCGGTCGGCGCCCAGAACCCGGGAATGAGCCGCGTGTAGGAATTGACCGTGCACGCGATCATGGACAGCAGCTCCGGCATCAGCTTCTGCTGCCCGCCGACGAACCAGC
>CAZLRW010000226.1:0-4529 GCA_964561925.1 uncultured Flavobacteriaceae bacterium
GGAAATTCTCGACCGTTCCTTCAGCAACTTGGTAGGTTCGCCCATGGTATGCGCGCGAGAGTGCTTCGTAGAGTTCGATTGTTCTGATGGTGTGGCCAACGGTCCAGGCTAGGCTGAAGGCCAGAAGGATGCTTCCCCGAATCCAGTAGCCGTGCCGCACCGCGAAAAAGCCAATCAATATGAACGGCAATCCGACCGCCGGAAACTCCCAGTCGGTCAGATCGAACCAATCCCTCGCGAAGTCATAAACGACTGTCCAAGTCATCCGACGCCTCCGTCAGCCGGCGTGGCGGGTCTGTATCATCGCATGTCTTATTGACTGCGCGAAGCCGGGAGCGCGGGCGTCTTTGCCCGCTCTCGCGGATTCTTCATGCGCGGGTGAGTTCGGATATTGCGAGAGGGCGGGCAGGATGCCCGCGCTCCCGGAGAGGCGAGCCTTTAGCGACCGGTCGGCAGTTTGTTGTAGGGGATGTCCTTGTCGACGCGGATGTCGGCGGGGAGGCCGAGGACGCGTTCGGCGATGATGTTCTTCAGGATTTCGTCTGTGCCGCCGGCGATGCGCAAGCCGGGCGCCCACATGAAGGCTTGCTGGAACGCGCCCATCATCGGAGAGTCCTCGCCGACCATGACGCCGCCCATGTCTTCCACGTCCATGGCGAAGGACGCGAGGTCCTGCATCTTCGGCGCGACGACGACTTTCGCGATCGAAGCCTCGGGTCCCGGCACGCGGCCTTGGCTGAGTGCGGTCAGCGTGCGGTAGGTCGTGTATTTCAA
Source organism: uncultured Flavobacteriaceae bacterium (assembly GCA_964561925.1). Lineage (GTDB taxonomy): Bacteria > Pseudomonadota > Alphaproteobacteria > Micropepsales > Micropepsaceae > SZUA-430. Next base: position 775 of record CAZLRW010000226.1, read on the forward strand.
GCCCTGACCGCGGACGTACCATTCGGCGATGCGTTCGCGCACCGCGGCGTTCCTGATCGCGGGGCCCTCTTCGAGTTCGGTTTCGCGTGCGAGCGCGATCATCTCCTTGATGTCGGGGCCGGAGCCGCCTTGGCCGCCGCCGACGGCCAGACGCTCATGCATCAGCGTCGTGAGGGCCACCGACCAGCCGTCGCCGACGTTGCCCAGGCGTTGGCTGTCCGGGATGCGGACGTTGTTGAAGAAGACCTCGTTGAAGTTCGCGCCGCCCGACATTTGCTTGATCGGGCGGACTTCGACGCCCGGCGACTTCATCGAGAGATAGAACATCGTCAGGCCCTTGTGCTTCGGCACATTCGGGTCGGTGCGGGTGAGCAAGATTCCGTAGTCGGAATAGTGCGCGCCGGAGGTCCACACTTTCTGGCCGTTGATCACCCAGTCATTGCCGTCCTTCTCAGCACGCGTCTTCAGGCCCGCGACGTCGGAGCCGGCCGACGGTTCGGAGAACAGCTGGCACCAGATTTCCTCGCCGTAGAGCGCGGGCTTCACATAGCGCGCGGCGACGTCTTTGGACGCGTAGTGCGTGACCGTCGGGATGCACATGCCGAGGCCGATTTCGAAGAAGCCCGACGGCACGTCGAACTTCGCTTCTTCTTGGTTGTAGACGACCTGCTGCATCGGCGTGCCGCCGAGGCCGCCGTTTTCCTTCGGCCAGGTGATGCGCGCGTAGCCTTTCGCGGCCTTCTTCGCCTGCCAGGCTTTGGCGACCTTCAGCGCCTCTTGCTCGTTGCGCTGGAAGCGCGGGTTTTCAGCGGAGAAGCCGAGCGAGCTCTTCGGTTTCGCGTTCGCTTCGAGCCAGCTGCGCACTTCGGCGCGGAAGGCGGCCTCTTGCGGGGTGTCGTTGAAATCCATGGGTGCGGTTCTTTCGATGATGAATGGCGTTTAGGCGACGTTCTTCTTCTCGAGGTGGTTGACCAAGCGGTCCTTCCACACACGCGAGGCGCCGAGCGCGAGGCTCAGCGTTTTTGAACGTCTGTAATAGAGGTGGCAGTCGAGTTCCCAGGTGAAGCCCATGCCGCCGTGGGTTTGGATGTTCTCTTTCGAGGCGTTGTGGAACGCATCCGTCGCGCTGATGCGCGCGCCGGCCGCAGCCTCCGGCAGATCGGGTGCGTTCGTCGAGAGCGCCCAGGCCCCGAAATAAGCGTTCGAGCGGGCGAGTTCGTTCAGCACGTACATGTCGGCGAGCTTGTGCTTGATCGCCTGGAACGAGGCGATCGTGCGGCCGAACGCGTAACGGTTCAGCGCGTAGTCCTTCGCCATCACAAGGCACGCGTCCGCGCCGCCCACTTGCTCAAACGACATCAGGACGGCGGCGCGATCGAGGATGCGCTTCGCCAAGTCCCAGCCGTCGCCCGCGGCGCCCAGCGGTTCGGCAGTGGCGCCCTTGAACGTGAGCTCAGCCTGGCTGCGCGACGGGTCGATCGTCTTGACGGCGCGGCGCGAAACGCCCGCGCCCTTCAAATCGACGATCGCGAGGGACAATGCGCGTTCGCCCTGCCCTTCGCCGGTGCGCACGAGCACGACCGCGAAGTCCGCCACGTCACCGTCGGGCACGGGGACTTTGACGCCGTCGACCTTGCCGCCCTTCAGCGTCGCCTTGACCGTCTTCGGGCTCGGCGGTTGCGGGCCTTCGGCGACGGCGAACGTGCCGATCAGTTCGCCGGACGCGAGCTTCGGCAGATACTTCTTCTTCAGTGCATCGCTGCCTGCGAGCAGCAGCGCCTCGGTCGCGAGATAGACGGATGAGGCGAACGGCACCGGCGCGACGGCGCGGCCCAGTTCCTCCGCGATCACGCAGAGTTCGAGATGGCCGAGGCCCAGGCCGCCGTACTCCTCAGGGATTGCGGTGCCGAGCCAGCCCATTTCGGCGATCTGCTTCCACAGCGCCTTGTCGTACGGCTCATCGCTTTCGAGGATTTTGCGCACGACTTTCGTCGGGCATTTTTCGGTCAGGAACTTGCGCGCCTGATCCTTCAGCATCTTCTGGTCGTCGGAGAAATCGAAATTCATCGTCGCCCTCAAGGTTGAACTTGTTCGGGCGGCGCTGGCACCTAGTCGTCGTCGGCGCCGCCGAGATTGCGCTTCAGCTTTTCCAGCCGCGCGATCAATTCCTTCACTTCACTCTGTCGCACACCTTGCAGCGTGCGCGCAAACGTTCCCTTCGCGGCCGCAGCGAGTTGAGGCATGAACTTTTCGATTTTTGACGTAGCGTAAACCCGCCGTGCGCGGCGGTCCTTCGGGTCCGACTTGCGGACAATCCACCCGCCCTGCTCCAGCCGATCGAGCGTTTTGCCGAGTGGGGCCTTTTCAATCTCGGTCTGCTCCGCGATTTCAGTCTGCGTCAGCGGCGCCTCGGCGCGCTGGATCGTCACGACCACGCGCCATTGCGCGCGCGTGAGACCGAGACCCGCAATGCGCGCGTCGAAGTCCCTGCCCAACAGGCGGTGGATGTCGTGGAACAGCCAGCCGAGCGTGCGCTCAACCTCCATCTCGGCTTTCAACTTCTCATTTTCCACATTGCGCGCAGGCTTTTGCGCCGCGGTTTTCCGCAGCGTTCTTGCCCGTTCGGCCGTCGAAAATGTCTCACTCAATGGGGTCTTAACCGCTGTTCACGAATTGGTATCATAGCATATAGTAATCTCGTATACTAATTCCTGCCAACAGGTATCACCGCGTTATGACCGCACACCGGCTCCTTGCTGCCGCCGCATCCGTCGCGCTCGCCCTATCGCTCGCGAGCTGCGGGAAACCTGCGGAAACGAAGAACGCAAAAGAGGAGGCTGCGGCGGCCGCGGTCGTCGTCTCGACCGTAAAGGTCACGAAGGCCGAGATCGCGCTGCCGATTGTGGCGACCGGGTCGCTGACGCCGTCGCGGCAGACGGACATCGGCCCCTCCGTCGACGGGATCATCGAAGAGGTGATGGTCGGTGTCGGCAGCCGCGTGAAGAAAGGCGATCCCCTGTTCCGCACGCGCGACGTGGAGATTCGGCTGCAGGTGCAGGAGCTGGAGAAGCAGGTCGCGCTCGCGCGCGCGCAGCTGAAGAACGCGCAGAACGAACTGCGTCGGCAAAACTCGCTGAAAGGCGGCGGCTGGGTCAGCCAGTCGCGCATGGACACGACGCGTACGAATTCCGACGTGGCGGCCGCTCAACTCGGCGTATGGGAAGCGCGGCTCGCGCAAGGGCGTCAGCAGCTGAAAGACACGCTCGTGCGCGCGCCCTACGACGGCGTGATTTCGAAGAAGGACGTTTATGAAGGACGCTTCATGGCGTCGCGCTTCGGCGGCGGCGGCATGATGGGCGGCGCGACCGGCGTTGTGCAGATCATGGGCATCGATCCCTTGGCCGTGATCGTGACCGCGCCAGCGACCTATTTCAGTCAGCTGAAACTCGGTATGACAGGGCGCATCTTCGTCGACGGGATCGATAAGCCGTTCGAGGCGAAGGTTGCGGTCATCAACTACGGCGTCGACTACAAGGCGCGTAGCGTCGAAGTGCGGCTGGCGCTACCCAATGCAGACTACAAAGTCCTGCCCGGCCTTTATGCGCGCGTCGAACTGATGCCGGAGGCGCGCAAGACGCTGGTCGTCGATCGCAAGGCGATTCTGGGGCCTGACGGCTCGCGCTATGCGTTCGTGGCCCTGAACGGACGAGCGAAGAAAATCGCGCTCTCGACGCGCGAGATCGACGGCGAGCGCG
>CAZLRW010000227.1:0-4461 GCA_964561925.1 uncultured Flavobacteriaceae bacterium
TTCCAATCGAACGCAAGGCCGTTGCCGCCGGGCAGCGCGCCGGGCTTGGCGTCGAAGAGGAGCCAATCGGCGGTCTGTTCGTAAGAATAGGCGCGGGCCATGTCGGTTTTCGATTCGATCGCGACCGCTTTGATCACCGGGACCTTGAACATGTCGCGGACGGCGGCGACGCGCTTCGGCGACTCGTCGCCGTGCAGCTGCCACATCTGCGGATGCATGCCGTCCGAAATCGTGCGCAGCGTCGTGTCGTCGGCGTCGACGGCGAGCGCGACGGAGCGCAAGCCCGGCGCGCGCGCGGCGAGGCGGCCGGCCTCGTCCGGCGTGACGTAGCGCGGGCTCTTGCGGAAGAAGTTGAAACCCAAATGCGTTGCGCCGGCGCGCACGGCCGCGTCGACCGCGTCCGCGGTCTTTACGCCGCAGATCTTGATCCACCCGCTCATGCTGCGGCGGGGAAGAGGTCGTCACGGATCGCGCGCGCCGCGGCGGCGGGGTCTGCGGCGCCCGTGATCGGGCGGCCGATGACGAGCACGTCGGCGCCGAGCGCGTGGCCCTCCTTCGGCGTCATGACGCGTTTCTGGTCGCCGAGCGCCGCGCCTGCAGGACGAATGCCGGGGACGACGAGCATGAAGTCGCGGCCCAGCTCGCGGCGCAGCATCTCGATCTCGTGCGCGGCGCAGACGACGCCGTCGAGGCCCGAGGCCTTCGCGAGCTTTGCGAGGCGTAGCACTTGCTCGGACGGCGAGCCTGTGATGCCGATCGCCGCGAGGTCGGATTGATCGAGGCTGGTGAGAACGGTAACGCCGATGACCTTCGGGCGTTTCGCGCCGGCTATCGCCGCAGCGTCGGCCGCCGCACGCATCATGGCGGTGCCGCCGGCGGTGTGGACGTTCACGATCGACACGCCCAGCGGCAACACGGCGCGAATGCCACCCGCGACGGTGTTCGGAATGTCGTGCAGCTTCAAGTCGGCGAAGACGGGCACGCCCAGCTCCGCGATCTTCGCGACACCTTGGGGTCCGTTCGCATTGAAGAACTCGAGCCCGATCTTCAGGCCGCCCACGAACGGCGCGACCGCTCGCGCCCAGGCGAGCGCTTGGGCCACGTCGGTCGTGTCGAGGGCGCAGAAGACGGGGTTTTTCGTGCTCATGCTGCGGCGCTTATAGGCAGGCAACCGGCGGGTGGCAACGGGTTGAGGCCGTGCCCTGAAACGCGATCGTGATCGCCAGAGGGCAAGGGCCTGTTGCTGCTGAAATTGGGCCTCCTTAGGTTCGAGCCGCTTTCCGATGTTTTCCTGGAGTTTCGAACATGGGCGGTACCGTTCCGGTTGAAGCCGTTCTGCCACTGACGGGCGCCGTGAACGCCGCCATCCTGGCCACGGTCATATCGCTGCGGTCGTCCGTTCGGTCTGCCGTCCTCTTCTACGCTTCGACGCTGCTCTCGATCGTGGCTGCGGTCATTTTTGTCATTGTGGCCGACCATGCAGGATTGGCCGAAGGGCCGGCGCTTGCGGGTGCGGAGCGGGCGCTCACCGTGCTTTGCGGACCGGTGTTCTTGCTCTTCGTTGCGGCGTCGCTGAGGCGGTCTTGGGACTGGCGTGTTGTCGGAGCGCCGGCGGCGACCCTCTGGGCGGCGGATCAAGTGGCCGCGTTTGCTTTCGACGCTCCTCTTTCCTTTTGGCTTATCGTCGCCGCGCAAACTGCGTATACGTTGAGCGCGCTCCTTATTGCACTCGCAAGTCGCAGCGATGGTCTGCGGAGCGGCGAGCGCCGCTGGCGACTGGTCATGGCCGTGATCGGGCTCATGTTGCTCGTTCACGTCTCGCAGGCCATTCGCTTCGTTGCACCCGACGTGTTGTCGCTTCAGAACATCGTTCCGAACGTCGCCGGCGCCAGTGTGCTTCTGTTGGCGCTGTCCGTGTTCTTCAGCGCAAAGTTACCAACCGTCGATCTGCTTGCCGCGGCGCGGGTTGAGCAGGGCGCCAACGACTTGGCTCAAGTCGTAGCTCGCCTTGACAATGTGGTTGTGGCGGGCGGGCTCGGGCGCAATGCCGACCTGAAAGTGAGCGATGCTGCCGCGGCGGCGGGCGTTTCGGCTCGGGACCTCGCTCATGCCCTTGCGGAAGCCAGGGGCATGACGTTTCCGGAGTACCTGGCAAAGACGCGGGTCGATCTGGCGCTCAAGCTGCTTTGCGATCCCAACGAACAGCGAACCTCAATGGAGGCGATCGGGCTGTTGTCGGGGTTCGGCTCGCGCTCCGCGTTCTATAGTGCTTTTGCCAAGCATGTCGGCGCGACGCCGTCCGCCTACCGCCGCCGTTTGGCCGAGAACTCGTGTCCAAATTCCTGAATCCGGACATGAAAACGCGCCCAACCGCCTTGCCGGCGACCCCGACCAACCACGACTTTCGTTGTGGTCAACTGGTGGAAGGAGTGGCGAGTGCTAACAAGATTCTTGATAGCGGCGGCCCTGTTGCTGGCGACCGGAAGTTCGGCGCTTGCGTGGCCTTTATGCGGCCAGGTCTCCAAATTTCCGGGCTCGCGCTGGGTCGAGGTCGGGGCCGATGCCCACGGCTGGGATGCCGCCAAACTTGCCGCCGCAAAAAGCGTGTTCGCCTCACAGCCGTCGGCTGCGGTCATGGTCGTGCACCGAGGGCAACTTATCGCCCAATGGGGCGCGGTCGATAAGCGGTATACCGCCCAGTCGGTTCGCAAGGCACTCGTGAATTCGCTTGCCGGTATGCTGGTCGATCAGCGGACCCTGCGCGTCACGGATACGCTGGCGACGCTTGGAATTGACGACCGGAGTCCAGTGCTTACCGAAAACGAGAAGCGAGCGACATTTCGGGACCTCATGCACTCACGCTCAGGCATATTCCATACCGCGCTCTATGAAATCGGCGGCTGGAAGAGGGAGCGCATGGCGCTCGCGGAGGAAGAGCGTCTGGCGAACAAGGACATGTATCCGGCGGGCGCCTATTGGATCTACAACAATTGGGACTTCAATGCGGTCGGAACGATCATCGAGAGGGCTGCGCGCCGCGAGATCGGTCCGTTGTTTGCCGATTGGGTGGCGCGGCCGCTGCAGATGGAGGACTTTCGCGCCGATGACGTCGAGTACACGACATCCGACCATCCGGCGGAAAAACAGTTTGGCAACGTGTCGGATCACCGCGCATATGTATTCAACATTTCGACACGAGATTTGGCACGCTATGGCGTTCTTTATCTTGCGTGCGGGCGTTGGAACGGGCGCCAACTTCTGTCCGAGAATTGGATTCGCGAGAGCTTGACCGGCATCGACACGCGTCTTGGACGGCCTGCGGACCGTCAGCGCACGGGCTTCGGCGACTATGGCTATTTGTGGCAGATTGATCGCCCCGGTGCCCGGCGCTTCGAAATGCTGCAGACCCGCGAACCGTTCTATGTCGCAAGCGGCGCACGTGGTCATGCGATGCTCATCATGCCCTACCTTGACCTTGTGATCGCGCACCAGGTTGCGACCGAAGGAGGCGTCAGCCCAGAGGCCCAAATGCGACGGGCGACGCAAGGCTCGCCCGAGGTGAGCGACGATCAATTGCAGAAATTGGCGGCGGCGATCATTGCGGCCCATCCGGAGGGACGGACTGCGTTCGGTCCTTGATCCGATCGACCGCACACGGGTGCATTGGCGGCGAATCGACGGCACGGGTTGAGGAATAGGCCGGTTGGTGGCAGTTAGGGGCCTTCGGGTCCAACGGAGAATGCTATGCGCCGCCTTTTCACAGTGACTGCCGTTTTGGCGCTTGCCGCCGCGTGTTCGCCGGCCGAGGAGCAAACCAAGACCGCCGAAACGAAGACGGAGGCGGCGGCGTCTGCTGCGGCGATCGTGCCTGTTAAAACGGAGGCGCCGGCGGGCGTTTACAAGCTGGATAAGACGCATGCGAGTTTGATTTTTCGCGTCAATCACATCGGCTTCTCGAACTACACAGCGAACTTCTCGAAGTTCGACGCCGAGTTGCAGTTCGACCCGGCGAATCCGGAGAAGTCGAGCGTGACGGCGACGATCGATCCGCGCTCGCTCGTGCTCAACGATCCGCCCGCGGGGTTCCTCGACGAGTTGTTGAATCCGAAGTGGCTCGACGCGGCGGGTCATCCGCAGATGATTTTTCGCTCGACGAAGGTCGAACTCACGGGCGCGAACACGGCGCGTATCACGGGCGACTTCACGATGAAGGGCGTCACGCTTCCGGTAACGCTCGACGCGGCGTTCAACGGCGGCTATGCGGGCCACGCGTACGAGCCGCAGGCGCGTATCGGGTTTTCGGCGAAGGGATCGCTCCTGCGCGCGTCGTTCGGCGTCAAGGAAGGCGTGCCGCCACCCGGTTCGACGATGGGGGTGAGCGACAACGTCGACTTCGTGATCGAGGCGGAGTTCAGCGGACCGCCGCAGGCGAACGCGCCGGCGCCGGCCACGCCGAACTGA
>CAZLRW010000228.1:0-4369 GCA_964561925.1 uncultured Flavobacteriaceae bacterium
AGCCGTTGATGGACCGCATGGAGATCATCCGCATCCCCGGCTACACCGAGGATGAAAAGATCGAGATCGCCAAGCGACACCTGTTGCCGAAGCAGGTCGAAGCGCACGCGTTGACCGAAGGCGAGTGGTCGATCACGGACCCCGGGCTGCGCGATCTCATCCGTTACTACACGCGCGAATCCGGCGTGCGCAATCTGGAGCGCGAACTCGCGAACCTCGCCCGCAAGGCGGTGCGCGAGATCGTCTCTAAGAAGGCGAAGTCGGTCACGGTCACGCCGAAGAACCTCGAGAAGTATGCCGGCGTCCGCAAGTTCCGCTTCGGCGAAATGGAAGGCGAGGATGCCGTCGGTGTCGTCACGGGTCTGGCATGGACCGAGGTCGGTGGCGAAACGCTGACGATCGAGGCCGTGATGCTGCCCGGCAAGGGCCGCATGCAGGCGACCGGCAAGCTCGGCGACGTGATGAAGGAATCCATCGACGCCGCGCGTTCGTTCGTTCGGTCGCGCGCGACGGCGCTCGGCGTCATGCCGCCGATCTTCGACAAGCGGGATATCCACGTGCACGTGCCGGAGGGCGCAACGCCTAAGGACGGTCCGTCCGCGGGTGTCGCTATGACGACGGCGATCGTCTCGGTTCTGACGGGCATCGCGATCAAGCGTGACGTCGCCATGACCGGCGAGGTTACGCTGCGCGGCCGCGTGCTGCCGATCGGGGGCCTCAAAGAGAAGCTGCTCGCGGCCCTCAGGGCGGGGATCAAGACAGTCCTCATCCCCTCGGAGAACGAGAAGGACCTGGCGGACATCCCGGACAACGTGCGCAAGGCGCTCGAAATCGTGCCCGTGGCAACCGTCGAAGACGTTTTGAGCAAGGCACTGGTGCGCATGCCCACTCCCGTCAAATGGGAAGAGCCGCCGGACGAGTCGCACCGTCCGGGGAAGGGTGAGGCTGAGGATCACGAAGGTGTGGTCGCTCATTAACCACGCCTAAGAATCGAGCAGAATCGGGGGCCGCCGAGGTAAACACCGGCGGCCCCCACTGTTATTCGATCAATTTGCCGCAGAAATCTGCGGATTTCCGTTTGACACGCGGGTTTAGGCCCTTAAATTCCGCCCCTCAAGAACGTGTCCGGGCGCAAAACAGCCCTTTTTCTCATCCACCCGAAAAACCCGCGAGGTCCTATGAACAAGAACGATCTGGTCGCGGCCGTCGCCGAGAAAACCGGCGTGCCGAAGGCCGAGTCCGAAAAAATCATCGACGCCACCCTCGACATCGTGACGAACACGCTGAAGGGCGGCGAGGAAGTCCGCCTCGTCGGCTTCGGAACCTTCGTCGTAACGACGCGCAAGGCCGGCACCGGCCGCAACCCGCGCACGGGCGAGGAAATCAAGATCCCCGCCTCCAAGCAGCCGAAATTCCGCGCCGGCAAGCAGCTGAAAGACGCTGTGAACTAAGCAATCCGCGGTGACGCGATGCTAACAGAGGGCGCTGGACCACGGTCCCGCGCCCTTTTTGTTGGAAACGGTGGCCTGCCAAGCCGTCGCTGCGGACGCTGGCCCGCCTTCGCCCAAGAGGGCTTCGGCGTGGCAGCCTTCGCACGCTTCGCGAGCGAAGGCTGGTGGGCGATGACGGGCTCGAACCGCCGACATCATCGGTGTAAACGATGCGCTCTACCAACTGAGCTAATCGCCCGGGCGTGGAAATAGCAGAAAAACAACGAGAGGGAAGTGCGATGCGTGGTTTTGGCCGTTTTGCGATCGCTGTCGTCGCCCTCGCGTTGGCGACTGGCGGCGGTCAGGCGAAGGTCGCGGCCGTTGGGCCGACCGGCTTCGTCGTCGAACACTCGGCCGAAGTCAAAGGCAGTGCGAGGGCCGCTTACGATGCATTCGTCAAAGTCGGGTCCTGGTGGGGCGCGAACCACTCGTTTTCAGGCGATTCGAAGAATCTCTCGATCCACACGAAACCGGGCGGCTGCTGGTGCGAGAAACTGCCGAACGGCGGTTTCGTCAAGCACATGGACGTCGTGCACGCCGCGCCGGGCAAGATGCTGGTGTTCTCAGGCGGGCTCGGGCCGCTGCAATTCATGGGCGTCGCCGGATCGATGACAGTCAGCTTCGCGAACGCGAACGGCGTAACCACCGTGAGGCTGCGCTACGATGTCGGCGGGCGCGACGAAAAGAACTTCGAAGACATCTCGAAAGGGGTTGACGGCGTACTCGCCGAACAATTCGCCCGCTACGCCAAAGTCGCGGCCGGCGAAAAGCCGTAAGTCAGAGCAGCGCATCCTGCACATAGGCGCCCGCGATCAGGGCGCGCAGCTGCCACGTGCGCGTGGCGGGCAGGGGAAAGCGCGGCGGTAGTCCGCGCATCGGTGCCGGGATCGACGGTTCCCGCCCGGTGATGGTCTCTGCCAACATACGTCCGGCCCAGGTCATGAAAGCGATGCCGTTGCCGTGGCATCCGAACGCGTAGGAGATGCTGGGATCGTCAGGCAACGCACCCAACGCCGGGGTCAGCCGCGCCGTCGCCGCGATGAAGCCGCGCCAGGAATGCGTGATCTCGACATGTCTCCATGCCGGAAACAGCGCGCGCAAGCGCCGTTCGAGAAGAGCGCGCATGGCGGCGCCGTCCGCGGGTCTGCCCGTCGTGTCGCCGCGCCCGCCGAACAGCAGCCGGTTGTCCGGCAGAAGCCGCAGATACGACAGATGCGCCCGCGTGTTCGACGCCGGCGAATGCGTGCGCCAGCCTTGCGCGGCGAGTTCGTCGGCCGTGAGGGGACGCGTCGTCACGATGTTCGAGATGATCGGCAATGTTCGCCCATGCAGTTCCGGCGCGAGCTCCTCCGGCAGATAACCGTTGCCCGCGACGATCGCACGCCGCGCGCGGAGCGATCCTGCGGCCGTGACGAGACGATGCCCGCCACTGCCGCGCTCCCACTGCAAGACGCGTGAGCGCGCATAAAGTGACGCCCCGCGGCGCTGGGCCGCGCGCGCCAAGCCCTGGCAATAGGCGAGCGGATTGAGTCCAAAGCCGATCTTTTCGTGCAAGGCGCCAAATTGTTCGCTGCACGCGAACGCACGCGCCGCAAACGCCTCGACCGGCACGACCTCCGCTGCGAAGCCCGCGCGCTCGGCGACGGCGACGTGGCTTTCGAGTTCCTTGAGGCGGCCTTTCTTGTGCGCAAACGTCCACACGCCGTCGCCTTGCGCCTCGACGTCGATCGCCTCGTCCGCGATCAGCCGCTCGGCGGTGCGCACGGCGTCCGCGAGCGCGCGATAGAACGCGATCGTCTCGTCCTCGCCGTAGACCGCGCGCAACTCGCCGGGGCCCAAGAACGACGCGCCAACACAGCAGAAGCCGCCCGCGCGTCCCGACGCACCCCAGCCGATGTGCCCGGCTTCGAGCACGCGCGCATCGATCCCCTCACGCGCCAGGTGATAGGCGGCCGACAAGCCGCAATACCCGCCGCCGATGATGGCGACGTCTGCCACAGCGTCGCCGGACAGCGCGGGCGCATCGACCGCGGAACCGGGCGGACGGCTTGCTTCCCAATAGCTTTCGACCGGTTTCGACCAATCGTACTGGCTGTCGTCGAACAGGCGCGCGGGCATCAACCCTCCTGCCAAGCCGCCTTGATCAGCTCCTTCGCGTCGCCGTCGAAGTCCTTGGCGGCCGCCAGAACCAGCGCCTTCTTGTTGCGCGCGCCGCCGCCGAAATTGTTCACCTCGACCAGCCGCGCGTTCTTCGGGTATTTGGTCATGGCGAGCGCGACGAACAACCCTTCGCGCCGCGGGGCGATCGCGCCGTACTGCTTCAGCCGGTAGAGCGCGACATAGCTCTTGCGCGGACTGATCGTTCCCTCGCCGAGGCGGACGACGAACGCGGCGACCTTGTCGTAGAGCGCGCGCTGTTCGGGGAACTTCCGGAACAAGTGGTCGACGAGCTTGTCGGGCTCCTCATCGCCAAGCGGCGTTCCGCCGAACGCTTTCGCGAGCACCAGCATCGCCCGGGACTGGCCAAGCCCGTGCTTCTCCTTGAACCATTTGAGCTGCGCGCGGGGCTTCGTCTCCGGGCATGTTTTGGCAATCTTGACCCACTGAGCGAGCGACTTTCCCGTCGCCTTTTCCAGATTGGCCTCCAGCGCGGCCATGTACTGCACGATCTTGTCCGGTTCCTTGTAAGATTCGGCCATCGGGTCGCGGTCTGCCTTGGTTTGCTTGACACTCAGGGGCCCGTTCAGTACACCCACCGCCTCTTGGCGGCCAGTCTTGTGGGGCCGCCCTTTTGCCCTTTGCGGGGGCGTAGCTCAGTTGGTTAGAGCGCCGGCCTGTCACGCCGGAGGTCGCGGGTTCGAGCCCCGTCGCTCCCGCCA
>CAZLRW010000229.1:0-4353 GCA_964561925.1 uncultured Flavobacteriaceae bacterium
ACCGGAATCATCATCGCCGCCGCCGCCGCCATCGTCATTCTGGCGGGCGTGCTTCTATTCATGCTGGGGCGCGGGTCGGAGAGCGAGGTCAACGAACTCGACAAAGAAATCTCCGACATGGCGCTGCCGGGCGAAGACAAGGGTGCCGCCCCTGCGCCTGCGGGCGGCGGCACGCTGTCGGGCAAGTCGCTGGTCGTGGTGTCGTGGGGCGGGGCCTATACGACGAGCCAGATCGAGGCCTATCACAAGCCGTTCGCGGCGAAGACCGGCCTCAAGATCAACTCGATCGACTACAACGGCGGCATCGCCGAAATCAAAGCGCAGGTCGAAAGCGGCAACGTCGTCTGGGACGTGGTCGACATGGAACTCGCCGACGCCCAGCGCGCCTGCGACGAGGGGCTGCTTGAGAAGATCGACCCGGCGATCCTGCCCGCGGCGCCGGACGGCACGGCGGCGGCCGACGACTTCATCCCGAACGGCGTCACGCAATGCGCGGTGACGACGATCGTGTTCGGCCACATCGTCGCCTTCGACGACACGAAATTCGACGGCAATCCGCCGACGAAGCTCGCCGATTTCTTCGATGTGAAGAATTTCCCCGGCAAGCGCGGCCTGCGCAAGACGAGCCCGAAGATCAATCTGGAACTGGCGCTGCGTGCCGACGGCGTGCCGGGCGATCAGGTCTATGCGACGCTGGCCACCAAAGAAGGCGTCGCGCGCGCGTTCAAGAAGCTGGATTCGATCAAGAACCACGTCATCTGGTGGGAAGCGGGCGCCCAACCGCCGCAGCTTTTGGCCGACGGTCAGGTGACGATGACGACCGCCTATAACGGGCGCATCTTCGACGCGCAGGTCAAAGAGGGCAAACCGTTCAAGATCATCTGGGACGGGCAGCTGCACGAGCTCGACGTGCTCGGCGTCGTCAAGGGCACGAAGAACCGCGACGCGGCGATGCAGTTCGTCGCCTTCGCGACCGACACGCAGCGGCTTGCCGATCAGGCGCAGTGGATCGCCTACGGGCCGGCGCGCAAGTCGTCGCTGCCGCTGGTCAGCACGTATCATGCAAAGCCCGATGTGGACATGAAGGCGCACATGCCGAACGCGCCCGAGAACGCGGCGAACGCGATCCAAATCGACCATCTGTGGTGGGCGGACCGGCAGGAAGAGCTGAACCAGAAGTGGAGCGCGTGGCTCGCCAAATAGCGGCCGCGACGGGGGAACGACGGTGGGGAACGTGACGGCGGTCCGGGATCAAGACCTGGCCGGGCAGTTCAGGAATTCCGGCAAGCGGGCGCGGCGGGCGACGTTCCTGCTCGTGTTGCCGCTGCTCGCGTTCCTGGGCTTCACGTTCATCATGCCGATCTTCCAGATGATGACGCGCAGCGTCGAAGACACGACGGTGGCCAGCGTGCTGCCGCGGACGGCTGCGGCGTTGCGCGCGTGGGACGGCAAAGGACGGCCGCCGTTCAGCGCCTATTCCGCGCTCGCCGACGATCTGGTGCGGGCCGAGCGGGCGGGTCTCGTCGGCAAGGTCGCCACGCGCATGAACTTCGAGCGCGCGGGCTTGCGCTCGCTACTGGTCAAGACCGCGCGCGTCGCTTCGACGTTCGAGCCGCCTTACGCGCAGGCGTTCAACGCCATCGATCTGCAATGGAGCGACCCGGAAGTTTGGGGCGCGCTTCGCCATGCCAGCGCGACGATGACGTCGGGCTACTACGTCGCCGCGTTGGACCAGACGCGCAAGGCCGACGGGACTTGGCTTGCCAAGCCCGAGGAAGACCAAGTCTACGTCATGCTGTTCGAGCGCACGCTTTGGGTTGCGGCCGCGGTGACCGCGCTCTGTTTCGCGCTCGGCTATCCGCTCGCCTATTTCATCGCGCGGCAGGAGGAGCGGACGCGCAATCTTCTGCTCATTCTCGTGCTGCTGCCGTTTTGGACGTCGCTGCTGGTGCGCACGACGGCGTGGATCGCGCTGTTGCAGACGAACGGGGTCGTGAACGACACGATCGCGCTGTTCGCAGGCGACGCGGCGCGGCTTGAACTCATTCACAATATGACCGGCACGCTGATCGCGATGACGCATATTCTGCTGCCGTTCATGATCCTGCCGACCTACAGCGTGATGCTGTCCGTGCCGCCGCATTTGACGCGCGCGGCGGTGTCGCTTGGCGCCACGCCCTGGACCGCGTTCTGGCGCGTCTATTTTCCGATGACGCTGCCGGGAGCGGCGGCGGGTGGGTTGCTCGTGTTCATCCTGGCGCTCGGCTACTACATCACGCCGGCGCTCGTCGGCGGGCGAACGGGGCAGCTGATCTCGAACATGATCCAGTTCCATATGCAGACGTCGCTGAACTGGGGGCTTGCGGCGGCGCTCGGCGGGATTCTGCTCGGGCTCGTCGTCGCGCTCTACATCGTCTACGCGCGCGCGATCGGGCTCAACCGGCTGAGGCTTGGCTGAGATGAGCGAACCGCGCAAGACGTTCGACTGGGGCCGCGTGCAGAACGGGGCTGCGAAAGCCTATGCGATCGGCGTGCTCGTGTTCCTGATCGCGCCGCTCGTCGTGATCATTCCGCTGTCGTTCAACGCCGAGCCCTATTTCACGTTCACGAGCGAGATGCTGTCGCTCAACCCGGACGGATTTTCGCTGCGCTGGTACCGCGACATCGTGGAGAACCCGCAGTGGCTGGAGGCGATCGGCAACAGCGTGATGATCGCGCTTGCCTCGACGTTTCTGGCGACTGTGCTGGGGACGCTGGCCGCGATCGGGCTTGCGCGTTCGAACATGCCGTTCCGCGACTTCTTCATGGCGCTTCTGATCTCGCCGCTCGTCGTGCCGATCGTGATTGCGGCGGCGGGGATGTATTTCTTCTATTCGAGCGTGGGCCTGGCGCAAACGCATCTCGGCATCATCCTCGCGCACACGGCGCTCGGTGTGCCGTTCGTCGTGATCACGATGACCGCGACGCTGTCGGGCTTCGACCGCAACCTGATCAAGGCGGCGGGCAGCCTCGGCGCCGATCCGATCACGGCCTTCTATCGCGTGACGCTGCCGCTCGTTGCGCCGGGCATGATTTCGGGCGCGCTGTTCGCGTTTGCGGCCTCGTTCGACGAGGTGGTGACCGTGCTCTTCCTCGGCGGGCCCGAGCAGCGCACGATCCCGCGGCAGATGTGGTCGGGCATCCGCGAACAGATCAGCCCGACGATCCTGGCGGTCGCGACGCTGCTCATCGTGTTCTCGTCGCTACTGTTGCTCGCAGTGGAGATGCTAAGACGTTGGCACGCGCCGGCGGCGGCGAAGAGTGGGCGCTAGGTGTTGGGGAATAGGGTTTGGTGACACCATTCCCCAAGCCCTATAACCCAAAACCTACGCCGCGAGTTTGCGTTTCGCTTCTTCGTATTCGCGCTTCAGTTTCGCGACCACGTCGGCGACGGGGACGATGTCTTCGATTTGGCCGACGCCCTGTCCTGCGCCCCAGATGTCTTTCCAGGCTTTCTTTTCCATGTTGCCGCCGGAGCCGAAGTTCATTTTCGACTTGTCGGCTTCGGGGAGGTTTGCCGGGTCGAGGCCGGCTGCCGTGATCGACGGGCCCAGATAGTTGCCGTGCACGCCGGTGAAGAGGTTCGAGTAGACGATGTCCTGGGCGACCGTGTCGACGAGCATTTGCTTGTAGCGCGGGTCGGCGTTCGCTTCGTGCGTCGCGATGAAGCGGGTGCCGAGATACGCCAGGTCCGCGCCCATCGCTTGGGCGGCGAGCACGCTCGACCCGTTTGCGATCGAGCCTGAGAGCAGGATCGTCTTGTCGAACCACGCGCGCACTTCGGGCACGAGTGCGAACGGCGAGAGCGTGCCGGCGTGGCCGCCGGCGCCCGCGCACACAAGAATGAGGCCGTCGACGCCCTCCTCCGCCGCCTTCTTCGCGTGGCGAATGTTGATGACGTCGTGGAAGACGACGCCGCCGTAGCCGTGCGCGGCCCTCACGATCTCGGCCGGGGCGCGTAGGCTCGTGATGATGATCGGCACTTTGTGCTTCACGCAGACGGCCATGTCGTGGCCGACGCGGTCGTTCGAGGCGTGGACGATTTGATTGACGGCGAAGGGGGCGGCCTTTTTGCCGGTCTTCTGTTCGTGGTCGTCGAGTTCCTGCTTGATGCGCTCGATCCATTTGTCGAGCAGTTCGGCGGGGCGCGCGTTCAGCGCGGGGAACGAGCCCACGATGCCCGCCTTGCACTGTGCGATGACGAGTTCGGGACCTGAGACGATGAACAGCGGCGCGCCGACAACAGGGATCGACAGGCGGTTCTGCAGGACGGGCGGGAGCGACATGTTCGGTCCGATGTTGAATTGCGTGTTG
>CAZLRW010000230.1:0-4333 GCA_964561925.1 uncultured Flavobacteriaceae bacterium
CCGCGGCCGAACATCAGTCGCATGCAGAACGAACGCTGAAAACCCTCGATGCGCCCGGGTAGGCTTTCGTCGACATGGATTGCGGGGTTCCACATCAACGAGCCGTAACCGAACACCCAGAGGTCTTCGCCCGGCACGTGGCGCGCCATGATTTCCGCGCGCGACTTTTCACGCTCCTCCTCCGAGAGAAACTTCGCGTCCCCGAATTGGGCCGCAAGCTGTGAATAGGCGGCGACGCGTTCGGGCGTGAAGTCTGCGCGCGCGAGTTGGCCGTCGGGCCCTGAGGCCTTGAGCGGCGGCTTCGGCTCGTCAGACGATTTTCGAGTCACGATTGCCCCAGTAGCGGTCGCGGATCAGGCGCTTGTACAGCTTGCCCGTCGGGTGGCGCGGCAGTTCGCGCTCGAAGTCGACGGTGCGGGGACATTTGATCGCGGAGAGGTGCTCGCGGCAATAGGCGATCAATTCCTCGCCCAAGGCCGGCGTCGCATCCGACCAGTGCATCGGCTGAACCACAGCCTTCACTTCCTCGCCGAAATCCTCGTTCGGCACGCCGATGACCGCGACGTCCGCAACCTTGGGGTGGTTGATGAGGACGTTCTCGGCCTCCTGGGGATAGATGTTCACGCCGCCGGAGATGATCATGAACGCCTTGCGGTCGGTCAGATAGAGATAGCCGTCCTTGTCGACGTAGCCGACGTCGCCCAAGGTCGACCAGCCTTTGTCATTGCGCGCCTCGGCCGTCTTCTTCGGGTCATTGTGGTACTGGAACTCAGGGCCGTTCGCGAAATAGATCGTGCCGGATTCGCCCGTCGGGCATTCGTTGCCGTCCTCGCCGATGATGTGCAGTTCGCCGAGCAGCGCCTTGCCGACCGATCCCGGGTGCGCGAGCCACTCTTGCGCGTTGATCGCGCAGAAGCCGTTGCCTTCGGTGCCGGCGTAGTACTCGGAGATCACGGGGCCCCACCACTCGATCATCTGTTTCTTCACCGGGATGGGGCAGGGGGCTGCGGCGTGGATCGCCATTTTCATCGAACTCACGTCGTATTTCTTGCGCACGGGCTCTGGCAGTTTCAGCATGCGCACGAACATCGTGGGCACCCACTGGCTGTGCGACGTCTTGTGCCTTTCGATTTGGCGAAGCGCGTCTTCGGGATCGAAGTGTTCCATCACGACGCAGGTGCCGCCGAAATTGTGCACCGTCATGTTGTAGCGCAACGGTGCTGCGTGATAGAGCGGCGCGGGCGAGAGATAGACCGTGTTCTCGTCGAACTGATAGAGCATTTTTGCCAGCATCATCAGCGGGTTCGCCTGCGCCAGCGGCCCGCCGGTCAGCGTGCGCTTCACGCCCTTGGGCCTTCCCGTCGTGCCGGACGAATAGAGCATGTCGGCGCCCGGCGTTTCGTCGGCGATCGGCGTCTTCGGCATTTTCGCCAACGCCTCTTCCGCGCTGTCGTAACCCGCGCTCGTGCCGAACAGCATGAACTTCTTCACGCCGGTCATGCGGGAGCCGAGCTCGCGCGCGACGTCGCCCATCGCCTCCGAGGTGATGAAGATTTTCGCGCCGCAGTCGGCGACGATGTACTCGATTTCGCCGGCCGTCAGGCGCGATGAGATGCAGGTGTAGTAGAGCCCCGAACGCTGCGCCGCCCAGCAGAGCGGCAAGTAGTGGACGTTGTTCTCCATGAAGATCGCGATGCCGTCGCCGGGTTTCAGGCCGAGCTTGCGGAACAGTTGCGCGCCCTGGTTCGAGCGTTCCTCAAGCTCGCCGTACGTTACGGTTTCCCCACTTCCCGCCATGATGAAGGCGGGCTTGGTCGGCTGCGTCTTGGCATGAACGGAGGGATGCATGGGCGGTTTCCTCAGAGGCTTCTGATGGCGTCTAGGCGGTAGAAATATGGGCAAGCCGGGGCGCGCGTCCAGCGGCGGAAGAAGAGATTGAAACACGAAGGGCACCAAGAACACCAAGAGGCTCTGCTTGGTCCGGAAGCCGACGGGATGGAGTAGGCGCTGAATCGTTTCCCGCAAAGACGCAAAGGCGCCAAGAAGCTTGCTCAAGTTCGGCGCCGCAGGTGCCATTGACACCGTCTGGTTGGCGCTTCGCGCCGAAGATGTGGCAGAGACTCTTGGCGCCTTTGCGTCTTTGCGGGAAACGATTTGAACGCTCCGCAGCACCGGCGAGCGACTGGGACCACGAGCGTCTTGGTGTTCTTGGTGCCCTTTGTGTTTCAATTCTTCCTGTCGTTGCGCGGCTTCGCTATGGTGATGCATCACGCCATCAGCAAAGGAACCGCACATGTCCTTCACCGAGATTAAATACGACGTTGCCGACAAGGTCGCGACGCTCACGCTCAACCGGCCTGACAAGTTGAACGCCTTCACCGGTGTGATGATGGCCGAGATGATCAAGGCATTCGATATGGCGGACGCGGACGACAACGTGCGTGCGGTCATCGTGACGGGGGCTGGGCGCGGGTTCTGCGCTGGCGCCGATCTTTCGGCGGGGGCGAAGACGTTCGACTATGAATCGCGCAGCGACCGGCCGGAGAAGGCAGGCGTGCCTGTCAAAAACGGTCAGGTCGACTGGAGCCACGAAGGCGTGCGCGACGGCGGCGGGCGTGTGACGCTGCGCATCTTCGAAAGCGTCAAACCCGTCATCGGCGCGATCAACGGGCCAGCCGTCGGAATCGGGGTCACGATGCAGCTGCCGATGGATGTGCGCATTGCAAGCGAGGCCGCGCGGTTCGGTTTCGTGTTTGCGCGGCGTGGCATCGTGCCGGAAGCGTGTTCGAGCTGGTTTCTGCCGCGCCTCGTCGGCATCTCGAAGGCGATGGAGTGGTGCGCGACGGGACGCGTGTTCGATGCCCAGGAAGCGCTTGCGGGCGGGTTGGTGTCGAAAGTCTTGAAGCCGGACGAATTGCTGCCGGCTGCACACGCGCTCGCGCGCGAGATTGCAGACAACACCGCGCCGGTCTCCGTCGCCCTGACGCGGCAGATGTTGTGGCGCATGCTCGGCGCCGATCATCCGATGGAGGCGCACAAGATCGACAGCCGCGCGATCTATGCGCGGGGACGACAAGGTGACGCGAAGGAAGGCGTCGTCTCGTTCCTGGAGAAGCGGCCGGCGAGCTATCCGGACAAAGTGTCGAAGGACATGCCGTCGTTCTATCCGTGGTGGAACGAGCGGACGTATTCCTAGTCGAGTGCTACGGGCGCGGTCGTCTCGGCGATCGCGTCCTCGCGACGGAAGTTCCAGAGGTCGGTGAGCAGGCGGAAGGCAAGCCAGAGGAGCGCGATGATCACCGGGATCATCAGAAGCGTGTTGAGTATGCCGAACGCCTGCGCCATGAAGCCGTAGAGCAGTGCGCCGGGCGGGCCGCCCGAGACTTGCGTGAGCTGAAGCACGGAGAGCACGCGCGCGCGATAGACCGGCGGGGCCGCCGCCTGCACCATGCCACGGTTCAGCGCCATGCCGGCGCCCGCGCCCAAGCCCCAAAAGAAGATCAGGATCACGAACGCCCAGAACGGCGGGGCGAGCCAGGCCAGACCGAAGACGATGACGTTGTTAAGCGACAGCAGCATCATCAGGCGGCCTTGGCGCTCGACCGGTTTCACTTGCGCCATAGCGAGCGATGACAGGCTCAAGCCCAGCAGGAAGGCGACGATGAGCCCTGAGAGCATCGCGGAATCGCCGGCGTAGACGTCGCGCACGATCAGCGGAATACCCACCAGGAACATGCCGTTGAACAATGGCGCGGGGATCGCGAGGTAGAGGATGATCGTGCGTAGACGGTCGTCCTTGGCGACGATTTTGAGTCCGTCGACCATCTCGTGCAGCAGACGCGAGAGCTTGATCGGCACGTGGTCTTTGAACGCGTGCGGGTTGACGAGCGGAACGCGTGCCGACAAGACGCCGGTCACGACCATCAGCATCGCCTGCAATGCGAGCAGCGGCACGGCGCCGACGGTGGAGGCGCTGGCTGCGATAGCCGTGCCGACGAGCTGACCCGCAAACATCGAGGAGACCGCCATCGCGGCGGTGCGCGCGAGACCGGTTTCAGGCGGCGTGACGTATGAAAGAAGCGCGTCGCGCGCGGGCATGATGAACGCCGCGAGGATCGAGCCGGCCGTCAGCACGGCGGTTGCGGTGACGAAGCTTAGATGTCCACTCGCGATGATGAGCGCGAGCGCGATCGGGGTGAACGCGGCCGCCAGCTGCAGGCGGCCGATGTATCCGGGCAGGTGACGCCCGTCCGCTGCCGCGCCGCCGATGAGGATGAGGAACAGCATCGGCAGCGTCGCGAAGAACTGCGCGACGCCGACGCGCGCTTGGCTT
>CAZLRW010000231.1:0-4306 GCA_964561925.1 uncultured Flavobacteriaceae bacterium
TCTCCGCCTTCGAGCGCGCGTAGCAGATGTCGTAGATGTTGAACGACAGCGACTTCGTCAGGTTGTTGAACCCGTGAAGCTTGAGCTTCGGATTGCTGGTCGGCTTCACCTTCGCCACGCGACTCTCCCCATCAACGGCGGGCGTAGGGTTATAGGTTTGGGACGCCGACTTCCAGCTAGCTGGCGCGATCGCGCTTTTCCCGCCACCGCACGATCATGCTGTAGATCGGGCCGAACCCCATCAAGGCCGCGCCCACGAACGGCGCCGCAACCACCGTCACCCGAATGCCCAAATCGTTGTCGGGGCTTGTGATCGTGACCCCCGCGGTCGCGGCCAACCCGACGCAGATCAGAGCGACGCCCGCGACCACGCGCGCTTTGGGCACCGTGCGCCCGCCCCTGATCGGGCCGAAGCTGCGCTCGTGACGCGCGAACACCGCGATCATCGGCAGCAGCACGACGATGTAAATCGCGAACCACACTGGGCGCGAGGCCCACCATGTGGGCGATCCGGGGACGTGATCCAAGCCCAATCCGCCGAGCAGGGTCCAGCACACCGTCATCACCAGCACAAACGCGGTGAGGTGCCACAGATAGACGGTCATGATCATGCCGTTCATCAGCACCGTCGCGGTCCAGAGGTTGAGATTGTCGAGCATCCGGCGGCCCCACGGCTCGAGCGCGAGCACGAGGCCGACCTGCGCGATCCCCAGCGCAAACAGCGCCAGCGTCGGCGGCAGCGAGTTCGACAACTCGCCCGGCGGGGCCACCATCGCGATCGGATAGAAGCCGTAGACCGTGATCGAAATCAGCACGGCTAAGCCCACCACGAACCAGGCGAGCGCGAACAGGCGGTTGTCGAACTTGCCGTCGCGCCAGGCAAAGCCCAGCTGATGGAGCGCGAGGAACACCCACAGGAAGTTCGTGAAATTGACGTACGGCACTTGGAGCGTGAACGTCAGCCAGTCGGTCAGCATGGCCGCGGGGATGAACCACGCGAAGCTCGCCCAACCGAAACGCTTCCACGCCGCGTAGGTCAGCGGCGTGCAGCCGGTCACCAGCAGATAGACCGCCAGGAACCAGACCGGGATCAGCGCGGCCTCGGTCGCCATGCGGATCTGTTCGCGCGGGAAGCCGAGCTGCGTCAGGATCACGGCGAGAACCGCCCACAGCATCAGCAACGGGAAGATCGGGTTGATGAGGCGCTGCACCCGGCTCGCAAACCAGTCGCGGTACTTGCCGATTTGTCCGGGCTCCGCCTTGCGCAGCGTCGCGTCCCAGCTGACGCCGTTCGAATAGCCGCCGACGAGGAAGAAGACCGGCATCACCTGGAAGACCCAGGTCAGCCAGTGCGCCCAGGTGGACACGCTGAGCAGGTCGCCGCGTTGCAGCGCGCCCGCCGCATCGACATAGACCCCGGCCATCAGCCAGTGGCCGCACACCACCGCCAAGATCGAGACCGCGCGCAGGAAATCGACCCAGCGGTTGCGCTCCGGCGGCGTCATCTCAGCCAACTCGCGCGCCTTACGCCACATCGGTGATGCACATCGTCAGCATTGCGATTCCCATGGCCGTTCGGATGTGAACATCGGGTTCCGATTGCCAAGGCGCAAGTCTCCTTGCAGCACGAAACCTGCCGTTCCGTGAACGCCACAGTATAGCCACATGAAATCAACACTTTGGGAAAGCGCGTTGACTTTGGCCGCCGCCCGCTCGCACGATCCGGAGGTCGAGCGAAGGGCTCGACCCTTATCTTTGGTGGAGCGCTCCCATGCTTGTGAAGTTGCTGGCACAGACTTGGCGCAGCGTCGTCAGCGTCATCATTGCATGGATACTCATCATCTGGTCGCTGATCTACTGGCCGGAGGCTTTGGCCGGCGTCATCGAAAGTGCACGCGGCACGCGTCAGTGGCTCCTGGATCTTGTGGGCAGCAGGGGCGGCGATACGGTCGACATTCTCGCCGGCGCCATCATCACCGATCACACGGTGACGATGGCCTTCATGTTTCTATTTTCCCGTATCGTCGTGCTGACACTGATCCTCTACATCATCGGGCAGATTTATTTTGCAGTGACCGGACGCGAGCCAGCTTTCGCCTATTTTTAGGCGCTGTTCGCAAAGTATGAATTTGAGGGATGGCATATCCATTCCCCATTGGCCGGGAATAGGTATACTGTCCCCGTATTCTCTGAGCTTTTTGAAATTCGTCGCGCGTCATCACCACCGACTCCAGAAGATTGCCAAGAAGACGTGCTTTCCGAAGCGCGTGATTCGCTGCTTTATCTGTGGCCCGATCGAGCGCCCGACCTGGACCCAATACAAGCGCCTAGCGCGGGCGGGCCCGTACTTTTGAACGTTGGAGCGGAATTGTTCGCTTAGATCGCCTACCAGTGCGTCAGCCTTCCTAGGGTTGGCGAGGGCGGCGAGGAGGACCTCCGCGAAGGCTGGCGGGACCTCATCACGCTGTCCTTGCGCCTTCCGTCCTTCAGTTGTCTCCCGAGCAAGGGCTCTTATTTCCCGTACGAGTGCCATCGGTCGTAGCGCCACCAAGCGCCGATCTCCCTCAAAGCGCCATTGCATCAGCATCCACATCTCTCCAGGTAGTTTCTTCCGCTGTTCCTCTCGGTCGACGCGCCGCCCTGTCATCATTTTGAGTATCGATGGTGCGAGGCCAATACATGCGCCGACAACCATCGCGCCGACGAAACCAGGGTGGAAGATGGATGCGATTGAGAAGTATGCAACGACAATGGCCACAAATTCGATTACGGAACGCCGCCAATTGCGTCTGGCCTCGGCGAGGCCGTCGTATAATTCGGTGAAGAGGAAACGGCGTGCGAGAAGCCAACGGAATCGACTCCATTCTGTCGGGTCATTCACATCGAACCATTTGAGTTCAGGTGTTATCTTCATTGCTGGACCACCTTTCCAATCCGCAGTCCGCGACGCATCGCATCGATGCCGTTCAGCGACTCTTCAATAGCCGCTGCCCCGGTGGGTGTGAGGGTGAAATACAGTTTGCTTCGACCTCCCCTTTCGGGAGTCGGATCCCCTTTCCGAGAAACGATCAAGTTTTGGTCTTCAAGCCGTTCCAGGGCCGCGTAGACAGCGCCCACTGACGGCGCATTTCCTGTCCGTTGCTCGATCTCTTCACAAACGCTCACACCATATGCGTTGGGAGCCTGCCGAAGAATCGCCAGGGCCACCTGCAAATCGGTGCTGCCCAATCGGGGCACGTTCTCTCGGGTCATTCGGCACTCCGTTCGAATCATCATATCTTCCAACTTTGGAAGAAATATATCAAATGCTGCTTTGTCAGTGGCCTCGTTGCGGGTCGCAATGGTAGGCGCACTACTAGGGCGAAGCAGATCAACATGACCGAGTGCAGGTGCGCGGTCAGCGGTGGCGGTAGATCTAGCCAACAGCCAACGTGACTGGTCTGCCGACGCGGCCAAGCATTTCTATCAGCGAGTCGATACTGAACTTGGCCACCTTCTTGTTCATCACGTCGGAGACGCGCGGGCGCGATACCATGAGGATTGCGGCAGCTTCGGATTGCCTCAAGTGGTGTTCGGCGATCCAGGTTGAGAGTTCGTCCATCAGCTGGCGCTTCAGGCGGCGCGTGTCGTTGATGTGTTTGCGCGACAGCGCGTGCAGGCGCTTTGCCTCGGCGGGTGGGAAGCGCAGCTCCAGAAAGAGATTGGCGTCCGGCTTCGTCACGCGGCGCACTTCGGTGTCGATCTTCATCGGCTAGTGCTTTCTCACTTTGACCATGGCGCGGTAGCGCGCACCGGCGATCGCATTGTCCTGCTTGCCGGTCGCCTGCGTCTTCTTTTGGAAGCAATGCAAACGTAGAGCGCCTCCTCGAACTTGGCGACGTAGATCACGCGGTAGATGCCGCACCGGGAAACATGTGCCGGCGTGTAGGCAGGGCGAACGGAAACGCGAAGGTTTGAGAACCCTACGGCCGTTGGAATTGCTTATGTTCGTTCTTTGTTCTATATCATTAAGTTGATGATTTCAACGGTTTTCTTCAGCTGCCGTGATGAGGATGGACGGAAGTGACCCCCGCGATCGCGACTCAAGCTTCGTTCGATTTCGAATGCCGCGAGCTACAGATGCTTGCGGCATCGCTTCGAGAGGGCCTTCGCCGAGCGGGGCGACGGTGTTCAGTTTCTTGCACACGCCGTTGCTGCAAACGCTCGGCAAACGGATTTCAAACGGATTTCAAACGGATTCCATACGGATTTCATACGGATGAAATCGCGGAAATCCGCCTTGCAAACGCATCTAACGGATATTCGG
>CAZLRW010000232.1:0-4297 GCA_964561925.1 uncultured Flavobacteriaceae bacterium
ACTCGATCTCCGACGAGGCGTTCGCGCGGTCGCCGAGTTTGTCCTTGAGCCGCATCACGTGCATCGCGTTGCGTTCGCCGTCGGGCGTCCAGCGCGGCACAAGGAAGCAGGTCAGACCCTTGTCGGTGTAGGCGAGCGTCAGGAACGCATCGCACATCGGCGCGGAGCAGAACCACTTATGGCCGGTGAGCGTGAAGCCGCCGTCGCCTGTGGGCGTCGCCTTCGTCGTGTTCGCGCGCACGTCGGAGCCGCCTTGCTTCTCGGTCATCGCCATGCCGAGCGTCGCGCCGCGCTTTTGGTCTGCGGGCGCGGAGGTTGGGTCATAGACGCCGCCCGTGATGCGCGGTGCCCATTCCGCGGCGAGATCGGGTTGATGGCGAAGCGCGGGCAGCACCGCGTAGGTCATCGTCATCGGACAGCAAACGCCCTGCTCGATCTGCGCCATCATGTAGAGGATCGCCGCGTGCGCCACGTGGCCGCCTTGCGGTGCGGTCCAAGCGATCGAGGCGAACCCGCCGGCGAGGCCCAAGTCCATCAGTTTGTGATAGCTCGGGTGAAACGCGACCTCGTCGATGCGGCGGCCGTAGCGGTCGAACGTCTTGAGTTCGGGCGGGTTGCGGTTGGCCTCGAAGCTCCAGGCGATCGCTTCTGCGGAGCCGACGCGCGTGCCGAATGCCTTCAGGTGCGCGGCGTGTGCCGAGGCGCCTTCGCGCGCGACGGTTTCGCTGAACACGCGGTCGGTCGAGAACAGATCCACGTCCTCGAACGGCGGCGGCTGGTTCGTGACGTCGTGGGTGGCCAGTTGTGCGCGGGGATTGAGCGGGGCCATCGGCGTGTTCCTATGAGGTCACCGCCAGTATGCCGTCTTACCGCTCGCGCTTGTAGCTCCAGGTTTCGCGCACGAGCTTGCCGTTCAAGAAGCCTTCGATGCCCGCCTCGAGCGTGCCGTCGCCGTTCAGCGTGTAGAACACGCGCTGGGGGAAGTCGTGCGCCTTGTTCTCGAAAACTACTTTGGCGGCGCTCGCTTCGATCGCTTTGAACTCCGTCGGCGCGGCCGCGTTCGGGCTTGCGAAGAAGCTAAAGCCGGTCGCGGTTTCGGCGATGCGCATGAATTCGAAGGCGTGCTTGCCGTTCGTCCGTTCGGTGACGCCGATGCCGAGCAACATGCCGCCGTAGGGACCCGACCAGCGTTCGCGCACGGTGCTGTCCTTGCGTATTTCGATCCAGTCACCTGCGAGCCAGCCCAGTTTGGCGATCGACGGCGCAGGTCGATCTTTCTGATCGGCGTATCCGTGCCCGGCGGAAGCCGCGATCGCGAGTGCGGACACGACGAGAACGTGTGAAAGTCTGAGCATCGGATTTCCCTTTTGAGCGACCGGCAGATTTTGTCAGCTGCGGGGTCTGCGTCTTGTAATGACGCGACATGCGGGTTCTTCATCAAGGCCGACAAGCACGGCGGACAGGCCGCGAAGCTCGGCCGTGAATTGGCCCGGCGAGCAGCCCAGAAAGCGCTGAAAGTCGCGGATCATGTGCGACTGATCGAAGTACCCGGCGCCTTGCGCGAGCAAGGCCCAGTCGGGCCGCTTGCCCGCGGTCAGCATGTCGAACACGGTTCGGAAGCGAACGACGTTCGCGTAGAGACGTGGGGGGATGCCGACCTGCGCACGAAAGCGGCGCTCGAACTGACGCAACGACATGCCGGCGTCGGCCGCAATGCCGCCGAGTTCGACACGTCCTTGCGCGCGTGCGATGCGCCCAACCCAAGTCGCGACGGCGGACTCTTGATGGCGCAGGCTCCGTCGGTGGTGCGCGGCGACGAAGCTCTCCAGTACGTCGGCGCGGGAGCGTGGATTGCGCGCGACCGCAACGGCATCGACGAGATCCGCCGCTTCGCCGCCGACAAGGTCGGCGAGCATCAGCCGGCGATCCGTGAACTCGCCCATCGGTGCGCCGATCAATGCGCGCGAGCCGTGCGCGTGGAAGCGAACGCCCAGCACGCCCGCGGTGCCCTTGTTCGCGTCGAGCGCGAGCGGCCGCGTCATTTGTCCCATGATGAAGGCCCGCGGCTGCGCCGCCTTTGCGCCGGCGGGCGAATACTCGGCGAACGGATCGCCGTAGTGGACGACGAGTTCGGGATTGCCGTCGGGAACGATCCGGTCCGGGCGCCCGATCGCTTCGCCGGGGGCCGCTTCGTAGTTCCACACACACTTGACGATGTGCGCGAGTTCCGGACGCGGTGGGAATTCTACGTAAGGCACGGCGTGGCTTCCGTTTCTGCGATTTCGCTTGCGGTCCGGCCGAACACGTCTTCGAATGCGGCGCGCAATGCGAGATCGACATCGCTCATCGTTGCCGTGAGGCCGAGATCGGCAAGGCTGGTCACCCCGTGCTCCCGAATTCCGCAAGGCACGATGCCTGCGAAGTGCTCGAGGTCGGGGTCGACGTTCAACGAGATGCCGTGGAACGAAATGCCTCTGCGGACGCGGATGCCGAGCGCCGCGATCTTGTCTTCGCGTCCGCCGTTGCGCACGACCCAGATGCCGACGCGGCCTTCGCGGCGCTCGCCGCGCACGTTGAACGCCGCGAGCGTGCGGATGAGCCACTCTTCGAGATCGCGCACGAAGCGGCGAACGTCGTTGCCACGGCGGCGCAGGTCCATCATCACGTAACCGACGCGCTGACCCGGCCCGTGATACGTGAATTGTCCGCCGCGTCCGGTCGGGAAAACGGGAAAGCGCGCAGGCGCGAGCAAGTCTTCGTCGCGTGCGCTCGTTCCGGCCGTGTAGAGCGGCGGATGCTCGAGAAGCCAGACGAGTTCGCGCGCGCGTCCTTCGGCGATCGCGGCCGCGCGCGCTTCCATCGCGGCGACCGCGGCCGGGTAGGGCACGCGCGCATCGCTGATCCGCCAGGCGATGGTTTCCGAGGGCTTAACGATCACGAAAGGTCTCCGCCGCTAGAGTGTGCGCGGGGTTTGAGCGGGATCAAGGCACAATGACGGCATCGGCGGTCGGCAGCGTTAAGGTCGAAATCTCGGTCGTGCTCGGGAAGGCGAAGCTGCCGATGCAGCAGCTGCTGCGCATGGGCCGCGGCGCGGTCATCGAACTCGACGCCAAGCAGGACGAGCAGGTGTGGATCCTCGCGAACAACAAGCCCATCGCCCGCGGCGAAATCGTGCTTCAGGGCGACAAGATCGGCGTGTCGGTCACCGACGTGCTCAAGGTCGCAGGATAGTATATTCACATCTTTTTTCGTTATTTATAATATTTCACGTTCTGATCTTGAGTAAAATAGGCGCTCTCGCTATCTGAGTGTAAATCGCTCTTGGAAGGGGCCAACGTGCTCCCGATCGTATTGAACATCACCGAACGGAAGGTTGTCGTCGCAGGCCGCGGGCTGGCGGCGCAGCAGCGCTACGAGTACGCGCGCGATGCGGGTGCGGGGCAGCTGGCGCTTTACGTGATCGATCAGGACGGCTGGGCGTGCCACGCGGAGGCGGCTCTCTACGAGCGGCTGCCGGTCAGGGCGGACCTCGCCGGGGCGGCCGTCGTGCTGATCGCCGGTCTGCCCGCCGAGGACACCGCACGGCTTGCGGCGCTGGCGCGCGGTGTCGGCGCGCTCGTCAATGCCGAGGACCAGCCCGAGTTTTGCGACTTTCATGTGCCGGCGCTGGTGCGGCGCGGCGCGTTGCTGATCACCGTTTCGACCGGGGGCGGCGCGCCCGGTCTTTCGCAACACATTCGTTCGCATCTCCAACAGATCTTCGGGCCGGAGTGGGCCCAGCACGTGCGCACCGTCGCTGCGGCGCGGGCGCGCTGGCGGGAAGAGGGCGTTGCCAAGGCCGACATCACGCGCCGGACGCGCGAGCTCGTGGAGCGCGAAGGCTGGCTTCGCGCGCGGGTGTCCGCATGAGCGGCGAAGGTGCGTTTCAAGCCTTGAAGCCGGCCAAGCGCAAAGCGCCGCCGCCGGCGCCGCGTATCTTCGACCGGACGGACGCTGCGGGTGCTTCCGACGCGCTCAAGCAGCGGCTCGAGACGCTGCGCGCGCGCTATGCGGATGCCGATGCGGCCGGGCTGCTGCGCGCGATGATCAAGGACGAGTTTCCCGGCCGGATCACGACGGTGTCGTCGTTCGGGTCGGAGTCCGTCGTTCTGCTGCATCTGATTTCGCAGATCGATCCTTCGGTTCCGGTGATCTTTCTGAATACCGGCAAGCTCTTCGGCGAGACGTTGCGCTATCGCGACCGGCTGCAGGAGAAGCTCGGACTCACCGACTTGCGCTCGATCGGGCCGCATCCGGA
>CAZLRW010000233.1:0-4285 GCA_964561925.1 uncultured Flavobacteriaceae bacterium
GAGCGCACCTTGCGCGTCTCTTCGCTGACGCAGGACGTGACCTTCACAGCGTTCTTGGCGAGGAAGCCCGCCGCCAGCTCTTGCCGCAAGTCGGGCGGGAAGTACGTCGTCTCATCCGCCGGTTTCTCGAACAATTCACGGTGGCGATAATCGCGCGCTTCGACGTCGAACATCGCCCTGCCCTGCCGGCACAGGCGCACGAGGATGCGCGAGGCAGCGGTCTT
Organism: uncultured Flavobacteriaceae bacterium; assembly: GCA_964561925.1. Taxonomy (GTDB): domain Bacteria; phylum Pseudomonadota; class Alphaproteobacteria; order Micropepsales; family Micropepsaceae; genus SZUA-430. The sequence goes on from CAZLRW010000233.1 coordinate 225, forward strand.
ATCGATCCTCAGCGCCTCGGCGACGCCATCAGTCGAGACGTGATAGTTCTTGCGGAGAAGCTCGAGCGCTTCGGGAAGCTTCGCGTCGTCTTCGGCGGCGCTCGACGCCAAGAGGTCGAAGCCGCCGGTGTTCGTGAAGCCGCTGCCCGACCAACCTGTGATCCCAAGCAGGAACGTCATGCCGGGCAGCTTCACCGCGTAGAAGCTCGGCAGCGCGCGGCCCTTGAGATAGATGTCGACCTTCTCGGCGAACGGCAGGAGGCCCTCGATCAGCTTCAGTCGGCGGCGGCCCCAGACGCGCGTCGTCTTGTGTTCGGTGTAGTTGTGGCTCGCGCCTTCAAATGGGACGGTGTGTTCCCAGGGTTCGAGCACGAGCTTCACGTCTTTGCCTGGTTCGAATTCGTAGCGCAGCGCGCGCGGCGACACTTTTGCTTTGCCGTGCTTGAGCGTGCGCAACGCGGCGAGCAGGTCAATCGGCTTCGCCCGAATGACCGTGCCGGGTAGACCCATCGCCGCCTGCACTTGCAAGAACCCGCGCACCCAGCTTTCCGGTAGATCGACTTTCTTCTCAAAGCGGCCGCCAGCGCTCGAAGTCTTTACCTCGAAACCTTCGGGGCCGATGCGGAGTGTGGTCGAGCGGCTCGTGCGCATTTCGCCCAGCGCGCCCCAGAGCCAGGCGGAGAAGTCGATGTTCGTCGTGCCGGTGACGACGTCGCCCATTGTCTCGAAGATTTTCGGATCGACGATCAGCGCGCCATAGGCCGATTGGTCCTGGCTGAACGCTTCGAAGAACACACGATCCGGATGAACCGTGATCACCGGATCGAGGATTGCCGCGTCGCTGAGCCAGGTGTCGTCCGACCAAATCAGCTCGCCAAGCGCGCGCAGTGCGATGCGCAGAATAAAGCCGTGGTCGCGCACCCGGCCGTGGAAGCGGACCGGACGGCGAATGTTCGTCGACATCGCAACGTTCGCCGCATCCGCGGTCGAGTCGAACAACGAAGGCGAGGCGTAATCGACCAGGATGATCATGCCGCCTTCCTCTCCGCCCGGCGGTAGATCACGGGACGTTCGCGCGGACTGGCCAACTCGGGCGCGGCTTCGAGCACGGCGCCGATCAGGCCGATCAGTTCCGCTTTCGGATACTTCTTATCGGGCAGCTTCAACGCATCGCGAGCACGCGCCAGCACGCGCTTAGCAGCGTCAGGTCCCGAGCGCGCCGCGTTCGCCAACGCGCCAAACGCCGCCATTCTTGTTTTGCGGTGCAGGGGCCTGAGCAACGTGCCCAACAGGATGTCGAGGTTTGCGCCGGCAAGGCTCACCGCGCGCGGATCGCGCTGACCCAAAATTCGATAGGCGAGCGACATCACGTGAATGTCGGAGCCTTCCACCAAATCTTGCACCGCAACCGGTGAGGAAAGGAACGATGGCAGTGAGCGGGAGAACAACAACCGCGCGAGATCGTTGTGGCGCAACAGCGCGTTGTAGCCGCGCAGCGTGTACGCAGGGATGCGCGTCAGCACGCCGGACGCGCGGCGGGCGAAGAGCTCCACGTCCTTGTCGCGTATGTCTTGGTAGTACTTCGCAAGCTCGACGGCGGTCGTTTGCAGCGGGTCGGGCTTGTCCTCTTTGCGCCCGTATCGCTGTTGCCAGGTGACATGGGTCGCGTAACGTGCGGCGAGCGTGTCCATGAGTTCGGTGTCGTTCGCGGCGCGCGCGAGCGACACGAGCTTCGGATAGCCCTGCCCCCACCACCGCGGCGTCACGTGCGCGCGAAACGGGCCGCGCACGAGATCGGGATAGCGTCGATAAAGATGCGAGGCGAGGTTGTCGTCGAGCGCATGCACGCGTGCGAGGCCGATGCCCGGCCAATTCCACTCTTGGCTGACACCGGCGAGCGCACGAAGGCGCTCGCGCTGAGCGTCCTCGCCAAGGGCGCGATCGTTCAGGACCGTCGAAACGCCTTCCTGGAAGAATTGCGGCGGCGCGGCGCGGCAGGCCGCCGTCCACAAGTCCCACCACCCTTTCGACGCGGCGAGCGCGATGATGCGCTTTGCCGGGTTGTCACGGCCCCAGCCACCAACCACGTCATTCAGCTTCGCGCGAACGTAAGGGAAGACGTCGCGCCCACGCCGGTCGAGGATGTCGATCACTGTGGGCGCGACGTCGAGCCCGTAGCCCTGAGGATGGCGCTCGATCAGCGCGTCGTTCAGTCTCGCCGCATCGGTCTCAGACTTCGCGAGCGCAAGCGAGTCTTCGCGCCAGCGTGCGACCGGGATCATCTGGCGATAGAGCGCCCGGTGGAATGCGTGGTCGCCCTTCGCCTCTGCGCGGACGGCAAGCTTGTCCCACATCTGCCGCTTCTCTTGGTTCCAGAAGCCGCGCGGCAAATGGTCGAGGATGAACTTCGTGGCGGCGCGATCGGTGTCGTAGAGCGCCATAGCGGCCGGCTCGTCGAGCGAGAACCAATCGTTGAACTCGTCGAGCACGATCGCGCGCGCGGCGGCGCCCGAAGCGGCCCGATAGGCCTCGGTCAGCGCCGCCATGAAACGCGGCCGGTCGACGCCCCAGCCTCCGGCCTTCGCGTATTTCCACTGAATGAGGCGGCGCACCAACGCGCTGTCGCGCGCCTGACGCGCGGCGCCGAGCCAGGCCTCAAGGTCCTTGTCGTGATCCTTCCACAGAACGCGCTTCCACTTCTTCCCGTCCGTCGACCAGTCCGAGAACTGATTGAGGATGAGCGAGCGGAAGATCGGTCGGCTGCGCGCGTAGAGGCGCGGGCCCCAATGCCAGGTGAGGCCCGGGAACGCCGGGTCCTTGGTCAGGCCCTCGAAATTGTCGCGCAGGCGCTTGTTGTCGGCTTGGGCCTCGAGCAGCGACTCAATGGCGCGGATGAGCGCTTTCTGTTCCATCGCGGTCCCAAAGATTCGTTGTGCACAGTGATCGCGAGGAAAGCGGCGGCGTCAAGCCGCGGGAGGCATTTCCGCCACCTTTCGCGCGCTGCCAAGTTCTGCTTAAACGCGCGCGCTCGTTGCAACTGGATCCCCCCTTCGATGACCGATCGCAAAAACGGCCTGACCTACGCGCAAGCGGGCGTCGATATCGATGCCGGCGACGCGTTGGTTGAGGCGATCAAGCCGCTTGCGAAGTCGACGGCGCGGCCCGGGGCGGATGCGGCCTTGGGCGGGTTTGGCGGGTTGTTCGACCTGAAGGCGGCGGGGTTCAAGGACCCGCTGCTGGTCGCGGGCACCGATGGCGTGGGCACGAAGCTCAAGGTCGCCATCGAGTCTGGCAATCACGACACGGTTGGGATCGATCTCGTTGCGATGTCTGTCAACGACATCGTGGTCCAGGGCGCCGAACCGTTGCTCTTTCTCGATTACTTCGCGACCGGCAAGCTCGACGTCGCGATCGGGACCGAAGTGGTGAAAGGCGTCGCGGAGGGCTGCCGCCAGGCGGGCTGTGCGCTCGTCGGCGGTGAGACGGCCGAGATGCCGGGCATGTATGCGCGCGGCGACTATGACCTCGCCGGCTTTGCGATCGGCGCCGTCGAGCGCGATCTGGTTCTCCCGCGGCGCGATATGGCCGAGGGCGACGTGGTGCTTGGCCTTGCGTCGTCGGGCGTGCACTCGAACGGGTTTTCGCTCGTGCGCCGCATCGTGGCGGAGAGCGGGTTCTCCTACGACTCGGCCTCGCCGTTCTCGAAGGGCGAGACGTTGGGGCGGGCGCTGCTGGCGCCGACGCGCATCTATGTGAAAAGCGCGCTCGCCGCGATCCGCGGCAGCGAGATCAAGGGCTTCGCGCACATCACCGGCGGCGGGTTGACCGAGAACACGCCGCGCGTCGTGCCCGACGATCTCGACATCGAAATCGACTTGGGGAGCTTCGCGCCCCTGCCCGTCTTCCAATGGCTCGCGCGCTCGGGCGGCGTCGAAGAGCGCGAGATGCTGCGCACGTTCAACTGCGGCATCGGCATGGTGGTGGTGGTGCCGGAAGCGCACGCGGACGAGGCCGCGCGGATCCTCGCGAACGCAGGCGAACGCGTCTCGCGCCTCGGCCGG
>CAZLRW010000234.1:0-4247 GCA_964561925.1 uncultured Flavobacteriaceae bacterium
CTGTTGCTTGCGACGCGTGAGGCGCCGATGTTGTTCGGCGATCTGCGTTGTGTGGTGCTCGACGAGTTGCATGCGTTGGCGCCGTCGAAGCGCGGCGATTTGCTGGCGCTCGATCTGGCGCGGTTGTCGACGCTGGCGCCTGCGCATCGGCGCGTCGGGTTGTCGGCGACGGTGGACGATCCGGAATTGCTCGCGCGCTATCTGGTGCCACAGCGGCCTGGCGACGTGCGCGCGGCGCGTGTGGTGCGCGGTGCGCCGGGAGCGGAACCCGATCTTTCCATCTTGGCGTCGAAGGAGGATGTGCCGTGGGCGGGGCATCTCGCGCGCCATGCGTTTGCCGAGATCATGGGCGCGATCAAGAGCGCGAAGACGGCGCTCGTCTTCGTCAACACGCGCATGCAGGCGGAGTTTCTGTTCCAGGAGCTTTGGAACATCAATGCTGAGAATTTGCCGATCGCGTTGCATCACGGGTCGCTTGCGCCGGAGCAGCGGCGCAAGGTCGAGGCGGCGATGGCGAAGGGCAATTTGCGTGCCGTGGTGTGCACGTCGACGCTCGATCTTGGCATCGATTGGGGTGCGGTCGATCTGGTGATCAATGTCGGCGCGCCGAAGGGCGCGAGCCGCATTGCGCAGCGGATCGGCCGGTCGAACCATCGGATGACGGAGCCGAGCCGTGCGTTGCTTGTGCCCGCGAACCGGTTCGAGGTGCTGGAATGCGAGGCGGCGCGCGATGCGTTGATGCACGGCGAGCTCGACGGCGAAAAGCCGCGTGCCGGGGCGCTCGACGTGTTGGCACAGCATGTGCTGGGTAGCGCGGTCGCGGCGCCGTTCGACGCGGATGCGCTTTACGCCGAGGTCGTGACGGCCTCGCCTTATGCGAAGCTCTTGCGTACCGACTTCGATCGCGTCGTCGACTATGTGGCGACGGGCGGGTATGCACTGCGCGCTTACGAGCGTTACGCGAAGTTGAAGAAGACGGTCGAGGGGCTTTGGCGTGTGGCCAGCCCCCAAGTCGCACAGCGTTATCGTTTGAACTGTGGGACGATCGTCGAAGTGCCGATGCTGAAGGTGCGCGTCGTGCGCAAGTATCGCGGGCCGCGCGCGACCTATGCGGGGCGCATCTTGGGGCAGGTCGAGGAATGGTTCCTGCAGCAGCTGTTGCCGGGCGACACGTTTCTGTTTGCGGGGCAGATCTTGCGCTTTGAAGGGATCGTCGAGACGGAGGCCATCGTGACGCCGGGGCCGCCGGGCAATCCCCGCATTCCGTCGTTTGAGGGTGGCAAGTTTCCGCTGTCGACGTTTCTCGCGCAGCGCGTGCGGGAGATGCTCGCCGATCCGAAACGCTGGCAGTTTCTGCCCGACCAGGTGAAGGAATGGCTTGGGATTCAGCGCTTGCGCTCGGTGTTGCCGAAGGCGAACGAGATGCTGATCGAGACGTTTCCGCGCGGGGCGCGGAACTTTCTCGTTTGTTACCCGTTCGACGGGCGGCTGTGTCATCAGTCGCTGGGCATGTTGCTGACGCGGCGGCTTGAGCGGATGGGGATGAAGCCGCTCGGGTTTGTCGCGAGCGAGTACTCGCTGGCGATCTGGGCGCTCGGGGCGCTTCACACGCTTGATATGAACCGTCTGTTCGACGAGGACATGATGGGCGACGATCTTGACGCGTGGCTTGCGGAATCGGCGTTGCTCAAGCGCAGTTTTCGCACGTGTGCGGTGATCGCCGGGCTGATCGAGAAGCGCAACCCGCGGGAGGAGCGGAGCGGGCGGCAGGTGACGTTCTCGTCGGACCTGATCTACGACGTGCTGCGCACGCATGAGCCCGATCACATTCTGCTGCGCGCGGCGTATGACGATGCGGCGACGGGGGCGCTCGATATTCAGCGGTTGGGGGCGCTCTTGAAGCGGATCAAGGGGCACATTGTTTTGAAGAAGCTCGATCGCGTGTCGCCGTTGGCGGTGCCGGCGCTGCTCGACATCGGCAAGGTGCCTGTCGGGATGGACGCGAACGAGGCGCTGCTCGCTGATGCGAGCGACGAGCTGATCGCGGAGGCGATGGGGCTTTAGGTGCCGCGTGGCTTTGCGCGGGCGGTTGGGATCGCGGTCCACGGGTCGTCGGGCCAGTGGTGTTTTGGGTAGCGGCCTTTGAGGTCGCGCTTCACTTCGGGGTAGCCGCGTTGCCAGAAGCTCTTCAGGTCGCGCGTCACTTGCACGGGGCGGCGCGCAGGGGAGAGCAGGTGCAGGGTCAGTGGGACTTTGCCGTTTCCGACTGTGGGTGTGTCGGCGAGGCCGAACATTTCTTGCAGGCGGACGGCGAGGATTGGCGTGTCGCCGCTGTAGTCGATTGCGATGCGCGAGCCTGAGGGGACTTCGATGTGCGTGGGGGCGAGCGTGTCGAGGCGCTTTTTCTTCTCCCAATCGAAGAGGGCGTGGATGGCGCTCGAGAGGTCGATGCGGGCGAAGTCGGCGGCGCGGGTGATGCCGGCGAGGAAGGGGCCGAGCCAGGTCTCGAGTGAGGCGGTGAGGGCGTCGTCGGAGAGGTCGGGCCAGTCTGCGTCGGGTTCGAGCTTTCGAATGAAGGCGGTGCGGGCGCGCAGGGATTGGAGTTCGTCCGTCCACGGAAGGCTTGCCACGCCCAGTTCGCGGATGCCGGTGATGACGGCGGCGGCGAGGCGGGCGGGGTCGGGCTTCTTCAGCGGGCGTTCGGCGAGGGTGAGGGCGTGGAGGCGTTCTTCCTCGCGGGCGGTGACGGCGCGGTCCCTCGAATTCCACTCGCAGAGTTCGCGGGTCTCGATGTGGGCGGCGAAGAGGTCTTCGATGTCGGCCAAGGTGATGGGGGCCGCTTGGTGCACCTTTGCGTTCGCGCCGGCGCCGTCGAGGGCCGCGATCGCGAGGTAGTCTTCGCGGGCGAGCGGGTCGGTTTCGGGGAGCGTCGCGCCGCGGCCGCTGGCCAGGCGGAAGCTTGCCGGGCCGCGGCGTTTGGTGATGCGCTCGGGGTAGGCCAATGCGGCGAGGCGGCCCGCGGCGCTGGGTTCGATGCGGTCGTCCCTCACGTCGAGTGTGCGGCGCCAGACGCGGGCTTGGTCGCGCGCGCGGGCGAGGGCGGCGCGATCCGCATTGGCGTGGCCGGCGGCGAAAGCTTCGAGGCGGGTGCGGAGGTCGGCGTCCCTTCCGCGGATGACGTCGCGTTCGTTCAGGATCGCGGCGAGCGCGCAGGCGGTTGCGTCTTTCGCGCGGAGCATCATGTGGGCGAGGCGCGGGTGGGCGCCGAAGGCGAGCATCGCGCTGCCGTGCGGGGTGATGCGGTTCTCCGCGTCGATCGCGTCGAGTTCGCGGAGGAGCTCTTGCGCTTCGGCGAAGGTGGCGGTGGGCGGCGGGTCGAGCAGCTTTAGGCGGCTTGCGTCGCGTTCGCCCCACGCCGCGAGGTCGAGTGCGAAAGGGCTAAGGTCGCTCGTCGCGATTTCGGGTGCTGTGTAGGCGGCGAGGGAGCGGGTCTCGGCTTCGTCCCAGAGGCGGTAGCAGACGCCGGGGGCCACGCGGCCGGCGCGGCCGCGCCGTTGGTCGGCGGAGGCGAGGCTGAGGCGCCCTGTGACGAGGCGCGTCATGCCGGTTGCGGGGTCGTACCGGGCGGTGCGCTGGAGGCCGGCGTCGATCACGACGCGCACGTCTTCGATCGTGAGGCTGGTTTCGGCGATCGCGGTGGCGAGCACGATCTTTCGTGTCCCCGAAATGGGGCGGATCGCGCGGTCTTGAGCGTCCGCGGGAAGTGCGCCGTAGAGCGGCAACACCGTCGTGCCGCGCGGGGGCTCTGCTTCCAGAAGGCGCGCGACGCTTCGGATCTCGCCTTCGCCGGGCAGGAAGACGAGGATGCCGCCCTCCGTCTCCGCGGCCGCGCGAGCGACGATGTTCGCGACCCAGGTGTCGAGCCGCGCGTGCGCGGGCGGCGGGGCGTGGCGCGTCTCGATCGGGAAGAGGCGTCCTTCCGAGCGCAAGACCGGGCCCTCGATCAGTTTCGCGACACGGGCGCCGTCCAAGGTCGCGGACATGACGAGGAGTTTCAGGCCCTCGTTCAGCGCGGTCTGAATTTCGAGCGCGAGCGCGAGGCCCAAATCCGCGTTCAGGCTGCGCTCGTGGAACTCGTCGAAGATCACGAGGGCCACGTCCTTCAGCTCCGGATCGCCTTGCAGGCGGCGCGTGAGCAGGCCTTCGGTCACGACCTCGATGCGCGTCTTGGGGCCAACCTTGCTGTC
>CAZLRW010000235.1:0-4244 GCA_964561925.1 uncultured Flavobacteriaceae bacterium
CGATCGCCTCGAACAGGAACATCACGGTGATCGCGAGCGGCAGGATCAGCCAGTTACCCGTCATCGCGGCCGCCGCAAAGGCGAGTGCAAGCAACGCGAACAGCACGATGTAGGTGCGCCGCGCGGCGCCACGGTCGGCGTAGTGGCCGCCCAAGAACTGCGCGCCGGACGCGGTCAGGAAGATCGCGCCGGTGACGAGGCCGACGCCGATCAGGCCCTCGCGCGAGACGAGGTTCAGGTCCTCGATCAATTTCGGTAGCGCCGTCATGAACGCGGTGACGGCGATCAGGGTCAGCGTCATGGTGGCGGCGAGCAGCATCAGCACGTTGCGGCGGTCGCGCGCGGTGGGCGCTTCGTGCGCGCCGAGTTCGGCCGCGTCGCCGTCGCGTTCGGGGATGCGGCCCTGCCCCATCAACACGAGAAGCGCGATGCCGAAGGCGACCGTGATCATGCCGGGCAGAATGAACGCCCAGCGCCAATCGATGAGGTCGTTGAGCACGCCGGCGGTGACGGGCCCGGCCGCGACGCCGAACGAACCGAAGATGCCTGCGAGCGCGATCGCCTTGCCCCGCTCGACCGCGTGCTTGACGACCCAGGAATTGCCCACCGGATGATAGAGCGCGCCGAACGCACCCAGCACGGCGAGGGCGAGTTGCATCATGACGGGGCCTTGAGCGAGGCCGCAAAGAATGCTGGCCCCGCCCAGGCCAAAGAACGTCAACGCCATCACGCGCGCCTCGCCCCAACGGTCGCCGAGCCAGCCGGCGAGCGGCGCGCCGAGGCCCACCATCAACGAGCCGATCGTCCAGAGCGCGATCAGATCGCTGTACGTCATCTTCCATTCGGTCGTGAGCGTCAGGACCAGCGTGAGATAAAGGGACACGAGCACGTGGTGCATGAAGTGGGCAGTGCAAGCGAAGAACAGGATCGGGCCCGGCGCGCCGCCGGTGCCGACGCCGATGCGGGCGAGGCGGTTCATCGCGTCGCTCCGCGCAGGCGTGCGGGGGCGAGTGCGGCGGCTGTGACGCCTTCGGCGCGGATCCCGGCTGGCACCTCTTCGCCACGGACGAGCGCCGCCGCCGTGCGCGCCATCGCGGACGATGTCTGCATGCCGTAGCCGCCTTGCCCCGCGAGCCAGAAGAAGCCGCGCGCGGTATCGTCAAAGCCCACGACCGGCGTGCGGTCGGCGGCGAACGAGCGCAAGCCCGCCCATTTGTGCGCGACGCGGCGCACGCGCATCGTCGTGAACGTCTCGAAGCGGTCGATCGCGAGCGCCACGTCCATTTCGTCGGGCTGCGCGTCGCACGGCGGCGACGGGGTCTCGTCGGCGGGCGTCAGCAAGAGGCGGCCGGCATCGGGCTTGAAGTAGAACGTCTCGTCCGCGTCGATGGTCAGCGGCCAGGCGCGGATGTCGTGCTCCTTCGGCGCGTCGAGCAGCACCACCGTGCGGCGCTTCGGCTCGATGCCGATGGGGGCGACGCCCGCGAGCCTTGCCACTTCATCGGCCCAGGCGCCGGCGGCGTTGACAAGGATCGGCGCTTCATAGACGGCATCGCCTGCGACGACGCGCCAGGTCGCGCCTTTGCGCTCGAGCGCATCGATGCGCACGTCGCAAAGCAGGCGTCCGCCGCGCGCTTTGAAGCCGCGCAAGAAACCTTGGTGCAGACCGTTGACGTCGATGTCGCTGGCGCCCGGTTCGAAGAGCGCCTCCGCGACGCGTTCGCGCGCCAGGATGGGCACGCGGGCGAGCGCTTCGTCGGTCGACATCGGCACCGTGCCCGCCGCCACGTCTGCATCGGCGCGCATCGCGCGCAGCGCTTCGATCTGTTCGGGCGGCGCAACGAAGAGCGTCGCGCGCGGGCTGACGAGCGGCGCGTCGGCAAAGCCCGGCGGCGGGGCGAACAGGAAATCGCGACTCGCACGGCTCAAGGCGCGCACGACGGCGTTGCCGTAGATCTCCGAGAAGATCGCGGCGGAGCGGCCGGTCGAATGGATGCCCGGCTGCGGCTCGCGCTCGAGCAACAGGACGCGGTGGGTCGAGGCCAACTCGTACGCCGCCGAGGCGCCTGCGATCCCCGCACCCAAGATGATGATGTCGGCCGTGCCGGTGGCCATGCCCGCCCTGCCCTTTTCGTTCGCGCCGTCAGATGTAACGGAGTTCACCCGGCTTGCGCCAGTTTCGCCTAGCGGGGCTTGTCGACGCGGCGGGGTTCGCGGGCGCGTTGGACGAGGAGTTTGTCGATGCGGCGGGCGTCGAGGTCGACGACTTCGAAGCGCCAGCCGGCGATCGTGACCGCCTCGCCCACCGCGGGCAGGTGTTTCAGCGCAGCGATGACGAGGCCCGCCGCGGTCGAGATCGAGCCTTCGGGCTTCGTCTTGATCGCGAGCAGATCGAGCAGTTCGTCGATCGGCATCGCGCCGGAGATCAGCCACGAGCCGTCGGCGCGTTCGACCGCCATCGGCTCGGCCTCGCCCTCGTCGGCTTGGAAGGCGCCCGTGATCGCCTCCAATATGTCCCCGTTCGTGACGACGCCTTCGAACTGGCCGTATTCGTCGTGCACGAGCGCGATGTGCACCGGCGACCGGCGCAACAGGCGCATGAGGTTCAAGACGCTCGCCGTGTCGGGCACGACCGGCGCCTGGCGCATCAGCGCGCGCACATCGAGCGGTTTGCCGGCGAGCATCGCGTTCAGCGCGTCCTTCGCCTGCAGAACGCCGACGACTTCATCCGGCTTGTCGTCGGTCACGGGGAAGCGGCCGTGGGCGGAGGCGGTGATCGCCGCTCTGATTTCGTCCGCGTCCGCGCCCGCGTCGACGGCTTCCACCTCGTTGCGCGGGGTCATGATCGAGCGCACGCGGCGGTCGCCGAGGCGCAGGATGCCGGAGATCATACGGCGCTCTTCGGGTTCGATGACGCCGCTGGTTTCGGCCTCCGTGATCAGCGCCTTGATCTCTTCGTCGGTGACGCTCGCCTCGTCCGAGCGCTTGCTGCCCATCAAATACAAGAGCGCGCGGCCGGAGCGGTCGAGGACCCAGACGAACGGCGCGGCCAGGCGCGAGAGCAGCGACATCGCGGGCGCGACGAGGGCGGCGACACGCTCGGGATTCCTGAGCGCCAATTGTTTCGGCACGAGTTCGCCGACGACCAGCGAGAGATAGGTGATGAACGCGATGACGACGCCGAAACCGATCGGCTCGGCGAAGGCTTCGGGGATGCCCCACCCCATCAGCCACTGACCGAGGCGTGCGCCCATCGTGGCGCCGGAGAACGCGCCGGCGACGACGCCCACCGTCGTGATGCCGATCTGCACCGTCGAGAGGAAGCGCCCGGGCTCGGCCGCCAGCGCCAGCGCGCGCGCGGCGCCCGGCCGCCCGTCGTCGGCCATCGCCTTCAGTTTGGTGCGCCGGGCGGAGACGACGGCCAGTTCCGACATCGCAAGCAGGCCGTTCAGCACGACAAGCGCGAGAAGGACGGTGATTTCGACGAAGAGCATTTCGGGGACCTGGCGGGGATGGTTCGGCGTATGGTAGCGGCGCGCGAGCGCGAACGCGATGGGCGGAAGACTTGCACACAGAGGCACAGAGCCACAGAGTCGCAGCCATCCGGAAGAAACTTAGCGGGCGCTTTGATTGACTTGCGCCTGCGCGACCGACGCCTTCACCACAGGGATCTCGTGGTCGGCGAGCGGTTTCATGCGCGGTTTGCGGGCGAGCGCGGCTTCGATGTGGGGCTTGAGGCGCTTTGCCTTCGCTGCTTCGCGTTCGGCGGCTTCGCGTTTGAAGCCGGGCATAACTTCGGCGGCGAAGAGTTCGAGCGATTGGCAGATGTGGTCGTGGCGGTTCTTGCCCGCCTGCTGCATGAAGATGACTTGGTCGACGCCCGCCTCTTGGAACGCGTGCAGGTGGACGCGCATGTCGGCGGGCGTGCCGATGCCGCCGCCTTGCGGTGCGTTCGCGGCGGCGCGCGCGAGTTCTTCCGTGCGGTTGCCGCGCAGCGCCAGATACTCGCCCCACAGATTCGTGCGCCCGGGGACCGTGTCGCGCGCGACCAGCGCGTTCAGCGCGTAGCCGAAGAACTCGAAGCCTTCGTGGCCGCGCCTGATCGCCTCCGCCCGGTCGTGGTGGATCGAGAAGGAGGAGACCATCGCGATGTTCGCATTCACGCTGTGGCCCAAGGGCACGCACGCGTCGGAGGCGATGATGCCGTAGTAGATGTCGGCCCAGGTGCGCGCCTCCTCAGGGTT
>CAZLRW010000236.1:0-4238 GCA_964561925.1 uncultured Flavobacteriaceae bacterium
GGCCAGCTGAAGGTGAAGGGCGGCCAGGGCATGACGGGCGAAGTGAACGTGCCGCCCCGCCCGCTCTTGTAAACTCTCAAACGCACAACGATTGGAAATTCCGCAAAGAGCGGGCGGGACGCCCGCGGTCCCAGGACAAGAGCACGTTCGGCCAAAACTACAAGTCGCTCCACTTCAACACAACCTTACCCGACGAGCCGGTGTTCGCGGCGGCGAAGCCCTTCTCGAAATCCGTGTAGGGAAAGCGGTGCGTAATCACGGGCGCGATATCGAGCCCCGACTGCACCAGCACGGACATCTTGTACCAGGTCTCGAACATCTCCCGCCCATAGATGCCCTTGATCGTCAGCATGTTGAAGATGACCTTGTTCCAGTCGATCGCCATATCGCCCGACGGAATCCCGAGCATCGCGATCTTGCCGCCGTGGCACATGTTGGAGAGCATCTCGCGAAACGCCGCCGGATTGCCCGACATCTCGAGCCCGATGTCGAAACCTTCCTTCATGCCAAGCTTCTTCTGCGCCTCGGCGACCGACATCTCCTTCACGTTCAGCGCCAGGTCGACCTTCATCTGACGCGCAAGCTCGAGCCTCGGCTCGTTGATGTCTGTGATGACGACGAAGCGCGCCCCCGCCTGCCGCACGACGGCCGCGGCCATAATGCCGATCGGCCCCGCGCCGGTAATCAGCACGTCCTCGCCCAATACCGGAAACTGCAGCGCCGTGTGCACTGCATTGCCGAACGGGTCGAAGATCGAGGCGACGTCGAGATCGATCCCCTCGTGGTGATGCCAGACATTCGTCATCGGCAACGAGATGTACTCGGCGAACGCGCCCGCGCGGTTGACGCCGACGCCGCTGGTGTTCGCGCACATGTGATAGCGCCCCGCCATGCAGTTCCGGCAGCGCCCGCACACGATGTGCCCCTCGCCCGAGACGATCTCGCCCTTGCGGTACTCGGTGACGTTCGAGCCCACTTTCTCGATCACGCCCACGAACTCGTGCCCGATCACGAGCGGCACGGGGATCGTCTTCTTCGCCCAATCGTCCCAATTGTAGATGTGCAGATCGGTGCCGCACACGCCGGTCCTCAGCACGCGGATCAGAACGTCGTTGATGCCCATCTCGGGCATCGGCACGTCTTCGAGCCAGAGACCGCGCTCGGCGCGGGATTTGACGAGGGCTTTCACGGGGTGCAGCGCTCCCTTCGGTGCGAAATTCTCGGCGCGGAACCTATGCCAAGGACCACCGCTTGTCGAATGCGCGGGGACACGGCATGTAAGGCGACCACGCAACTTTCACCAAAGCTCAAAGCCTCGCCATGGAAGAGTTCTTCGTCGACCCAACCCGCGCGAACTTCGACGCGTTCAAGGCGCTGCCGCGCAACACGCCGATCAACATGTTGAACCTGATCCGCTATCACGAGCGCGCGCACTACCCGGCGGGCCACAGCCACGCGGCGCGCGGCCTCACCGGCGCCGAGGCTTACGCCGAATACGGCCGAACGAGCGAGGCAATCTTCACCCGCGTCGGCGGCAAGACGATCTGGCGCGGCAAGTTCGAGGCGATGGTGACAGGTCCCGCGGGCGATAGCGAACGCTGGGACCTCGCCTTCATCGCAAGCTACCCGAGCGCCGCGGCCTTCCTCGCCATGATCACGGACGCCGACTACAAACAAGCCGTGATCCACCGCCAAGCCGCCGTCCTCACCAGCCGCCTCGTCCGCTTCGCACCGCTCGAGGCGGGACAAGGGTTTGCCTAGCGGCGTCCGGCGACCAGCCGCCCTTGGAGATAGACGCCGACGACGCGCCGCGTGTTGCGAATGTCCTCCAGCGGATTGCCCGACAGCAGCACGAGATCGGCCACCGCCCCCGGCGCGATCCGGCCCATATCCGCCCGTTTCATGAAGCGTGCCGGTACGACGGTCGCCGCACGCAAAACCTCGAGCGGCGATAGACCGGCCTCGACCATCAGCGCAAGCTCCTCGTGCAGACTTGCGCCCGGCACGACGAACGGTGTGCCGGCATCCGACCCGGTGAGAAGCACCGCCTTGCGCCGCGCCAACTCCCGGGTCATCCATCGCGCATGCTCGAGGGACACACGGCGCTTCGCCCGCCACGCATCGTCGTGCCCGCCCGCCGTTCGCAATGAACTCTCCCAGTACGATCGCACGGCCGGCGGCAATCCTTCGTAAGACGGACGGAAGTCCGCGTCCGCCATGCGCGTCGACGTTTCGCGCGCGATCAGCGTGGGCGTCATCGCAACGCCTGCATGGATCAGGGCATCGAATACCGGACCGCACGCGGCTTGGTCGTCGAACGCGCACAGCCCACCGAGCTCGATCGCGAGATGCTCGATGCTTGCCATCCGACGCACGTTGCGGTCGCTCACCTTCACGTCGCCCGGCAAGTGCCCAGCCACCGGCAGCCCCGCCAGCTCCGCTTCGTCCAAGATCGCGGTGAAGACGTCGCCGGGAACGAGGCTATAGACCTTGAGAAAGTCGACGCCCTGCCTCTTCAGCATGCGCACGGCGGCCTGACCGTCTTGCGGCGTACGCAACGCGATCGACAGCGCTGGATCGACAGGCTGCGGCCCGTCGAGGAACGGACCGGCAAACCAGAAATGCGGCTGAGCGGAGCATGAGCCGCCACCGGTGCGCGCAGCAACCGCGACTTTGAGATCGCCACCCATATCGCGCAGCGAGGTAACGCCGGCCTCGAGAAACATACGAAAGAACGGTTCCGGCACACTCGCATCCCAGAGCGCATGCACATGCATGTCCCAGAGCCCCGGGATCACGTAAGCGCCGTTCCCATCGGCGCTCTTCCCGCCCTGCACGGCATTCGCGGCAGACTCGGCCACAATGCGCCCGCCCGAGATGACAAGCGCGCGGTCACGCCGCACGACACCGGCTTCGACGTCCACGACATGAACGGGCGCAACCACCTGATCGTTCGGCGGGCAAGCGTCTGCCCGAGCACCAACCGTAGCCAGTGCAACAGCCACCAACGCTGGGAAAATCTGCCTCATCCTTCAACGCTAGCACGAGCCCAGTCACCGGAAAAACGCCACACGGCCTTTCGCTTGTTGCCGAACCAGAAGCAGCACGGCATGTTCCGCCCATGATCACCGGACCCACCTCGAACAGTTTCGTCTCTCAGCGGCTCCGCCTGCGCTATGCCGATTGGGGCAACGCGGACGCGCCACCCTTGATCCTGCTCCACGGCGGACGCGACCACGCGCGCAGTTGGGACTGGACGGCGCAAGCCTTGCGCGACAAGTGGCACGTCATTGCCCCCGACCTGCGCGGCCACGGCGACAGCGACTGGTCGCCCTCCGGCGACTACGGCGGGCTCGCCACGCTCTACGACCTCGCGCAGTTGATCCATCAGCTGAAGCTTGCGCCGGTGACGATCGTCGCGCACTCCTACGGCGGCAACATCGCGCTGCGCTACGCGGGCACATACCCCGCGAACGTAAAAAAACTCGTCGCGATCGAAGGATTGGGCCCCAGCCCCAAGATGCTCGCCGAACGTCTCGCCAAACCGATCGACGCGCGCCTGCGCGATTGGATCGAGGCGAAACGCTCGCTCGCCGGCAAGCAACCGCACCGTTACGCGACGCTCGACGAAGCGTTCAAGCGCATGAAGGACGCGAACCACCACCTCTCCGACGAACAGGCCCGCCACCTGACCGTCCACGGCGTCGCGCAGAACGAAGACGGCACCTATAGCTGGAAGTTCGATCCCTACATGCGCGTCTTCCCGCCGTTTGACCTTGCGCAGGAAGACAGCGAACGCCTGTGGTCGGCGATCGCATGCCCGACGCTGCTCATGTACGGCAAGGACAGCTGGGCCTCAAACCCCGAACAAGACGGCCGCGCCAAACACTTCAAGCACGCCCGCGTCGTCACGTTCGAAAACGCCGGTCACTGGCTCCACCACGACCAGTTCGACAAATTCGTGGCGGAGCTCAAGGCCTTTCTCTGAACGACAATCTCAACGCAAAGGAATACCGACCAGCGTCACGGCGCTTCCGGTCAACGCAAAGTCCGCACATCGCCGGGCACCGCAGATCATAGGGCGCCGTGCCGGGCAGCTCACATCTGAAGGTCGCGCCGTCGTCACGCTTTCGGCTCAGCCGCGTCCGTCCGCCCACGCGGGCAAACCAGTCCAAGCGGCATTTTTGCGGTGGAGTCCGGGTCACTGCACCAGCGGCGATGCCGCCCGCTTGATCTCG
>CAZLRW010000237.1:0-4207 GCA_964561925.1 uncultured Flavobacteriaceae bacterium
CGCACGCCGAACTTCGGCCGCAAGTCGCTGAACGAGATCAAGGAAGTGCTGGCCTCGATGGGTCTCCACCTCGGCATGGAAGTGCCGGGCTGGCCGCCGGAAAACATCGAAGAACTGGCGCGGAAGTTCGAGGATCAATACTAGCCTGGGAGCGCCGGCTACCAGCCGGCTCTTTTGGGCCTCAACGAAGGGAGAAGAGCCGGCTGGAGCCGGCGCTCCCAGGGAAGGGAACTAGACCATGCGCCACGGTTCAGCGGGCCGCAAACTCAACCGGACTTCGAGCCACCGCAAGGCGCTGTTCGTCAACCTGGCGTCGGCGCTGATCAAGCACGAACAGATCACGACGACGCTGCCCAAGGCGAAGGAACTTCGCCCGGTGGTCGAGAAGCTGGTTACCCTCGGCAAGCGCGGCAAGACCGATTTGCATGCGCGGCGCCAGGCGCTCTCGGCCCTCAGGAACGATACGGCGATGGTGGCGAAGCTGTTCGACGTGCTCGCGCCGCGCTACGCGTCGCGCAAGGGCGGCTACACGCGCGTGCTGAAGGCGGGTCACCGGTTCGGCGACGCGGCCGACATGGCCGTGATCGAGTTCGTCGATCGCGACGTCGAGGCCAAGGGCAAAGACTCGGGACCTGTCCAAGCGAAAGCGGAAGACGCGGAAGCGGCCGCTTAAGGGCCGCGGTCCGATTGAGATTGAAGGGCGGCCGGCGTGCCGCCCTTTCTATTTGGGCGCCGTCGGCGGGAGCGGTTCGAGCAGCGGTGCGGAGACCCAGCCTTCGCGTGGCGGCTCGCCGGGCTTGGCGGTGAAGCGGACCTTCGTCCACTTGTCCTGACGCTCGACGATGGCGACTTCGGCGCCCTTGGCCAACTTGGCGAGCGTCGCGGAAGAGGTTGATGGCGCCTCGCGAAGCTTGGCGTCGCGTGCAGTGCGGGCCTTCTCCTCGAGCGGGGCGGTGGGCGCGGGCGGCGGCTCGACAGCAGGTGCTTTCTCGACCACGGGAGCCGGCGGCGGCCCGAACACCATCCCCGAGATTTCGGGATAGAAGTAGACGACGGCGGCGATGCCGAGCGCGCCCGCAATCGCGATGTCGCGCACCATGCGGTTGTTCGCCGGGGCTTTCTCGTCGGGCGCCTTCACCAACATCTCGCGCACGCGGAAAGGCTGGCCCGAATTGTGCTGTTCGTTGCGCCGGGCGGGGACGGCCGCCGCCAGCTCGGATTCGAGCCGTTCGACCTTCGCGCGCAGCATGCCCATTTCGCGTTGCGCGAAGGCATCTCCCTTGGATTCGCGGCGTGCCTGCAAGAGTGCCGCGTCGCGCTCGTCGAGCTTGGTCTGCAAATCCGTGATCGTGGCGCGCAGTTCCTTCGCCGATGCCGGTTCGGCAGTCGCCGGCTTCGCATCGGCCAGCTTTTGCCGCCAAGCGGCTTCGGCTTTTGCCAGCGCCGCTTCGCCTTCACGGCGGGCGGTGTCGCGTTCGGCCTCGGCGGCGACGAGCGCTGTGCGGAGTCGTTTCAATTCGGTGTCGTCGGGAACGACCGGCGGGGGCGGTGGCGGCGCGACAAGTTGGGCGCGCGCCTCGGCGACGGCTTTGGTGGTTGTTTCCTTCCAAAGCGTTTCGGTCCGGGCCAGGCGGTCGGCTTCCGCTGCCTTCCATGCCGCTTCGGCCTTGGCGAGCGTCTCGAGTTCCGATGCGTCGCGTGCAGCCAGGGCGGTGGACAGGGCGTCGGCCTTCGTGCGGGCCGCCTCCACCTCGCGACGGGCTGCGTCGCGCTCGTCCTCTGCGACCGCTAGGGCGGCGCGCAGCGACTTCAACGCGCCATCGTCGATCGGCGGCGGAGGCGGCGTCGCCGCGCGCGCCTCGGCGACGGCCTTGGCGAGCGTTTCCTTCCAGCGGGTCTCGGTTGCGGCCGACCGTTCGGCCTCAGCTTTCTTCCACTGGTCCTCGGCTTTGGCGAGCGCCTCGGTCACGGCGGTTTCGCACGCGGCGACCTTCGACGTCAGCGCACCGGCTTTGGCCACGGCTTCGTCGCGAAGTTTGAGCGCTGCAGTTTCGGTTGCGCGCGCTTGCGCTTCGACAGCGGCGAGTTTCGCCTTCCACGCAGCTTCGCTTTCTGCAAGTCGGGCGGCAGCCTCGTCCCTTGCTTTCGCGGCCAGGGCAGCGGCTTCCTCGCGCAGCCGTTTGACTTCATCGGCTTGGCCCACTGCGCCGGCCTTTGCTTGGGCGGCGGAGTCGGCGGCTTCGCGCTGCCAAGCCGCGCGCGCCGCGCCGAGTTCCGTCTTCCAACGCGCCTCGACTTCGGCGACTTCGGCCTTGCGCGCGGCCGCGGCATCGGCAAGCTGCCTGTCGAGATCCTTCTGCCAGACGGCGTGCGCGGCGGCGAGTTCGGTGTCGGTGTCGCGGGCCGGTGTTTGGACCTTCAGCTTGGCGCGTATGTCGCCGAGTTCCGCTTCCGCCTTGGTCAGCGCATCGCGCAGGCGCTCGAGCTCTGCGTCGTCTTGCTGCGGTGCCGCGGCCGGTGTCGGCGGTGCTGCGGCGTTCGCCTGAGCGGCTTCCGGGTCGATCGCAATCTCGATCACGGCCAGCGTATTGCCGTTCGCAAGGCTGACAATTCTCAGCGCCAGTTTGTGGGGCTTCGTGGCACCGTCGGGCAGCAGATAAAAGAGATCTTCGAGTTCGTCGGAGGCCAACGACCACGAGCGCTCGTTGTTGCGGCTTCCGCGAGAGAGACGGGTTCCCTGCGGCAGGTTCTCGACCCGCAACGAAAGACGGCCTTCCTTCTTGTACGGAGCAATCAGCGGCGCGAGGTCGAGCGCTATCGAGCGCTGCGCGGGTTGCGCAGCGGTCGATGCTTTCCGACTGGCAGGAACTCCACGCGCCATACGGCGTCCGCCCCCCATGAATGACCGGGCATTTTCGCCCGACGGGGGTAAAGATTGGACTTCGTGTCTGGCCCAATCGGGTCGAACTCGATCATTCGCGTTTACGCCCCCTTAACCAGGGCGCATCGCGTTGGCGGATTTGCGGCAGGTCGGCGTCGCCATGCTAGGGTTCGGCTTGAAGAATATCGGAGGCCCAGTGGTGAAAATCGAAACGCCGGATATCGTGGTGATCGGCGGCGGGATTGCGGGCGGCGCGTTTGCGACCGTCATGGCGCGAGCGGGCCATTCGGTGCTCATGCTCGAAATCACGACCGAACATCGCGACGTCGTGCGCGGCGAGTGGCTCGCTCCATGGGGTGTCGCCGAGGCCAAGCGGCTCGGCCTCTACGACCTTTACCGCGAGCACGGCGGGCACCACCTGAAGCGCCACGTCACGTACGACGAAGGTGTGCCCCACGCGGATGCCGAGGCGCGAACGATCGACTTCACGATGATCGTGCCCGGCAGCGAAGGACCGCTGACGTTGGGTCATCCGAGGACATGCGGTCTGCTCGACGACGCGGCGGTTGCGGCGGGTGCGCGGTTCCTGCGTGGCGTGCGCAAGACTCACGTGACGCCGGGCGAGCCGCCGACCGTCCGTTTCGAACACGAGGGTGCGGTTCACGAGTTGAAACCCCGCCTCGTCGTTGCCGCAGACGGGCGGCACGGAAAGACCGCGCAGCAAGCGGGCATCAAGATCGACGCGCTGCCGCCGCATCACTGGTTCTCCGGCATGCTGGTCGAAGGTGCCGGCGGCTGGCCTTCCGACTTGCAGTCCATCGGCACCGCGGGCGACGTCAACTTCTTCGTGTTTCCGCAGGCGGACGGCAAGGCGCGGCTCTATCTCGGCACATCGCTTGCACACAAGGACCGCTTCATGGGCGAGGATGCGCCGGCGCGTTTCGTCCAGAGCTTCGCGCTCGACTGTTTGCCTCACGGCGAGGTGATCGCGAACGCGCGGCCGGCGAGCCACTGCTTCGTCTACGCGAACAACGACACATGGGCGGACGAACCGTTCGCGCCCGGTGTCGTCGCAATCGGCGATGCCGCCGGTCACAACGATCCGACGATCGGGCAGGGGCTTTCGATTTCGCATCGCGACGTACGGGTGGTAAGCGACATCCGTCCTCGTCCGACTGGTCCGTCGATGCGTTGCAGCCCTATGCGGAGGAACGGAAAGAGCGCATGCGCCGCCTTCGCTTTGCGGGCCGTTTTGCGGCCGTTCGCGATTGCGAGTTCGATGGGCGGGCTCGGGCGCGCAGGCACGCCTTGCGCGACAAGATGTTG
>CAZLRW010000238.1:0-4165 GCA_964561925.1 uncultured Flavobacteriaceae bacterium
CGCAAGATCGCGAGCCAGCCTGCGCTGAGGCCCTATATGCAAAGCGAGCTGTTGCCGGGGGAGGCCGCGAAGACGGACGCGGACCTGCTCGACTTTGCGAAGAACAACGGCGCCACGATCTATCACCCGGTCGGCACGTGCCAGATGGGCCACGGCCCGCGCGCGGTCGTCGACCCGCAGCTGCGCGTGCACGGGATCGAAGGCTTGCGCGTGGTCGACGCCTCGATCATGCCGCGCCTCGTCTCCGGCAACACGAACGCACCGACGATCATGATCGCGGAGAAGGCGAGCGATATGATTTTGGGGCGCGCCGCGGCTTGAATGAGCATTGGGGCCAGGTTGTGAGCCGCCCCTTGCCGCCTTCGGCTTAAGGTCTAATCTTCCAGTGTTCGGCAAGGGATGGGAGTTATGAGCGACGCGGTCGGGCCTGGCGATCTGGTTCTTTGCGTCAATGCCGCCCCGAACCACGTGACCGGTAAGCCGGTGCCTCTGGTCGCGGGGGAGACTTACCGCGTAATCGAGGTGTTGGAGTTCGCGTGCCCGTGCGGGCGTTCGGATGCGCTGCTCGATGTCGGCGTCGATTTCGCGTGGTGTCAGACGCGCTTCCGGCTGCTGCCCAAGCCCCGGGCCGAGAGCAAGCCCCGCCGCGTTTCGGCGCCGAAGGAGAAAGAGACGGTTCGCTGAACCGTCCGATCGCAGTCCGCGCGCCGGTCTTCGAGGCTTACGCCGGTTCCTTGTCTGCTCGTTCGTTCGTACCCGCACCCAGAAACTTCGGCGCGTCCCGATCTTCGGACTTATCCATCTCGGCGATGAAGGCGCGCGTGAACATCGAGTTTCCCTTGTCGGCCTGCCAGATTTCGCTGAAGATCGGGTTGTTCATCAAGCCCTTGATGTAGGCACGCCGCAAGCGCCAGACCTCCGCATCCAGCACGCCGTTCGTGTAGAGCGCGTATTGCGCCTCGGTTCGCTGCAGAACGCCGCGCAGGAAGCGGTGTGTCAGGTGCCTTTCGTAGTCGGTCAGGCTTTCCGGACTTGTCAGAGACCTGAAGATCAACTCGCTGATCGAACCACCTTCGGCGAGCTTATCGTTGATTTCCGCAAACGAGACTTGCGCATCCCATGCGGCCTTCGCGCGTATCATCCGGCCGTTCTGGCGCGTCTGGATCGCGACGTAGACGAGCGACCCGAAGATCGCGATGACCGCGACGATCTGCGAGATGTAGTAGATGGCTTCAAGGGTCATGAGCGCTCAGCGGGTTGCGATTGCGTCAGGTCGATGACCGGCTTGTCGCCGGCGCGAAACAGTGGATTGAGTTCAAGGTAGGACGGGTGGCCCGGGTTCTTTGCCAGAAAGCCTTCGATGAGATCTCGAATGGTCGGCGTGATCGAGGTCTTGATGTACGGCCACATGTCGGCCCCGCCGGGGCACTTGAAGAGGGACCCCACGTAGTACAGCCAGGCGTCGAAATCGACCTTTGAAAGCGTGCCGTGCTCGTGCAGCTGCATGACGTGCTGCATCTGAAAGCACTGATCGAACAGGAGGAAGTTGAACTTGCGCTTGTCGTCCGCACTCAGCCCGTTCATGTCGGTGAGGCCTTGTGCGAACATCCTCAGCATGTCCGGGTCGGTGTAACCGGGAACGAAGAAGCGGTCGCGGCAACCGTCAAGGACCGACTGCAGGCTCGCCATCTGCGTCGCACGCGTATTCTGACGCAGCTGGACGCCGACGAAAATCAGCGAGCCGAAGATCGCGATGACGGCGACGATCTGGGAGAGGTAGTAGAGTTCTTCGAGGGTCATGGTGCGTTACTTGGCTTAACTTAGTGGCCCCTCACTTCGCGAATGGATCGATGAATTTGGCGCCGGTTCTGGCGATGTCGGCGGTGTTGCGAGTGACGACGGTGAGGCCGTGCACTTTGGCGGTGGCGGCGAGCAGGCCGTCGATGAAGGGCAGCGGGTCGGGGATCGAAAGGCGCGCCCACGCGTCGGCAATCGGCTCATCGATGCCCAGCACCCGCGGTCCAAGACGGGCGCGCATTTGGACGAACCAGCGTTCGAAAACTTTTGCTTGCTCCGGATCGCGGCGGCGCTTCAGTTCGATGCCGCGGCGGATTTCGGCGAGCACGACGACACTGGTGCCGATGTCGGCGACCGGCGTTTGCGCCACCCATTTCGCGACGTTCGGATGCGCGCGATCGCGCTTGCGGATCTCGGAAATGACGTTCGTGTCGAGCAGAAACTTCACAAGTCGACCTTGCGCCAGGCTTTTTGGCGGGGCTGATCGAAGATGCCGGCAAACGCTTCGTCGGGAATGTCGGAGCCGAACACGTCGAACGCGGTTTTGATGTCGTTGCTGGTCAACGCGCGTTCCAACACCGCGCGCAGCGTCCTTGCTCGCTTCGGTTCGCCGCGCAGTGTCTCGGCGAGCGCTCGGATCAAGGCCGTATCGCCCTTCGCCGCCTGAACCTCCACACGCATGAGTCCGCGCGCGCGGGCGCGCCGGCGATGGTTGGCGGAGGCTTTGATTTGCGAAGCGGTGGACATGATACTCGGTTCAATCCTTGAAACCCGGTTATATCACCGGAAACATATTAACGCCAGATGGATTTCTTAGAACGCTACTTCGCGATCTCCGCGGCTTGCGCCAGCTTGGCGATGTAGGTTCGAAACTCGGCGCAGAAGCCATACGGGTTTTGCGCCCACCATGCCCGGGCGCCCTGCGAGGCCAACACCGTCTTGATGCCCTCTTCCTCGGAAAGCATGATGCCCTTGTCTCCGGTGCCGAGGCCCGCCTGGATGTACATCGTTTCGCACACATGCATGTAAGCGCGCAGCGTTGAGTCGAAACGCCAGCGATCCTCCGGCGAAAGAGCGGCTCGATCGGACATTCCGGCGAGCCAGATCTTCGTCAGGTCCGCGTTCTCGGCAAACATGCGATTGATCTCGTTGAGCGAGTCCGAAACCGCATTGTGCGAGGCCGCCCGCGTCGCGCGCGTGTTCTGGCGGATTTGCATACCGACGAAGACGAGCGAGGCGAAGATGCCGACGACGGCGACGATCTGAGAAACGTAGTAGATTTCTTCGAGGGTCATGGGTGCGGCTCGTTGGCTGCTTTCATGTCGTGGGCGGCGGGGGTCAGGTGCGTGGCGTCGTGGCCGGAGATGATCGCGCGGCGACCGCAACGATCTGGGAGATGTAGTAGCGACATCGGGCGGGCTCCGCTGATCGCGGGCGCGACCGGGTTGGTTGGCCGGCGTGCGCGGCCCGAAGGACTTGGGGCCCGCTGCTTCCGTTTTCCCAGCGCTACAGGCTGGGCCGGCGCAACGTCAACGGCATGCGCGCGCCGACAGGTGGAGAGAGACCCGCCTTCCCCCATGTGCGTTGTTGCATCGGCGAGGGCGTCCGGTCATGTTGCGCCGCAACGTCATTCACCGCCCATTTGAGGACCATCCCCCATGCCCGTGCTGCAATATCTGACGACCACGCATTTCGATTTCGGCGCCGTGAAGGTGCTCGGCGGCGAACTCGCGCGGCTCGGCGTCAAGAAGCCGTTGATCGCGACGGACAAGGGCGTCGTTGCGGCGGGGTTGATCGAGCAGGTGCTGCATCCGATCACGCCGAAGCCGCAGTGGCCCGTCTTCGACGAGACGCCGGGCAACCCGACCGAAGAGGCGACGCTGAAGGCCTTTGCGCTCTACAAATCCGAAGGCTGCGACGGCGTCGTGTGCGTCGGCGGCGGCTCGGCGATGGATCTGGGCAAGGCGGTGGCGCTGCTTGCGGTTTCGGGCGAGCCGCTTTCGCAGTTCGATCCGCTCAAAGGCGGGGCGAAGAACATCAAGGGCGTGGCGCCGGTGATCGCGATCCCGACGACGGCGGGCACGGGATCGGAAGTCTCGGTCGGCTTCGTCATCATCATGAACTCCGGTCAGAAGATGACGTTCGCCAATCCGCAGATCATTCCGAAGGTTGCGATCTGCGATCCGGAGCTGACGCTGGGTTTGCCGCCGCTGCTTACCGCCGCGACCGGCATGGATGCGATGACCCATTGCATCGAGGCCGTACTGACGCCGACCGTCAATCCGCCGGCCGAGGGCGTGGGCTATGACGGGCTGTGGCGCTCGTGGCGCTGGATCCGCCAAGCGGTGCAGAACCCGAAGGATCGCGA
>CAZLRW010000239.1:0-4153 GCA_964561925.1 uncultured Flavobacteriaceae bacterium
GCATCGGCGTCGTTCGCGAAACCGTCCTGGTCCACGTGTTCGAAACGATAACGCGCGTCGATCAGAAGCGTGCCTTGATCGAAGAAGCCGGCGGCGTTGCCGTCGGCGCGTGCCGCAATGGCGCCGAACGACGCGATCGCGGTGCAGAGAAGGGTGGAGGAGAGCAGGGTGGCACGGTACGAAACGAGCATCTTGTTCTTCCTTAGGGTAGGCGCACTTTCCGCATGATCGCGCCGGATCATCAACCAATCATTAACTGCATTCAGGTCCGCCACTCCCGTGGTCAGCGAAAAGCGAAAGCGTCAAGCGTGCGCTTGACTTCACACCGGCGGCGCCTTGACCGCGGTGGCGAGGCGTTCCAGTGACATGATGTGAATGGAATCGGCATCGGAGCCGACGCCGTAGCCCTTCAGTTTCTTCAGCGTACGCGACAGCGTTTCCGGCGTGATGCCGAGACGGGTCGCGACCTCTTTCTTCATCCCGGGAAGTGCGATCGTGGCCGCGCCCTTCGTCTTTGCCGCCTGCGTCATCAAGAAGCGCGCGACGCGCTCAAGCGCGCTCTGCGTCTTGATTTCCTTAAGTTGCGTGATGATGACGCGCCAATGGCGGGACAGCATGCGCGCGCACTGCGCGGCGAGCGCCGCATCCTCGTCGATGAGTTTGCGCAGTTTGTTCGCCGGAATCAGCAACGCCTGACCGTCGGACGTCGCACGCGCGCTGACCAGGTAGGGCAACCCGAGAAGCGCCGCCGGCAACAGCACGCTCTCGCCGGGACCGAAGAACTCGATCACGGCTTCATGTCCGTCGGCGCCGCCGACCAACACGACGCCGCCTTCGACGAAGCCATAGACGAAGTCTGGCTCCTCGCCCTCGCGGAAGAGATAGCTGTGGTTGGAAAAGCGCTGCAGGCCGGCCACCTCGGCGAGCCGGAGCAGCGTTGCCTCGGGCAGCGGCGCGAAGACATCGACCTTCTTTAGGTACGCGATGCGCGGATGGCTCATGTCATGTCACCACTTGATAATTATCAAGTCAGCATCCCGCAGACTTGTCATCGTGGGACAAAGTAGCTGCCATGCAGCACGTTGAGCCTTGATCTCAGTCAAAGCGGCAACCCGTTGGCCTCGGCATCTTCGCGTTCACCACAAGAAGGACGCGGGGCCATGACCACCACGACTGTCTCGTCCGGCCAGCAGACCCAAGCACTGTCGCTGTCGACCGTTGCCTTCACGATCTGCTTTGCGGTCTGGACGATTTTTTCGATCATCGGCGTCAAGATCAAAGACGAACTGGGCTTGAACGAAACCCAATTCGGACTGTTGGTCGGCACGCCGATTCTGACCGGCTCACTGATCCGCCTCGCGCTCGGCATCTGGACGGATCAGTACGGCGGGCGGCTGGTGCTCAGCCTTGTGATGATCAGCGCGGCGGTGGCGACGATGTTGCTCACGCTCGCCTACGACTATCCGACCTACCTCTTGGCGGCGCTGGGCGTCGGGATCGCGGGCGGCGCGTTCTCGGTTGGCATCGCCTATGTCTCGCGCTTCTTCCCGAAGGAGCGGCAGGGCACGGCGCTCGGCATCTTCGGCGCGGGCAATATCGGCGCGGCCGTCACGAAGCTCGCCGCCCCCACGATCATGGTCGCCTATGGCTGGCAGACGGTTGCGATGATTTGGGCGCTCGCGATCGGCGTCATGGGTTTGCTGTTCTACCTGCTGGCGGCCGACGACCCCGATCTCGCCCAGCGCCGCGCCGAAAAGCGGCCACCGGTCAGCTTCTGGTCGCAGCTGGAGCCGCTCAAAAACATCCAGGTCTGGCGCTTCTCGCTCTACTATTTCTTCGTTTTCGGTGCGTTCGTGGCGCTCGCCTTGTGGCTGCCGCGCTATCTCATCGGCGTCTACGGCCTCGACATTCAGACGGCAGGCTTGCTCGGCGCGGCCTACTCGATCCCGGGGTCGCTGTTCCGCGTCTATGGCGGCGTGCTGTCGGACCGCTACGGCGCGCGCACGGTCATGTACTGGACGTTCATCGTCTCGGTGATCGCGCTCTTCTTTCTCTCCTATCCGCCGACGACCTATGTGGTCGACGGCATCTCGGGGCAGATCACGTTTCGCCTGGCGACGAGCGTCGTCACGTTCACGGTCATCGTCTTCATCCTCGGCTTCTTCATGAGCCTCGGCAAAGCCGCGGTCTATAAACACATCCCGGTCTACTACCCGAACAACGTCGGCTCCGTCGGCGGCCTTGTCGGCATGATCGGCGGCCTTGGCGGCTTCATCCTACCGATCCTGTTCGGCGTGATGAACGATCTGACCGGCATCTGGCAGAGCTGCTTCATGCTGCTCTTCGGCATCACTGCGATCGCGCTCCTGTGGATGCATCTGGCGATCCGTCAGATGGAACACGAGGCGGCGGGCGACGTTCTCTCCAAGCTGCCGCAGCTGCCCGAAATGCAGCCGATCCACAAGCCGCAGCATGACAGGCCGGGTCTGACGCACGTGCTCACCGACTGGCGGCCGGAAGACAAGACGTTCTGGCAATACACCGGCAAACCAATCGCGAATCGCAATCTCTGGATTTCGATCCCGGCGTTGCTGCTCTCGTTCTCGGTCTGGATGGTGTGGTCGGTCGTCGTGGCTAAGCTGCCCTCGGTTGGCTTCAACTACTCGACCGATCAGCTGTTCTGGCTCGCCGCGTTGCCCGGGCTGTCCGGCGCGACGCTGCGCATCTTCTACTCGTTCATGGTGCCGGTATTCGGCGGGCGCCTGTGGACCACAATCGCAACCTGGTCGCTGATGATCCCGGCGCTTGGCATTGGTTTCGCCGTGCAGGATCCAAACACGCCCTACGTCGTGTTCCTGGGGCTCGCGCTGCTCTGCGGCTTCGGCGGCGGCAACTTCGCCTCGTCGATGTCGAACATCTCGTTCTTCTTCCCGAAGGCCGAAAAGGGCAATGCGCTCGCGCTCAATGCCGGACTCGGCAACCTCGGCGTCAGCGTGATGCAGTTCATTGTACCGATCATCATCACGACAGGCGTGTTCGGCTGGCTCGGCGGCGATCCGCAAACGGCGACGAGCGAGGCTGGCCAAACGACGCAGCTCTGGCTGCAGAACGCCGGATTCATTTGGGTGCCGTTCATTATCGCCTCCGCGTTCGCGGCTTGGTTCGGCATGAACGACATCGCTTCGGCGAAAGCGTCGTTCGCCGAGCAGTCGGTGATCTTCCAACGCAAGCACAATTGGATCATGTGCTGGCTCTACACCGGCACCTTCGGTTCGTTCATCGGCTACTCGGCGGGCTTCCCCTTGCTCTCGAAGCTTCTGTTCCCCGACGTCAACGCGCTGCAGTACGCGTTCCTCGGGCCGCTCGTCGGCGCCGTCTCGCGCTCAATGACCGGCTGGGTGTCCGACAAGTTCGGCGGCGGGCGCGTTACGCTCTGGGTGTTCGCCGGCCTCATCGTCGGCGTCGCCTCGGTGCTGTTCTTCGTCGGCATCAAGGATCAGCCCGGCGCGTTCTGGGGCTTCTTCGGCTCGTTCCTGTTCCTGTTCTTTGTGACGGGCGTGGGCAATGCATCGACGTTCCAGATGATCCCCGCGATCATGCGCAAGGAAATGGGGCGCCTGATGCCGACCGCCGACGCCGATGCGCGCGTCCGTCAGGGTGACAAGGAGTCAGCCGCAATTATCGGCTTTACCTCGGCGGTCGCGGCGTACGGCGCCTTCTTCATCCCGAAGGCCTACGGCTCCTCGATCGCGATGACCGGCGGACCGGAACTCGCGCTCTGGGCGTTCCTTGCCTTCTACGTCTCCTGCCTCGTCATCACCTGGCAAGTCTACACCCGCAAAGGCGGCCTCCTCTACGACGTCGAGCGCGGCGGCAGCAGCGGTCCGACCCTTCAACCTGCAACGGCTTGAGGCAACATCATGAGCCACTTCCTCGATCGCTTGATGTTCTTCAAGAAAGACGTCGGCACATTCTCCGACGGCCACGGCCTCGTCACGCGCGAAGACCGCACATGGGAAGACGCCTATCGCAACCGCTGGAGCCACGACAAAGTCGTGCGCTCCACGCACGGGGCGAACTGCACGGGATCGTGTTCGTGGAAGATCTACGTCAAAGGCGGGATCGTGACGTGGGAGACGCAGCAGACCGACTA
>CAZLRW010000240.1:0-4068 GCA_964561925.1 uncultured Flavobacteriaceae bacterium
CGGTCTTCTTGCGCTCGGCCTCGCCCTTCTTGCGCAAGTGCTTCGGCGTGCCGAACTGCACGCGGTTGTTCGCGGCCGTCTTTTCGGCCTCGGCCTTTGCGCGCGCTTTGCGGGCGCGATTGAGGTTGACGACTTCGGCCATCACTTCTTCCTGTAATGCGCCAGCACGAAGATGCGGAGCGCGCTTGAGAGATTCTTACCGCGTCCTTCGCGTTTGTCGATCTCGTCGATGATTTTAGCGAGCGGACGCTTGGTTTCGGCCGCTATTTCGCTCAACGCCGACCAGAATTCGGCCTCCAGCGAGACCGACGTGCGGTGGCCCGATATGGTGACGGAGCGCTTGAGTTTCTTTACGGGCATGGTCGCGTGCCGAAAGCAGAGCGTCGGAGGTGGCCTTGATACACTTTCTTTCGCGATTGCGCTGGTTGGTGCTCACGCTGCCGTCTGTCGGTAATCGAGACCTTTCCGATTCGTTAGCGTCAAGAGAAGGTTCGAAGAAATAGTCCGAGATTTGAAATCGATCCACGCGGTGCAACGGATGTGAGCGGCGATCGAAGTTCGCATTCTTTCCTTCCCTGTTCTGACGCTGCCGGAAAAAGCAGAGAGCGTTGTTCGTCTGCGGCACAGTCGCGCGAAATCGCGACGGCGCGTTCCATTGTGGCGATCGGCGCGCAGCTGCTTCGCACCGTTGCCGCTCGCGAACAAATTTCGTTGCCGAGCGAATTTTCTCTGTCAGGGTTTCCCCGTAACCAAAGGGTACCTTGATGCCAAGCCTCTCTCGCGTGCGTTCGCTGCTCCTTGCGACGACTGTGTCCGCTTCGCCCGTTCTTGCCGACGCGCCGCCGGAGGGCAAGGTCTCATTCGCAGGCGGGCGCGGACACATCACGTTCGAAACCGGTGCCGTCGATATGAGCGTCACTCCGTTGCGGGCGACCGGCGAGATTGTCGTGGACGATGCACCTGTTGCCTTTGCGGAAGGCCTCGACAGCATCGATGGACGAACTTACGGCGGCGACATCGTTTTTGTGCTGCCGGGCGAGGACGAGATGTCATGGTTCGGGCGGAACTTGCGCTTGTTCGGCGGGTACGAACGCCAGAAAGCGGACGCGGCCGAGGACGTGCGTGCGCCCGGCCCCACGATTACCGAACGCTTCGCGGTTACGTCCGTCAGCAGCGACGGCCGCGCGTTCGCGCGGTCGATAAGCCACGCCGCGTTCGCGGTTGCGCAAGTTGGCTTTTTCTCGCCGATGCCGACGGCGGGTTCGTCCTGCTCGGTCTCAAATGGCGGCAACACCGGCAGCGGTTTTCACGATGCCGGTGCCGCTGGCACGCTGACCTGCAACGCGGATGCGAACACGGCCGAATCGCTGTTGACCTTCAACCCGGGCGGCCAGGCTTGGGGCGCGACTGCCTTTGCGAGCGTCTTGCCGGGCGGCGATATTGCGACGGAAACCGCGGTCATTTCTTCCTACAGCGTTTCCGTTCGCCGTGGCGAGGCGGGCTTTGCCGGCGACTATGAGATCACGCCCGCAATCACGGCTTCGCCGT
The DNA here is from genome assembly GCA_964561925.1 of uncultured Flavobacteriaceae bacterium. GTDB lineage: Bacteria > Pseudomonadota > Alphaproteobacteria > Micropepsales > Micropepsaceae > SZUA-430. Next base: position 1,549 of record CAZLRW010000240.1, read on the forward strand.
CGTTGTCGATTTCGATCGGCAGCCGCCGCGCGCAGTTTTTTCAGCTGGAGGCTATCGCGGACGATTTCAGCAATTCGACGATCGCTGCCCAAGGCTTTCTGGACGGATCGTTGGACACGCGCGATGCCGCTCTCAACTTGGGTCTACGCGCCGGTTATGCGTTGGGCAGCGGCTTCGACGTGTTTGGCTCGCTCGGCGGGGCGGCGGTGCGGCGGAAGACAACGATGAGAGCGTCGACAATCGTCGGGAGCATCGTTCTTGGCGATGACACAGTGGCGGTCTTCTCCGACTCCAGCGGCCCTGGCAAGGTTCGCCGCGATGATACGATCGCAGCATTTCAGGGCATGCTTGAGCTTGGCGCGGGCTACACGTTCGATCCGGCGATCGGGATTGGGCCTCTTCGCCTGTCGGCAACAGCCGGCCTGACCTACGACAGCGACGTGCCGACCTACGGCAACGCAGGCACGTTGGGCGACTTCGATGTGCCCGTCACGGAACCGGTCGCGCCCGCGCATATCGCCTACAACGATGAGACGACGCTCACCTTCAAGGCCGCCATCGCGGTCGAGCTGCCGTGATCGTTTCTACTCCGCCGCCATCGCCATCGGGGCGCGTTGCGGGCCGCGGATGACCTTGCCGGGGCGCGGGGTCTGGAGTTCGCCGTTGCGGAACGTGACTTGGCCGCTTTTGATCGTGGCGACGTAGCCTTCGGCCTTCTGCAGAAGGCGTTTGCCGCCTGCCGGCAAGTCGAATGCGAGCCAGGGTTTGCCGAGTTTGAGTTTGGCGAGGTCGATCACGTTGATGTCGGCGAGGTAGCCCTTCGCGAGCAGGCCGCGATCCTCCATGCCGTAGAGGAGCGCCGTGTCTCTGCATTGGCGTTTGATCGCGAGTTCGAGCGGGATCGTGCCGCGGGTGCGGTCGCGCACCCAATGCTGGAGCAGGAATGTCGGTGAAGCCGCGTCGCAGATCGTGCCGCAATGCGCGCCCCCGTCGGAGAGCGAGATCACGGCGTCGTCGTTGTGGAGCAAGCCCTTCACGAAATCCAAGTTGCCGTCGGCGTAGTTGAGGAGCGGCATATAGATGAAGCCGGTGCCGTCGTCCTGCATCAAGAGGTCGTAGGCGTATTCGTCGCCGCTGACGCCCTTGGCGGCGGCGCGGGCCATGATGGTTTCGTTTTGGCGCGGTTCGTAGTTGAAGGCGTCGTCCATCTCGTATTGCATGAACCAGCCTTTGCTGACGACCATGCGCAGTTCTTTGAGGTCGCCTTCCAGGTTCGGCTCTTCGGCAATGATGCGGGCGCGGAAGGCGGGGTCGCGCAGCGTTTTCAGCTGCTGGTCCCACGGTTTGCCCTCGACCTCCGCCCATGACGGGCGCAGGCGGAACGGGTTCACGGTGCCGCGCCACGCCATGATCACGCCGGTGCCGCGCAGCGCGATTTGCGCACGGATGTTCGCGCCCTTCGCGTTCTCGGCCGCCATCGAGGACATTTGTTCCTGCCAGGGTAGTTCCTTGGCGATCGATTGCAGCATCGCGAAAGTGACGGGGAGTTTCGTTTCGCGACTGAGTTCGCCCATCCATTCGAACTCGTTCCAATCGCGCTTCAAGTCGGACGCCATCTCGAAGACGCCGTGGCCCACGCGGCCCATGGCGCGGCCGATGCCGATGAGTTCTTCTTTTGTCGCGGTCGTGCCGGGGACGAGTTCGCCGTCAACGGAGCGATGCAGGATCGTGCGCGACGTGGAGAAGCCCAGCGCGCCGGCGCGCAGGCCTTCTTCGACGATTTGCGACATGCGCGCGATGTCGGTTTCGGTCGGCGCCTCGTTGCGCGCGCCGCGTTCGCCCATCACGTAAGCGCGCACGGCGCCGTGCGGGACGTGGGTCGCGACATCCACAGTACGCGGCAGATCTTCAAGCGCGTCGAGATATTCGGGGAAGCTCTCCCAGTTCCACTTCATGCCCTCGGCAAGCGCGGTGCCGGGGATGTCTTCCACGCCTTCCATCAGGCCGATCAGCCATTGGTGGCGGTCGGGCCGCGCGGGCGCAAAGCCGACGCCGCAATTGCCCATGACGACGGTGGTGACGCCGTGCCAGCTCGACGGCGCCATCTCGTCGTCCCAGGTCGCTTGGCCGTCGTAATGCGTGTGAACGTCGACGAAGCCCGGCGCGACGATCTTGCCGGCGGCATCGATCTCCTCACGGCCGCGCGCGGCGACTTGGCCGACGGCGGTGATCTTGCCGCCGTCGATGGCGACGTCGCCGGTGAAGGGTGCCGCGCCGGTTCCGTCAACAATGGTGCCGCCGCGGATGACGAGATCGTGCATGGGTGTACTTCCTGAGGTTGCCTTTGGGCGAACGCTAACAGCGAACCCGGGCGGCGGGAAGCGCGATCGTCTACCGCTGTTGGCCGGTCTTCGGCGCGTGGAGGGCTTAGCCGGGAAGCCGCTACTTCGGGCCGATCATGTCCTCAGGCCGCACGATGCGGTCGAAGTCCTCGCCGGTGATGAGGCCGGTCTTGAGCGC
>CAZLRW010000241.1:0-4058 GCA_964561925.1 uncultured Flavobacteriaceae bacterium
GAGTGCTTCAGGCAGGCGGCGGCGTGGCCGAAGGCGAGCGCCGCTTCGTCGTCTTCGCCGGCGAGCAGCGCGTGAATGACGCCGGCCGCAAACGCATCGCCCGTGCCGACGCGATCGACGATGCCCGCGAGCGCGACGGGCGCGACGCGATGAACGCCCGCGCGCGTGTGCATGATCGCGCCGTAGTCCTGCACGTCGGCGGCGTGCGCGTTGCGCGTCGTCGCCGCGATCCGCTCAAGGCGCGGGAAGGCGGCGAATGCGGCCTCCGCCGCCCGCGCCTGCCGCGCGTCCGCATCGCCGTCGAACGTGCGCCCAAGCACCAGCGCGATATCCCGGTCGTCGCCGAACAGGATCGCGGCGCGTTCGACCAGCTGACGCAGGATCGCGGGCGCGTCGGCGGCCCAGGGTGCCCAAAGCTTCGCCCGATAGTTTCCGTCGAACGACATCGGCACGCCGCGCGCCGCCGCCGCTTGCGCCGCTGCGATCGCGGCGGCGGCCGTGGCGCGGTTCAGTGCGGGCGTGACGCCGGAGAGATGAAACCAGTGCGCGCCGTCGAGCGCGGCGACGACGTCCGCTCGCTCCGGCGCCAAAGCGAACGCCGAATGCTGCCGGTCGTAGAGAACGTCGGATGCCCGCCGCACCGCGCCGTGTGTCAGAAAGAAGAGGCCCATCCGCCCCTCGGCAAGCACGATGCCCCGGGTGTCGACACCGTGGCGGCGGATCTCGCCCAGCGCCGCGCGGCCGAGCGCATTGTCCGGCAGCACGCTCAGCATCCGCGCGTCGTTGCCGAAATGCGCAAGCGCCACGGCGACATTGGCCTCCGCGCCCGCGACGGTAGCGTCGAGCGACGGCGACTGCAGCAACAGATCGTGCCCCGGTGCAGCCAGACGCAAGAGGATCTCGCCGAAACACACGATCGTCTTCATGGCACCGCCGTTTTCGGATCGAGATTGAGCTTCTGCGCGAGCTCTTGCGCCTGCGCGCGGATTGCCGGAAGCCACTCGGCGTCCGCGGGCCCGTCGCGGATGATCGCCGTCCATTGCTCCAGCGCCTCGCGGTCGCGGCCAGCCTGCGCCGCGGCAAGGCCCTTGTAGAAGCGCGCGCGCGGATCCTTCGCGTCGCGCGCCAGCGCCTCGTCGAACACTTGAAGCGCCTCGCCCGTCACCTTACCCGCGGCGGCACGCACCATAGCCTCGCCGAGCAGCGAGCGCAGTGTCGCGTTCGGCGCATCGAGTGCGACCGCCCGCTTCAACGCCTCGATCGCGTCCGCCGTGCGGCCGAGTTGGAGGTAAGACCAGCCGAGAAAGCGCCAACCCTCAGCATCGCCCGGCGCTTCCTTCAACCGCGCTTCGAGCCGTGCGACCATCTGGTCCACCTGCGCGGCCATTGCCTCCGTCTGGGCGCGCCGCTCGTTCGCGGGATCGTAAGGCCGGCTCGGTAATCCCGGCCGCCCTGTCGCGAGATAGATGCCGAGCGAGACGACCGCGACACCGGCGGCAAGCGCATATGCGAACGGCCGCGACGCCGCGGATGTCGCGGGCGCGGCGGCCGCCTCGCTGCCCGCCGCGAGAATACGCCGCTTGATCTCGATCCGCGCGGCCTCGGCCTCGGCGGACGAAATCAGCCCGCGCGCCTGGTCGACATCGATCTCCTTCAGCTGATCGCGATAGACGGCCAGATCGCGCTCCGCCCGCGCGGGCGCCTTCGCGTCTCTCAGCAGCGGCGGCAGCACGACGATGATCGCGGCAAAAACGAGAAGGCCCAGCGTCGCCCATATCATGCGCGCTCGTCCTCGATGAGCCGCCGCACGGCCTCTTCCTCCTGCGCCGACAGAGGCACGGGCGCAGCCGACGCGCGAAGCCGCCGCATGTACCAATAAGCAAGGCCGAGCGCCGCCGCGAGAAGCACGACCGGCCCGAGCCACAATGCGATCGTCGAACGCTCGACCGGCGGCCGCAGCAGCACGAACGAGCCGTAGCGCGCGACGATGAAGGCGATGACCTCCTCGTCGCTGTCGCCCGCCGCGATCCGCTCGCGCACAACGACGCGGATGTCCTTGGCCAGCGGCGCGTCGGAATCGTCCACCGACTGGTTCTGGCAGACGACGCAGCGCAGCTCCCGCGTCAGCGCCAGCGCGCGCGCCTCGAGCGCGGGGTCCGAAAGTCTTTCGTCGGGCTCGACTGCGTGGACCGCGAACGTCAGCGCGATCAAGCTCATGACCGCGAAGCGAAGCAGCCGGCTCATTCCTCCGCCTCCAACCGCGCGACGATCGGCTCCAGCGTTTCGCGCCAGGCATAGTCGTCGATGACGCCGACATGTTTGTAGCGGATGCGCCCCCGCTTATCGACGATGTAGGTTTCCGGCGCGCCGGTGACGCCGAGATCGATCGCGACGCGCCCCTTCGCGTCGTCCGCGATCGCGGCATAGGGATTGCCGAGTTCGTCGAGCCACGCTTTCAACTCGTCCGGTTTGTCCTTCCAAGCCAGGCCGTAGATCGCGACGCGCTTCTCGCGCGTGAGCCGGACGAACAGCGGGTGTTCCACCTTGCACGCGATGCACCAGGACGCGAAGATGTTGAGCAGGCTCACATGCCCAGACAGCGTCTGCGCCGACACCGTCTGGCCGTCCGCGCCGAACTTCGGCAGCTCGAACGCGGGCAGGGGCTTGTCGATCAGCACGGACTTCACCGTGCGCGAATCCGTCGAAAGCCCGATTGCGAAATAGATCGCAAGACCCAGCAGCAGCAGCAGCGGAACGACCGAGAGCCAGCGGGACATGTCGCTCACTCCGCTGCCGCTGGAACGGCCGCGCGCCGCGGCGCACCGATGCGCAGGCGCCGGTCGCTCAGCGACAAGAAGCCGCCCAGCACCATGACGACCGCGCCGCCCCAAATCCAAACGACGAGCGGATGGTGCCAAAGCCGCACCGTCCACGAACCGTCGGGATGGGGCTGGCCGATCGTCACGTAAAGCACGTCGAGCGGCCGAACGCGCAAACCCGCCTCGGTCGTCTCCGAGCCGGGGTTGGGATAGACCCGCCGCTCCGCGATCATTTCTTCGCTTGTGCCGCCGGCAGCAATCGCGAACCGCGCTGTCTTGGCGGTGTAGTTCGGACCCTGCGTGTCGCCGACCGACACCAAGCGGACCTCGTAACCGGCGATCGAGGTCGTTTGCCCCGGCTTCAACAGTGTCACCGTTTCTGTCGTCCAAACGGTCACGCCGGCGATGCCCAAAGCCATGACGGCCGTGCCGGCATGCGCGACCGCCATGCCCCACGCCGCGCGCGGCAAGCCGAGTGCGCGCGACCACGCGGTGGCGAGGCCGCCGCTGAGATTGAGCCGGGCGAGAATGCTGCCCGCCGACGCCGCCAACAGCCAAACTGCGGCACCGACGCCGAGCGCCGCGAGGGCGCCCGCGCTGAACCAGAATGCGCCCACGGCGGCGCCGAGCCCCACGACGCCCGCAAGCTTCAACCGGAACAACGCCTCGCGCAGGTCGCCGCGCTTCCAGCTCAAATAGGGTCCGACCGCCATCGCGATCATCAAGGCGATCGAAAGCGGCACGAAGAACAGATTGTACCAAGGGGGGCCGACGGAAATTTGTGCGCCGCTCGTCACTTGCGCGAACAGAGGATAGAACGTGCCGAGAAAAACCATGCCCGTGATCACCAGCAAGAACACGTTGTTCAGCACGAGGCTGCCCTCGCGGCTGACGGCCGAGAAGAGATTCCCGAGCTTCATCTGCGGCGCACGTATCGCGTAAAGCGTAAGCGCTCCGCCGGTCGTGGCGACGAGCAATCCCAAGATGAAGACGCCGCGCGCCGGATCGCTCGCGAACGAGTGCACGCTCGAAATCACGCCCGAGCGCACCAAGAAGGTACCGATCAGGCTCAACGTGAACGTCAGGATCGCAAGCAGAATGGTCCAGTGCTTCAGCGCATCGCGTTTCTCGACGACGATCGCCGAGTGAATCAGCGCCGTGCCCGCAAGCCACGGCATCAGCGACGCGTTCTCCACCGGATCCCAGAACCACCAGCCGCCCCAGCCGAGTTCGTAATAG
>CAZLRW010000242.1:0-4050 GCA_964561925.1 uncultured Flavobacteriaceae bacterium
TTTGCGGCGCGGGTGCGGTAGAGGGCGACGTCGTCGCCGGTCAGGACCTCGCGCCAGCGTTCGTTCGTGCCGGAGTAGATGAAGCTCTCGTGGCCGCGGGTCCAGGCGTCCTTCGCGAACGGCATGAGCTCGGCGCCGTCGCGGCGCATCGCTTCGAACGTCGCGGCGTGGACGAGGTCCGGCCAGAGCGCCGGCGGTGTTTCTACTTCCAGGAACGCGGCGATGCGGCGCATCTCGCCGTCGAGATCGGCCAGCAAATCGTTGTAGTGGACGAGCAGTATGTTCGGCTTCGCGCGCGCGGCCCAATAGGTGCGTTCGGTGTCGAAGAACGTGGCGGCCGAGACGTCGGATTCCTTTTCCCTGCCCGACAAGCCCATCCAATCGCGAAAGAACTCGCGCGGGTCGGCGGCGGCGCGCGGATAGGGGCGCGCCACCGTTTCGTCGCCGAGGCCCGCCTTGTCGAGCAGGTCCAAGCGTTTGTACTCGCGCTGATGGTTGTGCCACGACATCATCGCGTCGAGCCCGTCGCGGGCGGTGTGAATGTACTTGACGTTTTCGTGATGCGGCAGCGCGTCGAACGGCAGGTGGCTTTTCAGATAGCGGCGATGGGTCTGCGCCTCGATGCGGGCGATCGCGTCGTCGAGGGATCCGCGGAAGCGCTCGTCGATCCAGGGCGAGAGCGACATCGGCTTCGGTTCGGGCGACTGGAAGATCAGCAGACCGACGATGCGCTGCGTCCAGGTCGTGCCGCATTTCGGATATGTCGCGACGACCACGTCGCCGGTGCGGGGCCGATACGCGTCCCAGCGGCGGCTGTCCATGTGCCAGGTGCGGACGATGCGCCGCGGCGCGCCGGTCGTTGCGGTCGTCAAGGGACCTCTCTCCCCATGTACCGCCGCACTCTATCGCGCGGGCGGGTTTCGATCACAAGAAGTTCACGGGCGGCGTGATCGGCAAATCACTAAATGTTCAAGTCGCGTTTCAGGTTGAGATGGAGACCCGACATGAGACTCGTCCCGTTGATTGCCGCGTCGCTGCTTGCCGGCACGGCGTTTGCTCAGGCCGCGGCCGGTGCGCCGCCGGCCGCCGCTCCGGCCTCGCCGCCAGGCATCGTCGTGTTCGACCAGCCGAATTTCAAAGGCCGCTCGATGACCTTGGCCCAGCCTACGCCGGATCTCACCGCGCTCAAGTTCGACAATCGCGTGGCGAGCTTGAAGATCAGCGGGAACGACTGGGTGTTGTGCGAGCACCGCAACTATGCGGGGCGCTGCGTGCGGGTGCAGGAGAAGGCGGCGGATTTGAATCTGCTGCAGCTCTCGGGCCGCGTGTCGTCGCTTTATCCGGTGCCTGCGGGCGCTGCGGCGGTTGCGCCCCTAAAATAGGCTGCCCTGCCCGTCGTCGCCTTTCGGCTTGCCGCGCTTGGGCTTCGCCGGTTCGTTCGCGGACGGCGGGTCGAGGTTCGACGGGTCGTCGTTCACGACTTTGTTGACGCGGGCGCCGACGGCGCGGGCGATCAGCGTTCCCGGTGGCGCGACGCGGATCAGTTCGCGGGCGTGGGCTTCGTCGACCGTTTCCGCGTCGAGCCAGCTCAAGTAGTCCTCGGGGGCGAGGATCAGCGGCATGCGGTCGTGGATGCCTTCGAGGTCGGCGTTCGCCGGCGTGGTGACGACGGCCGCAGATTCGATCGTATCGCCTGCGGGGCTTTTCCAAGCGTCCCAGACGCCCGCCATCGCGAACGGCTTGCCGTCCCTGCGTTCGACGAAATAGGCCTGAAGCGGGCGGTCGTTCTCGTCCCGCTTCCACTCGTAGTAACCGTCGGCAAGCACGAGGCAGCGGCGCTTTCTGGCACTGTCCCTAAAATAGGGCTTGTCGAACAGCGTTTCGCCGCGGCCGTTGATCTGGACCTTCGGCTTCTTGTCCTTGGGCCACCAGCGCGGGATCAGGCCCCAGCGCACGAGCGAATGGATCTTGTCGCGCCCGATCATCCGCACGATCGAGATCAGCTGGGTCGGCGCGATGTTGTAGCGCGGCGGCGCGGGCGGCAGCTCCGCCCCGTCGAGTTCGAAGGGGAGCGGGAAGTCGCGTTGCAGATTCCTCAAAACGACCCGAAGGACGAAGCGGCCGCACATCAGCCCCAGGCCTGAAGCACGGCGCGCGCGACCGCGCGGTGGAAGCGGGCGAGTTCCGGGGGGCTTAGCGCCGCGTCTTCGATGAAGAGCACGATCGCGATCTTCGCGCCTTTCTTGCTGGTGGCGAGGCCTGCGTCGTGGAAGACCGCCGTCGTGCCCAGCATCGTGCGCGCGTTCCCCGACGCGTGTGCGAACGTCCAACCGGGGAGCATACCGCCCTTCAACCGGTCATCGCCGGTCTTGGTGCGGCGCATCAGGTCCAGGATCAGCATCGCGTAGCGCGGCTGGATCAGATGGCCGCTCAAGAGCTTGAAGATCAGCGTCGCGACCGCGCGAGGACTGGCGCTGTCGCGCGGGTCGCGGAGGTAGCGGGTGCGGGCATCGGTCAGTTTCGCTTCGGGCAGTGCGGCGACCGCCTTGTCGAACGCGGCCGGGTCGGCGTAGGCGGCGCTCGGTTCCAGGCCCACGGCTTCCGGCTGCAGCGTGCGCTCGAAGCGGTCGATGCGCAGGCCTTCGATGTCGAACGATTTGAGCGCGGCCTGCACCTTCGCCGGGCCGCCCGCGAGTTTCGCAAGCGCGTCGGCGGCCGTGTTGTCGGCATTCAGCAGCAGGTGCTCGATCAGCTGGCGCACCGTGAACTGCGTGGGCTTCTTGCGCAGCCGCGCGGCGAGCGGCGAGCGGCCGGGTGCGATGTCGGCGGCGGTGAGACGTACGCGCGACTCAAGCGCGAGCTTGCCGTCCTGCACCAAGCGCAGGATCGCGATCGCGAGCGGCAGTTTCGCGACGCCCTGCATCGGCGAGAGTTCGCCGCCGCGCACGAACGCGGTGCGGCCCTTGACGAGATCGACGGCGGCAAAGCCGACGTGCAGGCCCGCCTCGTTCGCGAGCGCCGCGATCTTCGCCTCAAGCGCGGGGTCGGGTGCGCCGAGCAGCGCCACGTCCTGCGCGATGGGCGGTGCGGTCTCGGCGGCTGAAGCGCGCGGCGCGAGCGCAAGGGCTGCGGCGGCTAGCAAAAAGGTGCGGCGGTCGAATGTCGGGCTCATCGGGCGGGCACCATATAGCGCGGGCCGCTTCGAAATACAGTGACAGGTGAAACAAATCGGGGGGCTCACGACATCTGCTGGGGCCTCTGCTAAGAGCAAGCATGAGAGCCGCGGTTTATCGCAGATACGGGCCGCCGGACGTCGTCGCGGTCGAAGAGGTCGAGACGCCCTCCCCCGGCGACGACGATGTATTGGTCAAAGTTCGCGCGACGACGGTGACGACCGGCGATGCGCGTATGCGCGCGTTTCGCATGCCGCGCGGGTTCGGCCTGCCGGGGCGGCTGGGTCTTGGGATTTTCGCACCGCGCAACACCGTGCTCGGCATGGACTTCGCGGGCGACGTCGCGGCGGTCGGGCGCAACGTGACGGCGTTCAAGGCCGGCGATGCGGTGTTCGGTGCGGCGGGGCGCTGTCATGCCGAATACGTCAAAGTCCGCCACACGGGCAGCATCGTGCTCAAGCCCGCCGGCGTCAGCTATGACGAAGCGGCGGCGGCGCCGTTCGGCGGGGTGACGGCGCTCGTCTTTCTCAGGGAATGGGCCGGCGTACGGCTGGGCGAGAGCGTGCTCGTCATCGGCGCTTCGGGCGCGGTCGGAACGGCTGCCGTTCAGATCGCGCGCGACGTGGGCGCCGAGGTGACGGGCGTGTGTAGTGGGGGCAATGCGGACGTGGTGCGATCGCTGGGCGCGCGGTCCACGATCGACTACGCGCGCGAGGACTTCACACAGAACGGCGAGAGCTACGACATCATCTTGGACACGGTCGGCGTCACTTCGTTCGCCCGTGCGGGCGGCTCGTTGAAGGACGGCGGACGCTTTCTGGCGCTGGTCACCAGCCTTGGCGAGCTTCTGTTCTTGCCGATGTGGACGCGGATGACG
>CAZLRW010000243.1:0-4038 GCA_964561925.1 uncultured Flavobacteriaceae bacterium
GCGACGGCGACGTTGATGAATTGATTGAGCGTCGTGCCCTCGTTCTTCGCAATCCGCTCCGCTTCGGCCTTGAGCGAGGTTTGAAGGCGCAGCGCGTAGTTCGACTGACCCATCAGGTACGTCCTTTCCAAGCACGCCAGGCCGGACCGGGCCTTGCGATGTTCACGCCAAATCTTTCCGCTCCGCGGAAGTCGCGAGCATTGAATGTCAACAACCGGTCCGAACGGCCGTTGACCGCGGTCTCCAACACCATCTCGTCGGTCGGATCGTTCAACTGTGGACGCCACAAATATGAGATCTCAACCGGCTCAGCCGCGACGCAAAGCGCGTCGAGTATGCGAACCACGGTCGGCGCATCCGTCTCTGCCGCCTGGAGGTGTTCGGGCCGGGTCAACACTTCCTCATATTGCAGCACGAGCGGTACCGACAACAGCATCGTGACTTCGCCCAACAGGGCGGCGCGCAGCCAAGCTCTCGACGCCCCGGTGCGGCTGCGAAAGGCCGAAACCATGACGTCGGTGTCGAGAACGACCCTCATATCACCAGAGATATGACATATCGCGGGCGATATGTCCATGGATGGCGCGAAGGCGGCGGGACGCAAGCTCTTTGTCTGCGCCAGGCGCGCGCGGCCCCTTGATCGCCGGTTCGTCGACGCTGCTGCCAACTCAGACCGGGTGCTGCGGTGGGAATGCGGGTCAGCGACAGAACGAGCGCGGCGCACTCACCGAAGGTTTCAAATCGTTGCGGCTGGCCCTCCCCAAATGCCGCAGAATTGTGCGGGTTTGCGGGGTTGACGGGCGGGGTTTCGGGCGGGCATGGTCCGCCCGCTTTTTCCGGCCTTAGCGCCTTGAGGTCACGGGACCCGCACGCTCCCCGGGCGGGCAACCTTTGCGGCGTCGGCCCCGAGACACGCGCATATGGCCGAGGCCCAAACGAATTCCATTCCCCACCGCGACATGGCGAACGCCATCCGCGCCCTTTCGATCGATGCGGTCGAGGCGGCGAAGTCCGGCCATCCCGGCATGCCGATGGGCATGGCGGATGTGGCGACTGTCCTGTTCACGCGCTTTCTGAAGTTCGACCCGCGCAATCCGAAGTGGCCGGACCGCGACCGCTTCGTGCTGTCCGCCGGGCACGGATCGATGCTGCTTTATTCGCTGCTGCATCTGACGGGCTATAAGGACATCACGCTCGACGACATCAAAAGGTTCCGCCAGCTGGGCAGCCCTTGCGCTGGCCATCCCGAGTACGGCCACGGCGCAGGCGTCGAGACGACGACGGGGCCGTTGGGCCAGGGCATTTCAACCGCGGTCGGCATGGCGCTCGCCGAGCGCATTCTGAACGCCCGCTTCGGCAACGACCTCGTCGATCACCATACATACGTGATCGCCTCCGACGGCGATCTGATGGAAGGGGTCAGTCACGAGGCGATTTCGCTCGCCGGACATTTGAAGCTCTCGAAGCTGATCGTACTCTTCGACGACAACGGAATTTCGATCGACGGGCCGGTGAGCCTTTCCGAATCCGGCGATCAGGTCGCGCGTTTCGAGGCCGCGGGTTGGTCGGCTTCGCGCGTCGACGGTCACGATCCGGCGGCGATTGCGGCGGCCATTGAGTCCGCCCAAGCCTCCGATCGGCCGTCCTTGATCGCATGCCGCACAATCATCGGTTATGGCGCACCGAAGAAGCAGGGCACCGCCGCGTCGCACGGTTCACCGCTTGGGGCAGAAGAAGCGGCCGCTGCCAAGAAGGCGCTGGGCTGGAGCCACGGCATCTTCGAAGTGCCGAACGACATTCGCGCGTCCTGGCTTGGCGCAGGCGAACGTAGTCACGGCGAATACGCGGCGTGGTTGAAGCGCTTCACCGCCGCGGAGGCAGATGTGAAGATCGCATTTGAGCGTGCGCAGGAAGGCGCAATTGCCCCAGCCCTATGGACGTCGTTGACCGCCTACCGCAAGGCGCTGGCCGAGAAGCCGGTGACGGTGGCGACGCGCAAGGCGTCCGAGATGGTGCTCGAGGTCATCAACGCGCATGTGCCCGAGGCGATCGGCGGCTCCGCCGACCTGACCGGTTCGAACAACACGCGCACGAAGGGGATGGAGGCGATCGAAGCGGGCGACTTCCGCGGACGCTTCATCCACTACGGCGTGCGTGAGCACGGCATGGCCGCGGCGATGAACGGGCTCGCGCTGCACGGCGGCGTGATCCCCTACTCCGGCACGTTCCTGGTGTTCGCCGATTACTGCCGGCCGTCGATCCGGCTCGCGGCGCTGATGGGCCAGCGCGTGATCCACGTCATGACGCACGATTCCATCGGCCTTGGCGAAGACGGGCCGACTCACCAGCCGGTGGAGCATCTGGCGGCGCTGCGCGCGATCCCGAATCTCTATGTGTTCCGCCCGGCCGACGCGGTCGAGACGGCCGAGTGCTGGGAGCTTGCGCTGCGCTTGAACCAGAGCCCGAGCGTGATTGCGCTGTCGCGCCAGAACCTGCCGCAAGTGCGCCTCAAGCACACGGACGAGAACCGCTCTGCAAAAGGCGCCTATGTGCTTTCGCCCTCCCCGACGGCAAAGCAGCACGTGACGCTGATCGCGACGGGTTCGGAAGTTGCGATCGCGCTCGAGGCACAGAAGAAGCTCGAGACGCAAGGCATCGGCGCTGCCGTCGTGTCCATGCCTTGCATGGATCTGTTCGCGCAGGAAAGCACGTCGTTCCAAGATCGCATCATTGACCCGAAGACGGTCAGGATCGCAATCGAGGCGGGCTCGTCGATGAGCTGGTCGCGCTGGATCGGGCGCGAGGGCGCGTTCGTCGGCATGAACTCGTTTGGCGCGAGCGGGCCGTACGAGGCGCTCTACAAACATTTCAACATCACCGCGGACCATGTGGTGCGCGCGGCGCGCGAGCGCCTCTAGGGGACAAAAACCATGACAGTGAAAGTTGCCATCAACGGGTTCGGGCGCATCGGGCGCCTCGTGTTGCGCGCGATCGTGGAATCGGGGCGCAAGGACATCAGCATCGTCGGCGTCAACGATCTGGGGCCGGTGGAGACGAACGCGCATTTGCTGCGCTTCGACTCGGTGCACGGGCGCTTTCCCGTCGACGTAAAGGTCGACGGCGATCACATGATCGTCGGGCCGCACAAGATCAAAGTCACCGCGATCAAGGACCCGGCACAGCTGCCCCACAAAGAGCTCGGCGTCGACATTGCGATGGAGTGCACAGGCATCTTTACGTCGAAGGAGAAGGCGTCGGCGCATCTGACGGCGGGGGCAAAGCGCGTTCTCGTCTCGGCGCCGGCGGACGGCGCGGACCTCACCGTCGTCTACGGTGTCAATCATCAGAAGCTCACGAAGGATCACATCGTCGTTTCGAACGCGTCCTGCACGACGAACTGCCTGGTGCCGGTTGCGAAGGTGCTGCACGACACGGTCGGCATCGACAAGGGCATGATGACGACGGTGCACTCCTACACGAACGACCAGCCGTCGCTCGACCAGATGCACAAGGACCTTTACAGGGCGCGGGCGGCGGCGCTGTCCATGATCCCGACGTCGACAGGTGCGGCGAAGGCGGTCGGGCTCGTGTTGCCGGAACTCAAGGGCAAGCTCGACGGCATTTCGATCCGTGTGCCGACGCCGAACGTTTCGGTGGTCGACCTCAAGGTTGTGGCGAAGCGCGCGACGACCGTCGCCGAAATCAACGACGCGATGAAACGCGCGGCGGCACAGGAACTCAAAGGTGTGCTCGATATCGTCGATGCGCCGCTGGTGTCGTCGGACTTCAACCACAACCCCGCCTCGTCGTCGTTCGCGCTCGATCAGACGAAAGTCATGGACGGCACGTTGGTCAGCGTCATGGCTTGGTACGACAACGAGTGGGGCTTTGCGAACCGCATGAGCGACACCGCGGTCGCGATGGCGAAGCTGATCTAATGCCGTCGTTTCGCACGATCGATCAGCTGGAGGCGAAGGGTAAGCGCGTTCTCGTGCGCGCTGACTTGAACGTGCCGATGAAGGACGGCGCCGTGACCGA
>CAZLRW010000244.1:0-4023 GCA_964561925.1 uncultured Flavobacteriaceae bacterium
TACTGGTTCGGCGCGCGCGGCGGTTGGTTTGGCGTCGAGTACGGCCCGGGTGAGATTGCCGGCAAAGCGATCCCCGCAGACGTCGTCGCGGCGCGCGCGACGGCGCGGGCGAATGCCGCGCCCGCCGGCGCGAAACAAATTCTCTTCGGCGACCTCCACGTCCACACGACGATGTCGGCCGACGCATTCCAGCTGGCGCTGCCGTTGCTGGGCGGCGCCGGGACGCACCCGCTGGCGGACGCATGCGACTATGCGCGCTACTGCTCGGCGCTCGACTTCTGGGCCTCGACCGATCACGCGGAGTCGATCACGCCGAAGCGGTGGAAGATCGTGAAGGACGCCGTGCGCGCCTGCCAGAAAGTGGCGGGCGACGACGCGAACCCGGACCTCGTCTCGTTCATCGGCTTCGAGTGGACGCAAGTCGGCCGCACGCCCGAGCTTCATCACGGCCACCACAACGTCATCTTCCGCGACCTCGACGATGCGAAAGTCTCGGCCCGCCCGATCGCGGCCGGCGACAGGGACAGCGCTTCGCGGCTTGCCGCCGGCATCTCGCCGTTCGTGCCGCTGAGGGACTTTACGAACCGTCAAACCTATTTCGACTTCAACCGGTTCATGACCGCGACGCGCGAAGTCCCGTCCTGCGATCCGAACACGCCGTCCGACAAACTGGGCGCCGATTGCATCGAATGGGCGGGGCGGCCGGGCGAGCTGATCCGCAAGCTGTTCGACGAACAGAAACTGTCGCCGCTTATCATCCCGCACGGAACCTCATGGGGCCTCTCGACGCCGCCGGGCGCGAACTGGGCGAAGGCGCTGCGCCCGGACGAACGCGCCGACAAGATCCCGCTGATCGAAGTCTACTCCGGCCACGGAAACTCCGAAGAGTTCCGCAGCTGGTCGGAAGTCGCGACCAGCACCGACGGCGCGCGAAGCTGCCCGCCACCGAGTGAGGGCTTCAAACCGGGCTGCTGGCGCGCCGGCGAACTGATCGAAGAGCGTTGCTTGAAGGCAAAGCTTGACGCGAAGGAATGCGAAAGACGCGCAGCGAGGGCGCGGCAGGATTACGTCGACATGAACTCCGCCGGCCACCTCGCGGTCCCCGGATCGACGCCGGAAGACTGGCTCGACTCAGGTCAGTGCATGGATTGCTTCCTGCCCGCAATGAACTACCGCCCCGGCAAGTCCGTTCAGGCGGGCGTCGCGTCAACTCATTTCGACGACGCGGCTCAGGCCACGCGCTTCCACTGGGGCTTCATCGGTTCGAGCGACACCCATGGTGCGCGTCCCGGCACCGGCTACAAACAGGTCGCACGCCGCGGCAACACCGACACGCGCGGGCCGATCGACGCCGGCTGGCGCGCGCTGATGTTGCCGAGCGCCGACGTCGACGACGAAGACCCGCACTCGCAGACCATCCCGCCCGAACAACTTTTGAAGCTCGGCGGCTTGCGCACGCGCGAGGTCGAACGCCAAGGCGGCTTCTTCACGACGGGCGGCCTCGCCGCCGTGCACGCGGATAGCCGTTCGCGCGAGGCGATCTGGGACGGCATGCAACGCCGCGAGGTCTACGCGACGTCGGGCCAGAAAATCCTTCTCTGGTTCAACGCCGTCGATAAAGCGGGTGCGCGGGCGACGATGGGCGGCCGCATCGACGCAACGGCCGCGCCGACATTCGAAGTGCGCGCCGTCGGCGCCTTCAGACAGAAACCGGGCTGCCCCGACTTCGCGAAGGCGGGCCTCGACGAAAGCCGCATCAACAAAATCTGCTCCGGCGAATGCGACAATCCGTCGGACGAACGCAGCCTGATCACGCGCATCGAGGTCGTAAAAATTCGTCCGCAAGCCACGAAGGGCGAGGCGCTCGCGATCCTCATCCAAGACCGCTTCATCGTCCATCAATGCAAGCCGGACGCGAACGGCTGCACGTTCACGTTCACCGATCCCTCCTACGCGACGGACAAGCGCGACGCGCTCTACTACGTGAAGGCGATCCAGGAAGCCGAACCGATGATCAACGCCGACCCGCTGAAATGCGAGCGCGACGCGTCGGGTAAGTGCATCAAGGTCAACATCTGCTACGGCGACTATCGCTCGGGCGCCGATGAGTGCACCGCTCCCGCCGAACCCCGCGCGTGGTCTTCGCCGATCTATGTCGACTACGCCAAGGGCGGGTGACGCTGGTGCTTGACCGGACGGCCGCGCGGGCGATAACGTCCGCATTGCCAAGGCTGCGATGCGGAGGGGTCCAGCTCCGTCCTCGCGCGAGAAGTCAAGCTCGCAGCCTGGCTCTGAACGAACGTGAGGGGCTGGACAAATGACACGTCTCAAGGTGATGCAGGCCGCCGCATTGGCGATGGGCTTGGGGTTGAGCGCGGGCGTAGCTGCAGCAGAGCCGCAGCCCTCGGCGGGACCGCAAGCGGAGCCGACAACGGTGAAAAATCCCGCGCGTTTCCAGTACTACATGCGGCAGGGCCTGCCGCCGGCGTATCGCGGCAAGACGAACCCGAACGAAAAGCCCACCGTACCGCTCGTCATCAAGGGTGCGGATCTCTACAACTATCACTGCTCGTCCTGTCATGGCCTGATGGGTTTCGGCGACGGTGCGGCAGGCGGTGGGCTTAGGCCGCGGCCGGCCGATCTCGCCTGGTCGCTGGGCACGCCGCAGATCGGCGACGACTTCATCTATTGGACGATCGCGGAAGGCGGCGCTCAGTTCGGCTCGAACATGCCGGCATACAAGGGCGTTCTGAAAGAGTATCAAATCTGGCAGATCGTAACCTACATGCGCGCGGCCTTCGAAGGTCGCGAGGCATCGGTTCCCGCGACGACAAAGCAGGCGATGGCGGACCGCTAGCCCTCGATCTCTTCGCGCAAGATTTCGAGCTCGAGCCAACGCTCTTCGCTCGCGGCGAGTTCCGCTTGCAGCGCGGCGAGTTTCGTCGCCGCCGCCGCAAACGCGGTCGGATCGCGCGCATAGAAGCCGTCGTCCGCAAGCTTCTCCCGCAAGCCGTGGATCTCGCGCTCCAGCGCCGTCATCCGCGCCGGCAACGTCTCCAGCGCATGCTTGTCCTTGAAGCTGAGCTTGCGCCGCTCGGCCGACGGCGCTGTGCGGGCCGTCGGCGCCGCCCTCGCGGGTTTCGCGGCCTCTCGCGGCCTCGCGCTCACGCCTGCGCCGCGCTGCGCGACCATATCCGAGTACCCTCCCGCGTACTCGACGAACCTGCCGCCGCCTTCCGCCATCAGCACCGACGTTGCAACCCGGTCGAGAAAGTCGCGGTCGTGACTGACGACGATCACCGTCCCCGCATAGTCCGCGAGCATCTCTTGCAGCAGATCGAGCGTTTCGAGATCGAGATCGTTCGTCGGCTCGTCGAGCACCAGCAGATTCGACGGCTGCGCCAGCGCTTTCGCCAAAACCAGCCGCCCGCGCTCGCCGCCCGAAAGCACGCGCACCGGTGTGCGCGCCTGCTCGGGCGTGAACAGAAAATCCTTCATGTACGAAGCGTAGTGGCGCACCGCGCCGCCGACGCTCACCGTCTCGCTGTGCCCGCCGGTGAGAAAGTCCTTCACGCTCACCTCGGGCGCGAGCACGTCGCGCCGCTGGTCGAGAAAGTGCATCTGCAGATTCGCGCCGAGCTTCACCGTCCCCGCATCCGGCGCCACGCGCCCGGTCAGCAGCTTGATCAGCGTCGTCTTGCCCGCGCCGTTCGGGCCCACCACGCCGACGCGATCGCCGCGCATGATGCGGATCGACATGTCGCGCACGACGGCAAGATCGCCGAACGACTTCGAGATGTCCTTGGCTTCGATCACCACCGCGCCCGACGTCTCGCCCTCGCTGGCCGCGAGCTTCACGGCGCCGGTCGCGCGCCGCGCTTCACGCCGCTGCCGGCGCATATCGGCGAGCCGCGCCATGCGCCCCACGTTGCGCTTGCGGCGCGCCGTCACGCCATAGCGCACCCAGTGCTCTTCCATCACGATGCGCCGGTCGAGCTTGTGGCTCTCCAATTCCTCTTGCTC
>CAZLRW010000245.1:0-3920 GCA_964561925.1 uncultured Flavobacteriaceae bacterium
TCGAACTTGCTCTCTTGCCGCACGATCGCGTGGACGAGCGCGGGGTCCACATGCCACCCGTCGCTGGGCTTGACCCGCATGACGGGATAGGCGGCCGCCTTCAAATCCGCGTCCTTCGCCGCGTGCGCCGCGACGAGTTGCACGTTCGCAAAGCCCATCTCGTGGGCAAGCGCGATGAAGGGCCGGTCGAGTTCGGGGTTGAGCCGCCCGTGCGTGCGCGCGAGCGCGCCTTCCGCGGCCTCAAGTTCGCCGATCTGATAAAGCCCGATCGCCCGGCCCACGCCGCCGAGCTTGAGCAAACGTTGGAGCCCCGCCTTCTCGAGCTTGGGCTCGCTCCACGTGAACGGCGGCTCGCGGCCCAAGAGGCGCAATGCGATCAAACCGTAGAACGTCCGCGGTTTCGACGCCGCGATCTCGAGCATCCGCGAGACCTTCTCCGGCTGCTTGACGATCAGGAACGAGCGCGCCGCCCAGAACGCGGCCGCCGACCGGACCCACGACGTCGCCGCATTGTTCTCAGCCATCGCAGCGAAATGCTTGGCCGCGACGTCGTACTTCTCCAGCCGGAACGCCGCGATCCCCGCAATCCAGTCGGCTTCGGGCACCTCGTCGCGCACTTGCGCCGCGACGTTGTCGGCAAGCGCCAGCGCCGTGCGCGAGTCGCCGAGATAGTACTGGCCCGCCGCCACCTGATGCGCGAGCCGCCCGTAATCGGCCTTCGAGAGTTTGCCCCGCAGCTCAGCGCCTTCGAGATAGGACGTCGCCGATTTGACGCTGCCCGCCTTGAGCAGCGCGCGGATTTTGCGCGCGGCGCTTTCGGCCTCGGCGCTGGAATAGTCGGGCACAGCATCCGATTCGTCGGAGTTGCCGCGGATGATCCGCCGGTCCGGGTCCTCAAGCTCCTTCGCGCGCGCAGGCTCCTTGCGCACGGCAAGTGCATAGATGCGCGCAGCCTCCGGATAGTCGTCGTGCTTCTTGAGCCAGGCTTTCAATTCGTCGAACGAGGCGATCGTGCTCGGGCTCAAGAACCCTTTCGCCGCGACATGCCCCATCAGCGAACGGTCCTTCACCGCCGCCGCCAGTGCCGCCGCTTCGTCCTTGCGCCCCGCCGCGGTCGCCGCGAACAGCTTTTTGTAGGTCGCGACGTCGTCGTCGCTCAGCACGCGCACGAACGACGACGGCGCGGCCATGCTCATGTCGGACGCAAGAATCAACGCGAGCGACACGGCGACGGCGAAGACGCGCAACACGCGGGAAATCATGCCGTGCTCCGGCTGAGGGGAACCGATGTGTCCCTGTTTAGTGAGCGAGCCCGTCGCAAACAAGCTGCCTAGACGGCGTTAAGCTCGCGCAGTTTCAGCTTTAGATTGAGTAGGTCCTGCCAGACCTGCTTTTTCGCGGCGGGTTGCCGCAGCAAATAGGCCGGATGAAACGTGGGAAGCGCAGGGACCTCCGCACCGTTCACCACATACCGTCCCCACCGTCCACGTGTGCGCGTGATTCCCTCTTCGATCCCAAGCACGTGCTTGACCGGCGTGCCGCCGAGCAGCACCAGCACCTTCGGCCTCTTGAGTTCGATATGGCGCAGCAGGAACGGCGCGCAGATCGCCGCTTCCTCCGGTGTCGGCGGCCGGTTGCCGGGCGGCCGCCAGAAGATCACGTTTGTGATGTAGGCGCTGGACGCGCGGTCGAGCCCGATCGCGCTCAGCATGCGGTCGAGCAATTGCCCGCTCCGCCCGACGAACGGCAAACCTTCCAAGTCTTCATCGCGTCCCGGCGCTTCGCCGATCAGCATCACGGCCGCATCCGGATGCCCGTCGGCGAACACGGTGTTCTTCGCCGTGACCTTCAACTGGCAGCCGTCGAACGCTTCGACCGCAGCCTTGAGGTCGTCCAGCGACATGCACGCGGTCGCGATGTCGCGTGCACTTCGCGCCGCGGCGGGCGATGGCGCAGCCGCGGCTTGGACCGCGCGCGGCGCCAAGGCCACGGGCGCCTTCGCGGGAGCTTGTTGCGCCGCACGGACGGGAACGGCAACGGCAACGGAAGCCACCGGCTCTACCGCTACGGCAAAGCGATCCACGGGCGCGTCGGCCAGCGCTTCGTCGGCGCCGGCGTCGACGAGCCACTTCAGAAGCGCGCGCGCTTCGTTCGGATCGAGCGTGGGATTCGACATCGTCCTGCGTTGACCATGGCCGGTTGCGGCCCCTAACTTGGCTATACAGCAAGCACCGGGACACCGTAACCCGCCTTGACCCGGCGCCCCCGCGAACAATCTCAAGGACAAGAGACGGCCCGATGACCGACGCCACGCCTCGCGAAGCCATGGAATACGACGTCGTCATCGTGGGCGCGGGGCCCGCGGGCCTGTCCGCCGCGATCCGCCTGAAGCAGTGCGCGGCCGAGGCGGGCAAGGAGATCACAGTCTGCGTGCTGGAGAAGGGCTCCGAAGTTGGCGCCCACATTCTCTCCGGCGCCGTGATCGACCCGATCGCAATCAACGAACTCATCCCCGATTGGAAGGCGAAGGGCGCGCCGCTCGACACGCCCGTCACCGACGACCGCTTTCTCTATTTGGGACCGTCGGGCTCTCTGCGGGTGCCGAACATCCTCATGCCGCCGTTGATGGGGAACCACGGCAACTACATCGCAAGCCTCGGCAACCTCTGCCGCTGGCTCGGGAAACAAGCCGAAGACCTCGGCGTGGAAATCTATCCCGGATTCGCCGCCGCCGAAGTGCTCTATGACGAAAAGGGCGCGGTCAAAGGTGTCGCGACCGGCGACATGGGCATCGGCCGCGACGGCAAGCCGAAATCGGGCTTCACCCGCGGCATGGAACTGCACGGCAAGTACACGCTGATCGCCGAAGGCGTTCGCGGTTCGCTTGCCAAGCAGCTGCTCGCTCGATTCAAACTGCAGGAGGGCAGGGAGCCCCAAAAATTCGGCATCGGCCTCAAGGAACTCTGGCAGCTGCCGAAGGACAAGCACAAGCGCGGCCTCGTCGTGCACACGATGGGCTGGCCGCTGTCGAACAGCACGGGCGGCGGCTCGTTCATGTACCACTGGGGCGAAGATTTCGTCTCCATCGGCTTCGTCGTGCACCTGAACTATGCGAACCCTTACATCTCGCCGTTCGACGAGTTCCAGCGCTTCAAGACGCACCCGGCGATCCGCCCGTTCCTCGAAGGCGGAAAGCGCATCGGCTACGGCGCGCGCGCGATCACCGAAGGCGGCTTCCAATCGGTGCCGAAGCTCACGTTCCCCGGCGGCGCGCTGATCGGCTGCTCCGCGGGGTTCGTCAACGTCCCGCGCATCAAAGGCAGCCACAACGCGATGAAGACGGGCATGCTCGCCGCCGAAGCGGCGTTCGAGGCCGTCGCGGCCGGCCGCGCGCATGACGAACTCACCGCCTACACATCGAAGTACGAGGCAAGCCACGTCCACAAAGACCTGAAGCGCGTCCGCAACGTGAAGCCGTTCTGGAGTCGTTTCGGCACGGTCCTGGGCGTCGGCTTCGGCGGGATCGACATGTGGCTCAACCAGATCTTCGGCACGAGCCCCTTCACCCTGAAACACGGCAAGACCGACGCCGCCTCGCTGAAGCCGGCGAGCGGGTTCAAGCCGATCGCCTACCCGAAGCCGGACGGCGTGGTCTCCTTCGACAAGCTCTCATCCGTCTTCCTCTCGAACACGAACCACGAGGAGGACCAACCGGTCCACCTGACGTTGAAGGACGCATCGATCCCGATTTCCCGCAACTTGCCGGAGTACGACGAGCCCGCTCAACGTTACTGCCCGGCAGGCGTTTACGAAGTGGTTCGCGACGCCGGTGGCGGAAATCCGCGTTTTGTGATCAACGCCCAGAACTGCGTTCACTGCAAAACTTGCGATATCAAAGACCCCGCGCAGAACATAAACTG
>CAZLRW010000246.1:0-1557 GCA_964561925.1 uncultured Flavobacteriaceae bacterium
TTCGCGACGCCGACGGCGGGGCGGGTGGTGAAGGACGGGGACGCTTGGCGGCTGGCCGTCTGAGTGTCGCTACCGTTTGAGCGGTAAGCGCCGCCTGCGGAGTCGCGTCCGCTCGACCACCAGAATGCTGCGAGCGATGTCTTCCGACGTCAGACCAGCCAGAATGTCGTTCAGTCGTGTTCTGACTTCAGCCTCGCTCCATTCGCCATCGCGAAACAAGATGACGCTGGGTTCAATCGATTGCGCCGAGGCCAGCAGGCGTGGATAGTCGAGGTCGGCCGTAATGATCGTTCGATCTTCGTGCTTGGCGCGCGCGATGACCTCAGCGTCAGGTGCCTGATCCAAACCGAAATCGTTCGCGTGGACCGCATCAAATCCCTTGTCGCGGAGCCACGTTGCCAACGTGGGCGACAGCGGCATGTCGACGAGGAACTTCACTCCGCAGGCTCAGCCGGCGTCAACTCGATGGTCTCGTCCTCCGCCAGATGCGCGGCGTAACGCAACGCCTCATCGATGTCGGCGGATTCAAGATAGGGATACGCCTTCAGGATCGCTTCGCGCGTCTCGCCGGCTGCCAGAAGGCCAAGCAACCGCGCCACCGGGAATCGTAAGCCACGGATACAGGGCTTGCCGGTGCAGACATTTGGATCAATCGTGATACGCGTGAACATTGCGCGCGCAGCCTACCCCACAACCGCGCGGCATTCCAGGGTCGATCGCAGTGTTTGCCGCCGAGAGCAACCCGCCCTCGGCGGCACGTCATCGTTAAACCGAGCCGATGAAGTCGCGTTTGCCGACGTCGACGCCGTTGTGGCGGAGGATGGCGTAGGCGGTCGTGGCGTGGAAGTAGAAGTTCGGGAAGGCGAAGTGCGAGAGATACGTCGCGCCTTTGAACTTCATTTCCTGGCCGCCGACCTTCAGCGTGAGTTCGCGCGCGTCGGCGCCTTCGAATTGGGCGGGCTTCAGGCTCTTGAGGAAATCGGCCGTCTTCGTGATGCGCGCCTGCAGGTCAGCGAACGTCGTCTCGGTGTCGGCGTAGCTCGGCACGTCGACGCCGGCAAGCCGGGCGCCGGCGCCCTTCGCATGGTCGGTCGCGATCTGGATTTGACGGGCGAGCGCGAACATGTCGGGGGCGAGGCGCGCGTTTACGAGCACGGACGGGTCGATCTTCTTCGTCTCGGCGAAGGCCGCAGCCTTCGTCAGAATGCCGGAGAGCGCGCCCAGGGTCTGCAGAAAGGCGGGCACGCTCGCCTGATAGATGTTGAACGACATAATCAATCTTCCTTTCGGCGGTTTCGAGGGCGCTGATGTAGCACGCCGGCCGGGCGGCGTGGCAAAGTTCGGCGATCACATTTGGAGAGGATTGATGCGCAAGATCGACATCGCGAATGCGCCGCTGGTCATGGGAACGCGCTATCCCGCGCCTTACGACGAACCATGCAAGCTGCGTGAGAACCGGCAGCTTGGCGTCGTCGCGGGTTTGACGCAGTTCGGTGTGAATTTGACACGCCTGAAACCCGGGGTCTGGTCGAGCCAACGGCACTGGCACGCGAAGGA
>CAZLRW010000246.1:1657-3897 GCA_964561925.1 uncultured Flavobacteriaceae bacterium
TTGCTCTGGATCATCGCAACTTTGATCGCGGCGGCGGCGCAAACCGCGCGCAACGCGATGCAGAGCAGTCTGACGGCGACGCTGGGCACTATCGGGGCGACGCAGGTGCGGTTCCTCTATGGGTTTCCGTTCGCGCTCGTGTTTCTCGCCGTCGTGATGATCGCGGCGCAGTCGGCACCGCCCTCGCCCAACGCGGCGTTCCTGGGCTTCACGGCGATGGGCGCGCTCGCGCAGTTCGTCGGCATGGCGCTGCAGCTTGCGGCGATGCGCGAGCGTTCGTTCTCGGTCGCCACCGCGTTCGTGAAGGCCGAGCCGGTGCTTGTTGCGGTGTTCGGGCTTTTGATCCTCGGCGAGACGCTGACGTGGATGAGCGCGTTGGCGATCGTGGTTGCGACCGCCGGTGTGTTCCTGATCGCGGCGAAGCCCGGCGAGAGATGGAACGCTGACAGTCTACGCCCTGCCCTGTTCGGCGTGGCGGCGGGCGGCTTCTATGCGATTGCGGCGGTTGGGTTTCGGGGCGGGATCCTGGCGCTCGACGACGGCGTCTACTTCCTCCGCGCGACGACGACGCTGTGCTGGTCGCTCGGGCTACAGACCTTGATGCTCGGGCTTTGGATGGCCGCGTTCGACCGCGTGAGCCTTGTGAGGAGCGCGGCCCTGTGGCGGCAATCGCTGTTCGCGGGCTTCATGGGCGCGTTCGCCTCGCAGTTCTGGTTTTTGGGTTTCTCGCTCACGTCGGCCGCCAACGTTCGCACACTCGGTCTTGTCGAAGTGTTGTTCGCCCAAGCCGTTTCGCGACGCCTGTTCGGGCAGGCGGTCACGGCGCGCGAGATCGCGGGCATGGCGCTTATCGTCGGCGGCGTCACGCTGCTGCTCGCCGCGCTTTAGGCGGCGTTCTTCAATCGACGGCCCACGGAGGCGATCGCTTTGATCGCAGGCACGAGTTCGCGTCCGAGGTCGGTGAGTTCGTATTCGACCGAGGGCGGCGACGTCGGCTGCACGGTGCGGTCGACGATGCCGATCGCTTCCAGTTCTTTCAGCCGCGCGCTCAGCACTTTCGCGGAGATCGCCGGAATGTCGGCGCGCAGTTCGCTGAAACGGCGCGGGCCGCCGACGAGATACCAGATGATGTTCGGCGTCCAGGCGCCGCCCAAGAACTTCATGCAGGCACGGATCGGGCACTGTGGTTCAGGCGGCGAGTGGTTCTTGCGCAACTTGAGCGCCATGCGTCGTCCTCACGAGGTTACCGTGGGGATACTCGAAAATCGAGGTAACAATCAATCATGTAGTTACAATTGGTAATCGAACGCCTATATGGCCGGGATCGGCGATCGTGGCGCTCGCCCCCGGTCGCCCCAATCCGTCCACACAGAGGATTTCCCATGCCGAAGCTGTACTACTCCCCCGGCGCCTGCTCGCTGTCGCCGCACATTGCGTTGCGCGAGGCGGGGCTTTCGTTCGACCTCGAGCAGGTGAACTTGAAGGAGAAGAAGACGAAGTCGGGCGAGGACTACGCGAAGATCAACCCGAAGGGTTACGTGCCGGCGTTGAAGCTCGACGATGGCTATCTGCTGACCGAAGGGCCCGCGATCGTGCAGTGGATCGCCGATCAGAAGCCGGGTGCGCACCTTGCGCCGGCGAACGGGACGGCGGAGCGTTACAAGCTGCAGGAGTGGCTCACGTATATCGGGACGGAGATCCACAAGAACTTCTCGCCGCTGTTCAATCCGGCGACGCCGGAGGAGACGAAGACGACGGTGCGCGGCTATCTCGCGAAGCGCTTCGCCTATGTGGACGAGAAGCTCGAAGGCAAGGACTACCTGACCGGATCGCAGTTCACGGTCGCGGACGGTTATCTCTTCACCGTTACGAACTGGGCGAATTTCGTGCAGTTCGATCTGAAGGACTATCCGAACCTGCGCGCGTTCCAAGCGCGTGTCGCGGCGCGGCCGAAGGTGCAAGAGGCGCTGAAGGCCGAGGGTCTCTTGAAGTAGCGCGTATCCTCGGCGGTCAGGGCGTAAACGTGGCCATGAGCTGCGCCGCGAACTGACCGCCGAACCACGAGGCGACCGGAATCGCGGCGAGCGTCGCCAGCCGGGCGAAAACGCCCCAGCCGCCCGGCCAATCCGGGATGCGCGCGATCTCGTTGCGCACCGTCAACATGGCGCCGAGTGCGGGGATCGCGACCGCCTCGGCGACTTTGTTGTTCGCATAGGCGCGGCGCCACAGTTCGCGCGAGT
>CAZLRW010000247.1:0-3893 GCA_964561925.1 uncultured Flavobacteriaceae bacterium
ACCAGCTGGTGAGCTATTGCGAGGGCGGGGGGCATGCGGAGCGACGGGTTGCGCCGTTCGAGGGAATCCCTCACTTCCGCGCGCGTGAACCAGCGGGCGTCGGAGAGTTCGGTCGTGTCGATCGTGACCTCCGTCGTCGTCGCGCGCGCGTAGCAGCCGATCATCAGCGAGGAGGGATAGGGCCAAGGCTGCGTCGAGTGGAACAGCACGTCGCCGATCTTGATGCCCGCCTCTTCGGTCAGTTCGCGCGCGACCGCCTCTTCGATCGTCTCGCCCGGTTCGACGAAGCCCGCGAGCGCGGAATAGAATCCGTCCGGCCACTTCGCTTGGCGGCCCAAGAGGCAACTGTCGCCGTGCAGCGCCAGCATGATCACCACCGGATCCGTGCGCGGGAAGTGTTCCGTGTTGCAGGCCTCGCAATAGCGCTTGTAGCCTGCGTCGGCGAGCGTCGTCGGGCCGCCGCAATTCGCGCAGAAGCCATGACGCTGGTGCCAATCGATCAGCGACTTCGCCTGCGCCAGGATCGCGGCATCGCCCGGATCGATCTCTTCCGCGACCGTGCGCAGATCGGCGAAGGCGCCGAGACCTGCGAGCGCGCCGTCCGCGCTGGGGTCCGGCATGCTGGACACGTCGATTGCGAAATGCGGCATGTCGCGATGGACGCCCAGGAACACGGTCGTCGCACCCGGGCGCATCAGCGGGATCGCAAGTTCGGTCGTGATCCAGCCCGCCTCGCGCTTGCCCTCGCGGCTCTTGATCAGGAACGGCATCAGTTTCCAAAGCGGGATGAACAGCGTGCGCTTGCCCGCCAGCGCCTCGGCCAGCCAATCCGGGTTCGCGCGAAAATGCGCGGCACGGTCCAATGGCGAGTTGGCGAAGACGTTGGGGTTTTTGGGCAGAACCAAGCTCATCGTTCCCCGCTTGCCGGTCGTTTTCCACAGCGTTTGCGCGGCGCAGATTGCACGGGCGGCCTTGGCCCCGCAACGTCTGACCGCTTGCATCCGGGGGCGTGCCGCCTGCTATAGTTTTGCCGGGAGGTTGGCGGCGGGCGAGTCCCTCGCCAACCCGGTCAGGTCCGGAAGGAAGCAGCCGTAACGAGTTTCGGCTCGGGTCGTTCACCAGCCTCCCGCCTTCGCTCCCGCTTTGCGCGGGAGCTTCGGCGTGGCGAGCCCACGCGTGGGATTTCTCGATGGCGAAGAAGGACAAGGGGTCGGACGCGGGTGCGGACGAACCGGGGCTCGGATTGACGGGCGGCGCGGCGAAGGGCGACGGGGCCTATCGCGTGCTCGCGCGGAAGTACCGGCCGCAGAACTTCGAGGACGCGTTCATCGGCCAGTCGGCGATGGTGCGCACGCTCGGCAACGCGTTCGCGAGCGGGCGCGTCGCGCATGCCTTCATGCTGACGGGCGTGCGGGGCGTCGGCAAGACGACGACGGCGCGCATCGTCGCCAAGGCGTTGAACTGCATCGGCGCGGACGGCAAACGAAGCGAGCCCACGATCGCGCCGTGCGGCGTGTGCGAGCCGTGCCGTTCGATCGCCGAGTCGCGGCACGTCGACGTTTATGAAATGGACGCCGCCTCGCGCACCGGCATCGACGACATCCGCGAGATCGTCGAGGGCGTGCGCTACGCGCCGGCGGAGGCGCGCTTCAAGGTCTATATCATCGACGAAGTGCACATGCTGTCGAAGGCGGCGTTCAACGGGCTGCTCAAGACGCTGGAAGAGCCGCCGCCGCATGTGAAGTTCATTTTTGCCACGACCGAAATCCGCAAGGTGCCGATCACGGTGCTGTCGCGCTGCCAACGCTTCGATCTGAAGCGGGTGACGCTGGACGAGTTGGCTGCGCATCTCGCGTTCGTGTGCGAGAAGGAAAAACAGCCGGCCTCCGATGCAGCGCTGCGCTTGATCGCGCGGGCGGCGGAAGGTTCGGCGCGCGATGCGTTGTCGCTGCTCGATCAGGCGTTCGCGCATGCGGGCGGGGCGAAGATCGAGGAGGAACCGGTTCGCGCGATGCTGGGGCTCGCCGACCGTGGGCGCGGGCTCGAGCTTTTCGAGAAGCTGATGCGCGGGCAGATCGCCGAGGCGCTCGGCGAGTTTCGCGCGCAGTATGATTCCGGCGCCGATCCACTCGCGGTACTGCAGGATCTGACGCAGATCTGCCATGAGGCGACGCGCGCGAAGGTCGTGCAGGGTGCGGGCGGCACGGCAGCTGAGGATGCGAAGCGTCTGTCCGAGATCGCGGGCAAACTGACCGTGCCGCAGTTGGCGCGCACGTGGCAGCTGCTGTTGAAGGCGCTGACCGAAGTGCAGACCGCGCCGGATGCGGCGGCTGCGACGGAGATGGCGTTGATCCGCATCGGTTATGCGGCCGAATTACCGCCGACGGATCAGCTCGTGCGGAGTGCGGGTTCGGCGTCCGCCGCGCCGTCTGCGCCACGTGGCGTTCAGGGTTCGGCTCCACCTCCCGCGCCGCCGCCGCTGCGTATGAGTGCGCGCGGCGAACCGGCTGCTGCGGTGAGTGCGCCTGCGCCGGCACCTGCCGCGGCGCCGGTGTCCGCTGGGCCGCGTGCGAGCGCCGCCGACTTCCGCGCCGTCGTCGCCTTGGCGCGTGAGGCGCGCGAAGCGCGGCTCGTGCACGCGCTCGAGAATTGGGTGCATCTCGTGAGGTTCGAGCGCGGGCGGATCGAGATGCGCGTCAATCCGAAGGCGCCGCCCGCGTTGCCCGGCGAGCTTTCCGACCGCCTCGCGAAATGGACCGGCGAACGCTGGGTCGTTTCGGTGTCGAGCGCCGAAGGCGAGGCGACGCTCGCCGAACAGGAGGCCGCCGCGGATCAGGCACGGCGCGCATCTGCGGCGCAGGACCCGCTGCTCAAAGCGGCGATGGCGGCCTTTCCGGGCGCGCGCATCGTGACCGTGCGCGACCGCGACGAATTCGCGAGCGAAACCGACAGCGAGACCAGCGAGGGGTCATGAAGAACATCGGCGACTTGATGAAGCAGGCGCAGCAGTTGCAAGCGCGTTTTCAGGAAGCGCAAGAGCGCGTCAACCAGATCGAGGCCGAAGGGCAATCCGGCGGCGGCATGGTGAGGGTCACGATCAACGGCAAGGGCATGGCGAAGGCGGTGCGCATCGACCCTTCGCTGATCGATCCGAAGGATGCGGGCATGCTCGAGGACCTCTTGGTCGCCGCAATCAACGACGCGCGCACGAAGGTCGACGCGAAGATGGGCGACGAGATGGCGAAGGTGACGGGCGGTCTGCCGCTGCCGCCGGGGTTGAAGTTCTGACGTGGCCGCGCCGCTTTCAGGGCCCGAGATCGAACGTCTGGTGCAATTGCTTGCGCGGCTGCCCGGCTTGGGGCCGCGGTCGGCACGGCGCGCGGCGCTCGTGCTGATCAAGAAGAAGGAGACCTTGCTGCAGCCGCTGACCGCCGCGCTCGAAGAGGCGGGGCGCACGATCAAGTCGTGCTCGGTTTGTGGCAATCTCGATTCCGCCGAGCTGTGCGCTGTCTGCACGGATGCGAAGCGCGACGCCGGGCTCATCTGCGTCGTCGAGGACGTGGCCGACCTTTGGGCGCTCGAACGCGCGGGCGTGTTTCGCGGGCGCTATCACGTGCTCGGCGGCACGCTCTCGGCGCTCGACGGTCGTGGGCCCGATCAGCTTTCGATCGGCGCCCTCGTCGAACGGGTGAAGGCGGGCGGCGTGCGTGAGGTGGTGCTGGGCCTCAACGCCACCGTCGAGGGGCAAACGACGGCGCACTACGTGACCGATCTGATCGCGCCCCTCGGCGTGGCGGTGACCCGATTGGCGCACGGTGTTCCGGTCGGCGGCGAGCTCGACTACCTCGACGAGGGGACGCTGGCGGCAGCGTTTGCGGCAAGACGGGCGATGT
>CAZLRW010000248.1:0-3892 GCA_964561925.1 uncultured Flavobacteriaceae bacterium
TCGCCCTTCGGCGTCATGTCGGAGACGACCTTGAAGCGCTTGCCGCCCTCGGATTTCTCCGGACGCGCAGGCTTGTGCGGCACGAACATGGCGGCCGGCGCTTCGGCGAGGCCGGATTTGGGACGGGTGGGCGGCATGGGTGGGAATATAGGGGCGTGCGCGCGACGGGTCGATACGAGTTCGTTCCTGGGACCGACGTCGAAATTCGGGCAAGGGCGGGCCAGATGCCTGCGGTCTCAGGAAGATGAGACTACTCGCGCGGCAGCGTCTTCACGTAGCGCCAGAGGCCGATGACGGCGAGGGCCAGCATCACGTGCACGGCGATCACCGGGGGCCAGCCGATGAGGTAGAGGATGTCGTTGGCGAGGCCCGGCTTGAACGGGCCGCCGCCCATCGCGAGGCCGCGGGTGCCCAGCATCGCGTGGAAGTAGGTTGGGATCGTGAAGAGCCAGGTCGTGATCAGGGCGCTCCAGAAGAAGATGCGGTGCTGGAGCGCGCTCAAGTGGAGGAAGCGGCCGCCGAGGCCCAGCGCCATCAGCAGCAGGCCTTGGGTGATCGCTTCCATGTGGACCATGCGCCAGGCGCGGTGATCGTCGGGCAGCTGCACGTCGATCGGCGGGATCACGGGCCAGAGCACGATTTGACCCAGCAGCGCGAAGAACCAGTGCCAACCGACGAAGACCGCGAAGCAGAACAGGCCGATGCCGTTCAGGAACAGAAGCGCGCGGCGGCGTTCCGGCATCGCGATCGTCGGGGACATGGTGCTTGCCTCAAGCGGGGCGGGGGATCGGGGCGGGTGCGGTCAGTTGCGCGACGTCAAGCGCGCCGAGGTTTTCGCGGCCGTCGGCGTGCTGGCGCCACCAGTCCTTCACCCATTCCGGGTCGGGGACTTCGCGCGGGTCGTAGCTGGGCTTCAGGATGCGCAGCAGGCGCGGGGTCAGGCGGGCGAAGATGCGGATGAGAAGTTTGTAGAGCGCGAGGCGCGAGGCGAGCGTGAACCAGCGGCCGTCTTCGATCAGCATCAGGCGGTAGCCTTGGCGCGTGCGGGCCATGATGTGGATCATCGCGTAGAACATGCCGTAGATACGCCACGCGTAGCGCCCGTCGAGCGCCTTGAACACGTCGTAGGTGACCGTCTTGTGCTCGATCTCTTCGACGAAGTGCCAGAGGATCAGCGATGAGACCGCGGGGTCGGCGCCGGCGAAGAGATGCTCGCGCTCTTCGACCAGCATGTGGCCGATGGTCAGCGCCATCGCCTCGAAGCCTTCGGCATAGGCGACGTTGAACGTGAAGGAACGGGTGCGGGCGAAGGCCTCGTAGTCGGCCTTGAGGATCGCCTCCATCTTCGGCACCGAGGTGTAGCCCTGTTCGGCGAGGCGTTTGTTCCACTGTTGATGCTGGCGAAAGTGGGTGGATTCCTGGCCGATGTAGAGGTCGACGTCTTTCAACAGTTGGGGATCGGTGATGCGCTCCTTCGCCTTGCGCATCGTTTCGATCAGGTAGGGCTCGAGATAGGGCATGCCGAGCGAGGCGGCGTTGACGACGTGGCTGAACTCAGGCCGCGCCGGGTTCCACCAGGCCTTCAAGCCTTCAGGGTAGGGGAAGCGCATACGGCGCACGGTCATCGGCATGGGTTCATCTCTCCCCTTGCGAACGGGGACAGTGTAGGCCCAACGGACGGCCGGCGCGAGGCGTTATTCGAGCGGCGGCTCTTCGTGGGCGATGCCGTCTTCGAGCGTGGGCTCTTCGATCGCCTCGTCGTCCTCGGACACCTCGGCGCGGCTCTTCGAAGTCATCGGGGCCGGGGGCGCCTTGACCGCCTTTTTCTTCGCTTCTTCCTTTTGGATTTTGCTGCGGATGTCGTCTTCGGCGTAGACGGGGCGGGCCTCGCGCCGCTTCTCCGGCGCGGCGAGATAGAAGCTGCCGAACAGCGTCATGGCGACGATCGCGCCGAACAGCACCATCAGCGTCTGGCGGTCCATTTCCATTGCGCCGTTTCCTTCATGCTCCGGCGCGGGAGGCTAGGGCCAAGGCGTTAATGCTCTGTTAGCGAATGGCCGCGGATTTAGGCCCACCACACGACCAAAAGCGCGATCGTGATCGCGATGAACACGCCCTGCATCGTGAGGAAGCCGAACAGCACGCGCGGGTTCAGCCAGTCCCACTCCTTCGCCTGGCCGTAGGCCTGGATGCCCTCGGTGATCGCGAAGAGGCCGAAGGCCGCAGCCACGGCCTTGAACCCGGCCGCGCCGCCGATGCCGAGCCAGACGAGGCCGCGGCTGGCCAGGTGGCTTGCGAAGGCGACCGCGCGTTCGGCCAGGAACGAGCGCCAATCGGCCTTGACCTTGGCCTTCGTCTGGCGTTTCGCCTGGCCCCAATTCGCGGAGAACGCGGCCGGCAGCAGGATCAGGAACTCGGCAGTTGCCGCCCCCGTCGCCATGACGAGCGCGTCGGTGAACGTCGCGCCCCAATACCAGAACGCGAGTGCCGCGAGACCCAGTTCGCAGATCGACGACCACACGCCGGACAGCGCCGCCGCCACGCCGTCGCGCAGCGCAACCGTCGTCGTGCGCTGAACGATGACGTCGGCCAGAACCTTCAGCACGACGGCGAGCGCCCAGCTTCCGGCGCCCAAAACGAACCAGCCCCAAATCGACATGGGGCGACTATGGCCCGCGCGTGTCCCGCTTGTCGAGAAACCGCCGGTCGATTTCCGCAAAGCTCGTTCGTCCTTGACGAACGGCCCGCGTGCGTTCGCGGCCGATTCGAACAGGGGAGTGTCGACGATGATCAGAACTTTGGCGGCCGCGGCGATCGCCGTGGCGTTGGCGGCGGGGCCGGCGCGGGCGGGCGAGATGCTGGCGCCCGGCGTCACGGAGGATACGCTGTCACCCGAGCCCGCGCTCGTCACGCTGGCGCCGCAAGCGGTTCTCTATGTGCGGCTCACAACCGTGCGCAACACGCCGGCCTCGCGCGATTTGATCAGCGGCACGTTCAAGCGCATCTGGGCGTTCGCGCGGCGGCACGGCATTGCGATCGTGGGCTCGCCGATGGAGATGATGGACGCGTACGAGCAGGCGGACGGATCGTGGATCGTCGATGCGGCGATCCCGGTTCAGGGCGTCGCCGCGGCGCCGGCGGACGCGGGCGACATCGTCCTCATGCGGCTGCCCGGCGGCGCGGCGGCGCAGGCCGCCCATCGCGGCGCGCACGAGGCGATCAAGACCACGCACGAGCGCATCGGCGCGTTTCTGGCGGCGCGCAAACTCACCGCGCGCGGGCGCATCGTGGAGCAGCACTTCGACGACCCGCACAAGGTGCCGGAAGACAAGCTGCGCTCGGCGGTGACGTATTTTCTGGAGTGAGGGTGGGGCGTTCAAGGGGCCAAGCGGAAGCTTGCTTGGATGTGGCGCACCTTCTCGCCCCAGAACGCGGACCAGCTGTATCCGGCCAGCCCAACCTCCTCGTCCTCGACGATGCAGGTCAGAAAGTAGGCTTGGTCCGGCGCGGCGACGATCATTTGGCTCGAGACCTGGCCGGGCAGTTCTCGCGCGCTGTCGGTGAAACTCGCCGTGCAGACCGCGGCCTGAGAGCCGCCGTGCTCGAACGATTGCGAGCCGACGATGTTGAGGCCGCTGACGGTGCTCCGGCTCTGTCCGCAGAAGGCCTCGCGGCGCTCCGTGGCGAGAGCGGCCGCGAAGTCGGCGCGCGTCATGCCTTGCGGATAGCCGTTGCGTCGCGCCAAGCAGGTCAGCGCGCCGTGCAGTTTCGTGCTGACAGCGAAGAACATCAGATCGTCCGGGTCCTTCGCGTCGGGCGTGTTCACCGCGGCCGCCGGGATGGAAATCGTGAGGCCGGGCTCGCCGCGCAGGGTTACGGTTTGCCAAGCGTC
>CAZLRW010000249.1:0-3862 GCA_964561925.1 uncultured Flavobacteriaceae bacterium
CGTTCCGCATGCTGGCCCACAACGGCGAGATCAACACGCTGAAGGGCAACGTCAATTGGATGAAGAGCCATGAAATCCGCATGGCCTCCGAGGCGTTCGGCGAGTACCAGGAAGACATCAAGCCGATCATCCAGCCGGGTTCCTCGGACTCCGCCGCGATGGACGCGGTGTTCGAAGTGCTCTGCCGCGCCGGCCGCTCCGCCCCGATGGCCAAGACGCTGCTCATCCCCGAGGCGTGGTCGAAGAAGGGCACGACCCCCGACGCCCACAAGGCGATGTACCAATACTCGAACGCGGTCATGGAGCCCTGGGACGGCCCCGCCGCGATCGCCGCCACCGACGGCCGCTGGGTGATCGCAGGTCTCGACCGCAACGGCCTTAGGCCCCTGCGTTTTACGACCACGAACGACGGGCTTCTGTTCGTCGGTTCCGAAACCGGCATGGTCGTGATCCCGGAGAACAAGATCACGCGCAAAGGCCGCGTCGGTCCCGGCCAGATGATCGGCGTCGATCTCGCGCGCGGCCAATTCTTCGACGATCGCGCGATCAAGGACGACCTCGCCGCCGAACACCCTTACGAAGAGTGGACGAAGAACATCGTCGATCTCGAACCCATCATCGGTCCGGGCCCCGAACCGCTGATGTTCGACGACAAGGCGGAGTTTCGCCGCCGCCAACTCGCCGCCGCGATCTCGCTCGAAGACCTCGAGATGGTGCTCCACCCGATGGTCGAGGACGGCAAAGAACCCGTGGGCTCCATGGGCGACGACGCGCCGCTCGCGGTGCTGTCGCAGACCTACCGTCCGCTCTCGCACTATTTCCGCCAGAACTTCAGCCAGGTCACGAACCCGCCGATCGACTCGCTTCGCGAAGATCGCGTGATGAGCCTGCGCACACGCTTCCGCAACCTCGGCAACGTGCTGGCGCAAGACAAGACGCAAGCCGAAGTCTTCACGCTCGAAAGCCCCGTGATCTCGACCGGCATGTACATCCGGATGAAGGATCACCTGGTCGGCCGCTTCTACGAGATCGACTGCGTGTTCGACGTGGGCAAGCACGGTCCCGCGGAAGGCGCCGTCAAGGAAGCGCTCGATCGCATCTGCAAGCAGGCCGAGGACGCCGTCGCCTCCGGCTATTCGCACCTGATCCTGACCGACGAGCGCGTGGGCGAGGGCGTCGCTGCGATTCCGATGATCCTGGCGACCGGCGCCGTACATTCGCATCTCGTCAAGACGCGCATGCGCACGTTCACGTCGCTGAACGTCCGCTCGGCCGAGTGCATGGACACGCACTATTTCGCGGTCCTGATCGGCGTGGGGGCGACGACCGTGAACGCCTATCTCGCGCAGGAGTGCATCGCCGAGCGCCACGCGCGCGGCCTGTTCGGCAAGCGCGGCCTCGGCGAGTGCGTGAAGCGCTACCTCGACAGCGTGAGCGCAGGGCTGCTCAAGATCATCTCGAAGATGGGCATCTCGGTGATCTCCTCCTACCGCGGCGCCTACAATTTCGAAGCCGTCGGCCTATCGCGTTCGATGGTGGCCGAGTACTTCCCCGGCATGCCCTCGCGCATCTCGGGCATCGGTCTCGGCGGCATCCAGAAGCGCGCCTATCGCCAGCATGCGCGCGCCTTCAGCGGCGACGTAACGGCGCTGCCTGTGGGCGGCCTCTACCGCTATCGCAAGGGCGGCGAGACGCACGCCCACTCGGCGCAAACGATCCACCTGCTGCAAAGCGCGGTCGCGCAGGAGAGCTACCAGCTCTTCCGCCGTTATTCGGAGACGATCCGCGAAGCGCCGCCCACGAGCTTGCGCCACCTGATGGACTTCCGCCCGCGCGGCCGCACGCCGATCGCGATCGAGGAAGTCGAATCGATCACCGAGATCAGAAGGCGTTTCGTGACGCCGGGCATGTCCTTGGGCGCGCTCTCGCCCGAGGCGCACGGCACGCTCAACATCGCCATGAACCGCATCGATGCGAAGTCGGACTCGGGCGAGGGCGGCGAGGACCCGGCGCGCTTCAAACCGATGCCGAGCGGCGACAACGCGAACTCCGCAATCAAGCAGATCGCCTCCGGCCGCTTCGGCGTGACGGCGGAGTATCTGAACCAGTGCCGCGAGATCGAGATCAAAGTCGCCCAAGGCGCAAAGCCGGGCGAGGGCGGCCAGCTGCCCGGCTTCAAAGTGACGGAAATGATCGCGAAGTTCCGCCACGCGACGCCCGGCGTGACGCTGATCTCGCCGCCGCCGCACCACGACATCTATTCGATCGAAGACCTGGCGCAGCTGATCTACGACTTGAAGCAGATCAACCCGTCCGCGCGCGTCTGCGTGAAGCTCGTCGCTTCGACCGGCATCGGCACGATCGCCGCCGGTGTCGCGAAGGCGAGGGCTGACGTCATCTTGATCTCGGGTCATGTCGGCGGCACGGGCGCCTCGCCGCTCACGTCGATCAAGTACGCAGGCGTGCCCTGGGAGATGGGCCTGACCGAGGCGAACCAGCTGCTCACGCTGAACAATCTGCGCCACCGCATCGTGCTCAGGACCGACGGCGGTCTGCGCACGGGCCGCGATATCGTCATGGCTGCCATGATGGGCGCGGAGGAATACGGCATCGGCACGGCCGCACTCGTCGCCATGGGCTGCATCATGGTGCGCCAGTGCCACTCGAACACGTGCCCTGTCGGTGTCTGCACGCAAAACCCCGACCTGCGCAAGAAATTCACCGGCACCGCCGAAAAGGTCGTGAACCTGATGAGCTTCCTCGCCGAGGAGGTGCGCGAAATCCTCGCCGCGCTCGGCTTCCGTTCGCTGAAGGAAGTGATCGGCCGCACCGACCTGCTGACCCAGGTGAACCGCGGCGCGCACGATCTCGACGATC
Organism: uncultured Flavobacteriaceae bacterium; assembly: GCA_964561925.1. Classification (GTDB taxonomy): domain Bacteria; phylum Pseudomonadota; class Alphaproteobacteria; order Micropepsales; family Micropepsaceae; genus SZUA-430. The sequence continues at coordinate 2,878 of CAZLRW010000249.1, forward strand.
TCGACCTGAACCCGCTGCTGGTCCAGGCCGACCCCGGCCCGAACCCGCGCTATTGCACGATCGAAGGCCGCAACGAAGTGCCCGACACGCTCGACAAGGAGATCGTGAAGGACGCTCGTCGCGTGCTCGAAAACGGCGACAAGATGCAATTGACCTACACCGTCCGCAACACGATGCGTGCGATCGGAACCCGTACGTCGCATCACATCGTGCGCAAGTACGGCATGACCGGTCTGAGCCCCGGCCAAATCTCAGTCGACTTGCGCGGCTCGGCCGGTCAATCGCTGGGCGCCTTCGCCGTTCAAGGTCTGAAGCTGAAAGTGTTCGGCGACGCGAACGACTATGTCGGCAAGGGTCTCTCCGGCGCGACGATTGTCGTCAGGCCCATGGCCTCAAGCCCGCTCGAGAGCGAGCAGAACGTCATCATCGGCAACACGGTTCTTTACGGCGCGACCTCGGGCAAACTGTTCGCAGCCGGCCAAGCGGGCGAACGCTTCGCCGTGCGCAACTCGGGCGCTTTGACCGTCGTCGAAGGCTGCGGCTCGAACGGCGTAGAGTACATGACGGGCGGCATCGCGGTGATCTTGGGCGCGGTCGGCGAGAACTTCGCGGCCGGCATGACCGGCGGCATGGCGTTCGTGCGCGATCCTTCTGGCGACTTCCCCGCGCGCGTCAATCCCGACAGCGTCGTCTGGGACCGCTTGAAGTCGCGCTACTGGGAGAACCTTCTGGTCGCGCTCATCGAAGAACACGCGGCCGAGACGACGTCCCGCCACGCCAAGCGCATCCTCCAGCAATGGGATCTCGAACGCACCCGCTTCTGGCAGGTGTGCCCAAAGGAAATGCTCACCCGCCTCAAACACCCGCTCAGCGACGAACCTGCCGCGGCGAGGGCCTGAACAACCGGAATCCGAGGTTTCCCGAGGGTCCTCCCCACCGGCCGGCGGACCGATCCTTGCACCGTGTCCGGCGCGGCCCGTATGTA
>CAZLRW010000250.1:0-3838 GCA_964561925.1 uncultured Flavobacteriaceae bacterium
GGGTCGCGGAACGACATGTCGTCGGGCAGGTTCTTCAGGATCGCGCGATAGGCGCGCACGCCCTCGCCCACCACGCGCTTCAAATCCTCGCGCACATAGGGGCGGAAGCGATCGTCGTAACAGTGGCGGCACTTGCGGTGACACGCCCAAGTCAGCACCCAGTAGACGGCTTCCATCAAGCGGCCATGGCGGCGAGTTGCATCAGGCGTTCGGCTTCCTTGGGCTTTGCGCGGGCGCGGGTGTTCACGACCTCCGCCACCGCGGAGTGGTGGCCTGCGCGGACGCTGGCGTCAATCCAGGTCTGCACGAAAACGTCGCGCTGCGCGTGGCTGCCGCCGGCGAGGTGAAGCCGCGGCAGAACGGGCGCAATCAAATCGGCGGCGCTTGCGTAGCGGCGTTCCGCATAGGCGATGAGGCCTTCGGCGGCCGGGATCGCGATCGATTCCCAGATGCCGGTCACGTCTTTTTCGCCGTGGCGGATCATGGAAGCGAGAAACTCGCGCGCTTCGCGGGCGCGACCGCCGCGTGCGAGCGCGTAGACGAAATGCAGATCGAGAAACGGCAGGATGTGTTCGTGCCAGCGCTCCTGCACCTTGGCGACGACGGGGGCCCAGCGGTCGCCGACGTCGACGCCGCGCATTTCCATGCGCCAGAGCGCGGAGATCGCGCCGATCTGTTCCTGCGCGAATTCGGGCCATTCGCCCCAGAGATGCTTGTCGAAGATGTCGAGCGCGCGGGCATGTTCGGCACGCTCGAGGTGGAACACGGCCAGGTGCCAGTAATTGTGCTCGCGCACGAAGATCGAGCGGTCGGCCCAGGTGTGGGCGTAGTCGGTGAGGAAGGCGACACCTTCGTCGATGCGGCCTTGCGTTTCCATGACGTGGGCGAGCGCGTGCTGCGCCCATGGGTCGCCGCGGTTCAGCGACAGCGCGCGGCGCGCCGCCTCCTCCGCGCGCGGCAGGTCGCGCATCTGTTCGTGACCGAAGGCGAGCATGCTCCAGGCGCCCGCGGTCGTGCGGTGGGCGGGCATCAGCTTCGTGGCGATGTCGAGCATCGCCTCGGCATTGCCGTGGTTGAAGGCATGGTACTGCGCCCACTTCGCGGTGACGATGTCGTTTGGATGCTGGGTCGCGATCGCGCGCAGTTGCTTCAGCGTGCCCGGCGTGTCGCCGCGCCACCAGGTGTGGACCGCTTTGACGAACGCCTGCTCGCGGGGTGTCGCGTCGCGGACGACTTTTCTGGCGCGGGTGAGGTAGGCCCGCGCTTTGCGGAAGCCCGTCGCCGATTCCAGCGCCATGTGCACGGCGGCGGCGTGGGCGTTGACCAGCGCGCAGTCCGGGTCGGCGTCCGCAGCCTGGAAGATCGATCGGACCTTCGGGCCGTAGCCGATCCAGTCGGCGGCGTAGGTGGCATAGGCCGCCGCCGTGTCGGGGCGGGCCGTCGTCAAGTCGAGATCGTGTGGGTCTTTCATGACGCTGAGGCTCGCCCCGTCGGTGGTCAAAGTGAAGGTATGGAGTCGATAGACGGCGCGTTTCAGTTCAGGACGCCCGGCCAATTCTTGTCGGCCTTGGCGATGAAGCCCGGGATGTCCTTTTCCCATTTCGCCTGAACGCTTTGGTCGTAGTTCAGGTAGAGCTTGCCGTTCACGATCTTCCAGACGTTCGGATCGCCGGAGGCGGTGTAGCCTTGCGACACGGCCCAGGCGCAGTAGCCGCCGTATTGCGGCGCGAACGCGACCGGGTTCGCAACAAAGGCGTCGAGGTTTTCCTTCGACGCGAAGCGCCAGGTTGCGCCCTTGTACTTGGTTTCGAATTGGCCGTTGCCCTGCACGGGGCGGCCGGCCTTGAAGTAGGCGACGGCGTCGTAGCCGCCGACTGCGAGGGAAGAGAACGTGCCGGTGTAGACCTCGGCCTCGCGGGCGGAGGCCGCGGTTGCCGAGACGAGCGAGGCCGCGAGAGCGAAGGCTGCGAAGAGGCTTGCGAAGACGGATTTCATGGATGGGCTCCTGTTGTTGGGTCTCCGGTCAGTGCTTCGTTCCGTTAAGGACAAAGGTTTCGCAGGGTCACAGACACGTGATCGTGCGAAACAAATGCGACGTTTCGCGCGAACTCCCCTGGTGAAGACATACGCCCGGAGGATTTCGTTGGTTGCGTCGCGTTCCATTGACGGACGCTTTGAGTTCGTGATGATCGGCCCGTGGCCGATGATCCGGGGGCTTTGGGCGCTCGTGCAGCAGCGTGACGAGACGAGCGAGACGGCCTCGGCGCGCTGGCAGCGGCTGATGCAGGCGGCGCAAGGCGGCGATCAACGCGCCTATGCCGCGTTCCTGAAGGAAGCGGCGGTGTTCGTGCGCGTGATCGCGCGGCGCTATCACCGCGACGGCGGCGCGGTTGAGGACGTGGTGCAGGAGACGCTGCTCAGCCTGCATCGGATTCGCCACACGTATGAACCGGGGCGCGCGGTCGAGCCTTGGGTCGCGGCGGTCGCCAAGGCGCGCGCGATCGATGCGTTGCGGGCGCGCAAGCGTCGCGATGCAGTCGAAGCGGATGGCGGCGATGCCGGCGTGCACGATGTCGCCGATGCGTCCGCCGGCGTCGAAGCACGCCACGAGGCGCAGGCCGAGATCGCTGCGGCCTTGGCGGCGCTGCCTGCGGGTCAACGCGCGGCGGTCAGGATGTTGAAGATCGAAGAACTGTCGCTTGCCGAGGCGTCGGCGCAGAGCGGGCAGTCGGTGCCGGCGCTGAAGTCGCTCTTGCACCGGGCGATGCTGTCGCTGCGCGCCGCGCTGAAGGGTTCGAGCGATGCGTGATACGGACGAACTCATCGAAACGCTCGCACAGGATGCGAAGCCCGTGAGGCCGCTCGCGCCGCCTCTGCTGCGCGCCGGTTTGTTGTTGGCCGTGCTCTTCGCGGCGATGGGTGCGCTGGTCGCGTTCGGTGGGCATGTCGAGGAGACGCTTGCGCATCTTGCTCGCATGCCGTTCACACTCGAGTTGGTCGGCGCCGTTGCCGCGGGCGTCGGCGCGATCGTCGCCGCCGTGATGCTCTCCATTCCCGGCCGCGCGCGGGCGTGGCTCTATCTGCCTCTGCCCGGCCTTGCCTTGTGGCTCGCAGGCGGCGGGCTCGAGTGCTACCGGCAGGTGGAAGAGTTGGGCTACGTGCCGACGACGCTGTTCGCCAGCCAGGATTGCTTCGTCTTCATCGTGAGCGCGGGGCTGCCGGCGGCTGCGGCGGCTTACATCTTTCTGCGGCGGCATCTTTCGGTCGACGCCGTACGCGTGGCGGCGCTCGCAGGCCTCGGCGCCGCGCTGCTCGCCGCGGCGCTGCTGCAGTTCATCCACGCACACGGCACGAACCCCGTCGACTTCGGCACGCATGTCATCGCCGTGGTGCTGCTGATGCTCACAGCGATGGCGGTCGGGCGGTTCGACTTCGGGCGGCGCTAACTCGTCAGAACTTCGTCCATCGTGATCGCGTATTTGCCGTCGAGCCAGGCGACGATTTCTTGGGCGGCAGGGTGGGTCAAGGCGGACCACTTCGTGCGCAGGCGGGCGGCGCGGTCGCCGAGGTTCGCGAGGCCCGCGTCTTGGAGGGAGAGGAGATCGTTCTCCAAGAGCTTTGCGCCCTCTTCGCCCAACACCGTTCGTGCTGCCGCGCGGAACGCGGTCATGTAGCGGTAGCGGTCGCCTTCTCTATAGCTGTCCACCAGGGTCAAGGACGGGATCAGGCTGAGGTGCGGTTGCAAAGCGGGGTTCACTGCGTGGGCGGCCACGTGCGGCGCGATCGTCGACGGTCGCCCAGTGAAGGCGCGCAGGTGAAGGAACTGCGACATGCGCGG
>CAZLRW010000251.1:0-3837 GCA_964561925.1 uncultured Flavobacteriaceae bacterium
GGCGGATGATGTCGCGGTAGGGGCGGATGCTCATGGGGGTAGAGATAGCAACAGGGAGCGGGGCGGACCAGCGGACAAATGTGGTTTCCGTGACGTCCGTGGGGCGATCGCAGGGCTACCAGGCGTCGGCCGTCTGTGGCAGATTCGCGTCATGACGAGCGACGCCGAACGCCAGCTTCTTTCGCGCATCGTGACCGAGCCGGGTAAGATGGGCGGGAAGCCTACTATCCGCGGACGCCGGATCACGCCCGCTATGGTGCTCAACATGCTTGCGAACGGTGCGACGCGCGAGCAGGTGCTCGAATCCTATCCGGTGCTGGAAGGTGCGGATATCGACGCATGCCTTCTGTACGCGGCGCGCTTGAGCGAGCGGTCTCAGTCGGACGGTCCATCGATGGCCGCGGAATAAGTGCGGCTGCTCGCAGATACGAACATCGTTGCTGCGGCCGTTCGCGAACTTCGCGGCGCGGGCCACGATGTGGCGTTTGTCGGAGAGCGCGCGGAGGATCCCGGCGACCTCTTGATCTTGGAAGAGGCGTTCGACTCGCGCCGCGTCTTGCTCACCAAGGATCACGACATCGGCGCCCTGGTGTTTCGCGACAAGAGGTCCCATGCGGGCGTACTCTTGATCGACGACCTCGGTAGCGCGCGCGACGAAGTCGATCTGTTGCTGAGGACCTTGGCGGCTTGGAGCGACGTGCTCGTCGCCGGCGGGTTTGTCCGCGCTGGAAACTGGGGCAGCAAACGGGGCGCTTAGCGCCGAGCGATCACTTCGGCCTTCGGACGCAGACCCGCTGCGACGAGGCCTGACGCATAGAGTGCTGCGACGAGACCGATTGCGAGCCAATCGGTTCCGCTCAACGCAACGGCGGACTGCCCGGATATCGTTTTTGCGACGGTCCATCCAAACAGCACGGTGAAGCCCGCTATAGCGAGCGCCAGCGCGGTCCAACCCGCTCTCGATGAACGTGTGGCCGCGATCCATGCGACGAGCGGTATCGCCTGCAGCGCGTGCAAGCCGACGAAGTGGGGGATGCGCCAGTCGCCGGCCGATACTTCCCAGCCGAAGAACGGCACTCGGCCTCCCGCCACTTCACCGACGGCGTGGCTGCCGATCACCACGCTCCGGACGTCTGCCTCGAGCAAGGCCGCCTGTGCGGCCGTCGGAAACACCATTGCGACGCCTGCCGCGCCGCCGAGCATGGCGAACAGCATGGCGATCGTGACGGCGGCGCTTGCAAGCGGCGCGCCCGGCCGGCGGAGGAGCCCCACGGCAATCACCGCGAAGCCCGCGAACAGACCAATCGTGCCGAGGCCCATGACCGTGAAGACCGCGCGATCGAACGCCGTCGAATAGTTGAAGTGGCTCGGCACGCCGCGTGCCGCTTGCACGGCGATGCAGATCAACTCGATCAGCATGACGGCGATCTGCAGCCAGGCGCTCGCCGCGAACCAGCGGTCGCCGAGCGCCGCGCGGTTGGTCAGGGCGGCGAGCCAGACAAGCGTCGCCGCGTGAATGGCGAATGCCAGCGCGAAGCGTATCGGCTTCAGCCATACGCCTTCGCCGTTCGGCAGCGTGCGCGCATCGAAGGCGCCCGCAACCGCAAAGACAACGGCCAAGCCGGCGAGCGCGACGGCCCAACGCGTGAGCGCGCGTATCGCTATGGCCGGTGCGGCGCGCATCAGTAGTAGACGATGCGAATGGGGATCATGACGCTTTCGCGCAGGTCGATCGCCGCCGACGCGTAGCGCGGCGGACCGAAGAACCGCGGGTTGTTGCTCGTGCCGAAACCTTCGACCGGCAGGCCGACGAAGGACTTCGTCATCTCACCGTCGCCGTCTTCATCGTGCAGGGCGATGATCGCGTAGCGCCCCGGCGGAACGTTCTCGAACGTGACGGCGGCGCCCGCGCTTGCGACCGTGCGGCGAACGACGAGCGCCTTGGCCCAGCGGCTGGGGAAGCTTTCAGGCGAATTGTGCAGGGCGACGACGATCTGGCCCACCTGATTCCTGAGACCCGAGACCTGCACCGTGACGTCGCCCGCGCGCACCGCCGTCGCGCCCGTCAACGATATCGCCGCTGCAAGCGTGCAGAGCGTCCAAACCCGTCGCACGTTCTTCATGATGCCGTCCTTTTTTTTGAAACGGCCTCTTTACGCGCCGGGTTCAGCGCCGGATCACCGCTATATCATCGCTATAGACAAAGAATTATAGCGTCGCTATACTACCCCCGTGGATACGAAATCGCGTTTGACGAACGTCGCGCTCGCCGTGATCGAGACACAAGGGCTTGCGGGCTTTTCGACGCGCGCGGTGTGCGAGCGCGCGGACGTCACGGCGCCGACGCTCTATCATCATTTCGGCGACGCCGACGGCCTCATCAGCGCGGCCGTGTCGCTCGGGTTCGAGCAGTTCCTGGAACGCAAGAAAGCTCAACCGCGCACGATCGACGCGGTCGCCGACGTGATGACCGGGTGGGACGACTACGTCGCCTTCGCGCGCGAGCGGCCGCGGCTCTATGCGGCGATGACGGCGCGCGTCATGGAAGGACGGCGGATGCCGGCCGCGCGCGAGTCGCGGCGGCATTTGGAGGCAAAGCTCGGACGCCTGGCGGAGCAACGCGCGCTCGCGCTTCCCGTGCCCACGCTCGCCGACATCATGTGGGCGAGCGCGCATGCGGCGGCGCTTCTTGTGATCGCCGCAGCGCCGCGCGCACCGGCTCCGGCAGCCATCGGTGCGTTGCGCGACGCCGCGCTTACGGCGCTGACACGCGAGCGAACACGGCAACGAAGGTCATCATGAAAGTCATCGTCACGGGCGGTACCGGCTTCCTGGGCAAGCGGCTGATCGCTGCCCTGCGCGCGCAGGGACACAGTGTCTCGGCGCTCGCCAGATCGCGCGCGTCGGCGGAGGCGCTGCGCCGCCTCGGTGCGGAACCGGTGACCGGCGATCTCGACCGGCCGCGCAAGCTGGCTTTGCCGCCGTCGGACGCGATCGTTCATGCCGCGGCATATTTCCGGCTCGCCGGCCCGCGGCGGCCGTATTTCCGCACGAACGTCGAGGGCACGCGGGCGCTGATCGCCGCGGCGCGCAAAGCAAACATCAGGGCGCTCATCGCGATCGGCGCAGCGGCGGTCGTCATGGACGATCGCGGTTCGCCCGTCATCGATGCCGACGAACGCGCGCCGACCTTTCCACGCAGCTTTTCGCCCTACATCGCATCGAAGGCGCAAGGCGAGGCTTTGGTGCTCGCGGCGAACGACGCGGGCCTGCGCACGCTCGTGCTGCGGCCGCCGGGGATCTGGGGCGTGGGCGATGCGTTTTCGTCGCAACTGCCGGATTTGGTGCGCAAGGGTCAGTTCGCATTCATCGGACGCGGCGAGTACCCCTACGTCACCTGTCACGTCGACAATGTGGTCGAGGCGGTGCTGTTGGCGCTGACATCGAACGCCGGCGGCAAAGCCTATTTCATCAACGATAGCGATACCGTGACGTTTCGCGCCTTCGCGACCGGGCTTGCCACCGCGATCGGGCTCGACATTTCGCGCGCACGTTCCGTGCCCTACGGCGCGGCGTGGTATGCGGGGCGCGTGATGGAAGCGTTCTGGGCGATCGGCGGGGCGAAGAACGATCCGCCGCTGTCGCGGACGATGGTGCGGCTGATCGGCCGCGCCTTCACGACAAGCGACGCGGCCGCGCGCGCCGAGCTTGGCTATCGCGGCTTGCGCGCGAGGGCGGAAGGTCTTGCGGCTTACCGCAGCCGGTAATCGGCGCCGTTAGCCCTTCTTCTCCGCGCCCATCTGCTTGGCGTAGCCTTGGGCGACCATTTGGGCCATG
>CAZLRW010000252.1:0-3814 GCA_964561925.1 uncultured Flavobacteriaceae bacterium
TCGTCCCACGTCGCTTGGCCGTCGTAGTGCGTGTGGATGTCGACGAAGCCGGGCGTGACGAGTTTGCCCTTGGCGTCGATTTCTTCGCGGCCGCGGCCCGTGAGCTTGCCCACTGCGGCGATACGTCCGGCGCGGATCGCGACGTCGCCTTCGATCGGCGCGTCGCCGGTGCCGTCGACGATCGTTCCGCCGCGCACAACAAGATCGAATTCGACGTGCATTGTCTCAGTCCTTCAATAGCGTGTGCCAAGAGGTTAACACGGGCGCGGCGGACCTCAACGGGCTTGACAGCCGGGCGTGCGCCCGCATTTTGCGACGCATGCGGACGTTTCTGGTGCGCACCTTGTTGAGCCTGCCCGGCCGCTGGCTGGTGGCGATGTCGGGGGGCAAGCCTCTTACCATCGAAGGGCGCACGCTCGACCCGAGGCTTCAGTTCATCGCGACGATGGCGAAGCGCCAGCCGTCGCTTGCGTCGATGACGCCCGCGATGGCGCGGCAGGCAGCGGCCGAGGGTCTCGCGCTGCTCGACGGCGAGGCGGCGCACGATATCGACATCGCCGACGGGATGCTGCCGATGCCGGACCGGCCCGCGATCCCGGTGCGCACCTACAAGCCGCGGCTGCCGAACCGGTATGTGCCGGTGCTCGTCTATTTTCATATGGGCGGGTGCGTGATCGGCGATCTGCAGACGTGCCATGTCTTCTGTTCGCATATTGCGCATCGCGCCGGGTGCCTGGTCGTGTCGGTCGACTATCGCTTGGCGCCGGAGCACAAGTTTCCGGCCGCTGTCGACGATGCGCTCGCCGCGTTTCGCTGGGTGAAGGAGAACGCGCGCTCGCTCGGCGGCAATCCGAACATCGTCGCGGTCGGCGGCGATTCGGCGGGCGGGTATCTCTCGGCTGTCATCGCGCAGGAGATGAAGCGGGCGAACGAGCGGCCACCGGTTCTGCAGCTTTTGATCTATCCGGCCGTCGATTGGCTCTCCGAGACGGCGTCGATGAAGGCGTTCGGCGAGGCCTACCCGCTGACGGCGCCGATCATGGATTATTTCCGCAATCACTATTTTTCGGACGTGGCGGATGAGGCGCGTGACCTGAAGGCCTCGCCGGGTTTGACGACCGATTTGACGGGGTTACCGCCCGCCTTGATCTACACCGCGGGGCACGATCCGCTCGTCGATCAGGGGCGCGACTATGCGGAGGCGCTGAAGGTCGCGGGCGTGCCGGTGATCTATCGCTGTTACGATCATCTGTCGCATGCGTTCACGGCGATGAGCGGGGCGGTGCCCGCGGCGCGCGCGGCGCTGTTCGAGATCATCGCGGATTTAAGGCGCGCGATCGGATGAGCCGCGCGATCGTCGTCCGCGCGCTGTCGGAGGATCTGTCGACGCTTGCGCTCGAGCCGCGGGATGTGCGCGCGCCGGGGGCGGGCGAAGTGCGCGTTCGGCTGCGGGCCGCGAGCGTGAACTTCCCGGACATTCTGATGGTGCAGGGAAAGTACCAGCACAAACCCGACTTGCCGTTCACACCGGGGATGGAAGGCGCGGGTGATGTCGTCGCGGTCGGCGACGGCGTTAGCGGCTTAAAGATCGGCGACAAAGTGATCGTCTCGCGGCTCGGCTGCTTTGCGGAGGAGATCGTCGCGCCGGCGCAGATGGTGCATCCGTTGCCGGCGCCGTTCGACTATGCGCAAGGGGCAGGATTTCCGGCGGCTTATCTGACCGCCTATGTGGCGCTGGTGCGGCGCGGGCAGCTGCAGCAGGGCGAGATGCTGCTGGTCCATGGGGCCGCGGGCGGGGTCGGGCTTGCGGCGGTCGATGTGGGGAGGCTCTTGGGCGCGCGCGTGATCGCGACGGCGTCGAGCGAAGAGAAGCGTGCGTTTCTGGCTTCCTATGGCGCCGATCATGTGCTGCCGCCGTCCGGCTTTCGCGAGGCCGTGAAGGAGTTGACCTCAGGGCGCGGGGCGGACGTGATCTACGATCCGGTCGGCGGCGACGTGTTCGACGAGAGCGTGCGGTGCATCGCCTTCGACGGGCGGCTGCTCGTGGTCGGTTTCACCAGCGGGCGCATTCCGTCGGTCTCCGTGAATATGCCGCTGATCAAAGGGTTCTCCGTCGTCGGCGTGCGGGCGGGCGAATACGGACGGCAGTTCCCGGAGAAGGGTCGCGAGAATATCCGCGCGATTCACGCCTGGGCATTGGCGGGGAAGCTGCACCCGCACGTGTGTGCCTCGTTCCCGTTGAACGAAACGCGCGCGGCGATGGCGATGCTGCAAGAACGCCGTGCGATCGGTAAGGTCGTGGTGACGATGTAACTACCGTCAGTGGGGAGCGACGACACGCTCTTCGAAAAGCCGGTCGAGGACGGCTTCGTCCTCGCGTTCGTGGACGAGCTCGACGGGCTTCGTGCCTTGGGTGCGGGCGATGGCGGCGACGCGGCCTTGGCCCAGGAACAGCGTGTCGGGTTCGATCGCTGCGATCGGGTCTTGGTAGGCTTGTTCGGCAGAGATGATCGTCCAGCCCTTGGCGCGCAACGTCTTCGCCAGATCTTCGATGTAGAGCGCGGCGAGATCGTTTTCGTGCAGCAACAGCACGTGGCGCGGTGAGCGGCCGAGCGTCTTCATGGCGATCGCGTCGTAGAATTCGACCGCTTGGACGATCGTTTCGACGTAGAGGTCGCGCAACGCGGCCTCGTTCACCTGCTTGCCGTCCTTCCTTGCGGTGTTGGCAAGGCTGTTCAGATACCAATCGTAGTTGTCGATGGTGACGTAACCTTGGGCGTAGCCCATCGCGCTGAGCGCCCTGCGGACGGCGTCGCGCTTCTCGCGCGTGTCGCCTTCCGAGAGGAACGGGAAGCGGAACCAGGGGCGGAAGCCAGGCATCGGTTTCAGGATCGCGTCGGCGGCTGCGATGTCGGCCATGAACTCTTCGGCCGTCAGGTCGCGCAGATTGCGATGCGTGTTCGAGTGATTGGCGATGACGTGGCCGGCGCGCGCGTATGCGCCAAGACGGGCGAGTTCCTCCGGCGTACGACTACGCGGGAGGGCGAAGAACGCCGCTTGGCCGATCCCGGACCTCGCGAGGGCGGCGATTAGTTTCTGGGTTCGCGCGTCGCCGGTCATGGTCGCGCTGTCGGCGGTCGGCGCGTCGTCGAAAGTGATTGCGATTTCGCCCGCGTCGGCGCGGGCGGCCAAGAATAGAGCGACCGCCACGGCGACCAAGAAACGCATCACATCAGACCGTCCGTTTCACACGATCTTTTTCGTTGGCGCTCTTGATCATGTTGCGGATGTTCTCCCAGTCGCTGTCACCTAGCTTCGAGAGTTGGGAGAAGTTGCCGCCGCCGGCGAGGAAGGCGCCGCCGTCGATCGCGATCGTCTCGCCCGTCAGATAATCGCAGCCGTCGGCCATCAGGAACGTCGCGAGGTTTCTGAGTTCGTGCATTTGGCCGACGCGGCCCATCGGGTTGCCGCTGGCGCTGCCGTCCTGTTCGCTGCCCATGGTGCCGGAGCGCATCGAGCCCGGGTTCAGCCGCTCCCACGCGCCCTTCGTCGGGAAGGGGCCCGGGGCGATTGCGTTCAGGCGGATGCCGTGGGCCGCCCATTCGACGGCGAGCGACTTCGTCATGACGTTCAAGCCCGCCTTCGACATGGCGGAGGGCACGGTGAACGGGCCACCGTTCCAGACCCAGGTCGTCAGGATCGAGATCACGTTCGCCTTCTGCTTCTTCTCGATCCAGCGTTTGCCGGCGGCGAGCGTGACGAAGAACGTGCCGTGAAAGACGATGTTCGCGATCGCGTTGAAGCCGTTCGGCGA
>CAZLRW010000253.1:0-3729 GCA_964561925.1 uncultured Flavobacteriaceae bacterium
CGGCCGCCCGTGCAGCGCGGCAAGCCCCACCGGCGCCGACACCTGCAACACCAGCGCAATCGCGGCACCCGCGCCTGCGAGCTGCAACCCCGCGCTCGCGCGCAGCGACACGAAGCGCCCGTGCGCATATTCGGAAAGCACGCGGACGAGGCCGAACACCGACCAGGCAAGAATGAGCGGCGGCAGCGCCTCGATCAAAATCGCGGCGACGGCAAGCCACATCGGCCCCGCGCCCGCCGGCGCCTCGAACACCGCGAGATAAAGCCGCCCGATCACGGGCAGCGCGACCGCAGCCAAAAGAATCGGCGCGGACGCCGCCATCACAAATGTGCCTGTCACACCCACCGGCCGCTGCGCCATCGCCATCCCCATCAACTGACAGAAAGAAATTATCGCAATACAATAATTTGTCAAGCCCGGTGAAGGTTCATCCGCCACGCCCCTTGAGCAGGCGCTCCATCGCCGCGACGCAGCCGTTGATCGTGACCCCGGCCTCGCCGCGCGCGAGCGCAAAGCCGCTCTCGTTCATCGCGCCCAGGAGAAGGATCGCGAGCGGCTTCACCGGCTGCACCGGAATCTCGCCGGCCGCGATCAGCGCCTCGACCGCGCGCGTCGTCGTGGCGAGCCCGCGCAGCATGTCGCGCTGATGCCACCCCGTATCGCCGAGCACGACCGCACCCTCGACGAGCACGATGCGGTGATAATCCTGACTGCGCGCGAATTCGAGGAACGCGCGAAACCCCTCCAGAAAACCCTTCAACCCACCGCCCGCCTTCACCGCGCGCGAACGCGCGTAGGCGTCCATCTCGCGGTCGAGTTCGTCGAACACCGCGGCGAACAAATCCGCCTTGCCCTTGAAGTGATGGAACACCGCCCCGATCGTGACGCCCGCGCGCGCCGCCACCTCGGCCGTCGTCGTCGCCGCGTAGCCGCTCTGCGCGAACAGCGCCCGGGCCGCGCTAACGATATCGGCGCGGGTCTGCGCGGCGGCTTCGGCGGTGCGGCGGGCCAAGAAAACGCTCCAAAATCAGGTCTGTGACGCCCGTCATTGACAGACGGGCCTTCAAGATATACATATCGTTACTATGTAAAGCAATCGCATTCGGGAGTGCCTTCGAAAATGACCGCGGAACATTTCGACGTTTTGATCATCGGGGCCGGCATTTCCGGCATCGACGCGGGCTATCACCTGAACAAGTTCGCGCCGAAGAAGTCGTACGTCATCCTCGAAAACCGCGAGCGCATCGGCGGCACGTGGGACCTGTTCCGCTACCCCGGCATCCGCTCGGACTCGGACATGCTGACCATGGGCTATCACTTCAAGCCCTGGACGCACGACAGCACGATCTCGCCCGGCGACAAGATCCGCGACTATGTCACCGAAACAGCCGCCGAGAACGGCATCGACAAACACATCCGCTTCCGCCACCGCGTCATCAGCGCCGCGTGGGACTCGAAGACCGCCCGCTGGACAGTCGAAGTCGAACGCCGCATCGCCCCCTCCACCGTTGCTACGCAACGGTCCCCCTCCCCCGCTAAAGCGGGTGAGGATACGAACGCTCAGCCTCTCTCCCCCTCCCCCGCTTCAGCGGGGGAGGGGGACCGCCACGCAGTGGCGGTGGAGGGGGGCACCGAGCGCCTCCAATTCACCGCAAACTTCCTCTTCTCCTGCGCCGGCTACTACCGCTACAGCGAGGGCTACACGCCGAAATTCAAAGGCCGCGAAAACTTCAAAGGCCAAATCGTCCACCCGCAGCACTGGCCGGAGAACCTCGACTACGCCGGCAAGCGCGTCGTCATCATCGGCTCGGGCGCGACCGCCGTGACGCTGCTCCCGAATATGGCCAAGACCGCGGCGCACGTGACGATGCTGCAGCGTTCGCCCACGTATTACGTCTCGATGCCCGAACGGGATTGGCTCGCAAACACGCTGCGCAAATTCCTGCCGGCGAGCTGGGCCTACATGATCCCGCGCTGGCGCAACATCGTGCTGCAGCGCTTCTTCTTCAACCTTGCGCGCAAGAAGCCGCAGAAGACGGCCGAGCGCCTCATCCAACGCGTCACCGACCTTCTGCCGAAGGGCTACGACGTGAAGACCCACTTCACGCCGCGCTACAATCCCTGGGATCAGCGCCTCTGCCTCGTGCCCGACGCCGACATGTTCAACGCGATCAAGGACGGCAAGGCGAGCGTCGTCACCGACCACATCGACACGTTCACCGCAAAGGGCATCAAGCTGAAGTCGGGCCAGGAACTCGAAGCCGACATCATCGTGACAGCAACGGGCCTCGCCGTGCAGATGTTGGGCGGCGCGCAGATCACGGTCGACGGCGCGCCTGTCGATCCGGGCAAGACGTTCGCCTACAAAGGCATGATGCTCTCGAACGTCCCGAACCTGGCGTTCGTCTTCGGCTACACGAACGCAAGCTGGACGCTGCGCGCCGACCTCGTGTGCGAATGGGTCATGCGCGTCCTGAACAAGATGGACGAAAAGGGCACGCCCATCGTGACCCCACGCCCCGCCGACCCGAACATGAAGGCGGACCCGATGCTGGATTTCTCAAGCGGCTACGTCCTCCGCGCCCTCGCCCTCACGCCAAAGCAAGGCCCCGCCGCCCCCTGGCGCCAAAACCAAAACTACTTCACCGACCTCAAAGAGATGCGCAAAGCCCCGATCGAGGACGAGGCGTTGGTGTTTGCGAAGGCGGGCGCAGTGGCGAAACCAGCGATGGCAAGAGCGGCGGAGTAGCGGCGCCGAGCGCCGCCCCGCTCCGTCACCAACCGGCGGCATCACGAGCGTTGGGACATCTCTGCGGCAACGTCTCGGCCCCGATAGAAGACGCCCGCTATGTCGACGCGAAGCGCCTCGTCGTCGACAGCGAACGCAACTGTGACCGTGCGTCGCCAACCGATGATGCGCAGACCCGGCCTGATTTGATCGCGGACCGTCCCCCGATGCGGCGCGCGGGCGAGGCTTTCGCAGTGGGCGATCAACCGTTCCACGAAGCTGTCGGCGATCGAGATGCTGCTGGCGCCGGCGATATGCGCGCGGATGGATTCCAGATCTTCGGCCGCGGCCGGCGAAAAGACCACGCTGAATTGCCGCATCGCCTAGGCTTTGCCGAACAGGCGCGCTCTCACTTGATCGGCGGTCAACGAGGCGTCGGGCGCCGCGCGCATGGCATCGAGGCGCGGGCCGACCACGTCGCGCAGCCACGTGTCGAGCTCCGGCGCGAGGTTGCATTCGAGAGCCTCGAGCGCATCGGCGACCGCGGCCTCGGCGTTGGGATAGGCCGCAATTCGCAGCAAGCGCTCAAGACGCGACGCGGCATCGCCCTTCAAGGTCAAAGTCAGTTCCGGCATGATCGTTCCGCTCGTAGCTGGCGGATAGACTTTAGCACGATACGGCGCGGATACGCACGTGCCCTGGGAGCGCCCGAAATCCTGTGGCCAGCGTAGCACTGGCGCGCGTTGCGGCACGCGGGTCCTTCTCGATCAGAAAGTCGCGCAACCGCTCCAAGTCGGTCACGGCTTCCGCCGAGAGAACAATCCTCACAGTTTGCGGGGTTTGGGCATAGGGCGTTCGTCGTCAGTGCCCCAACTTCGCAGCCAATCGCGCACTTCGTTCCAAGGCACGCCTTTGCCGGTTCGCTCGAACGCTTCCGTGCGACGCGCGTCCTCGGCGAGCACTGACGGCGACCACGGTCCGCGCCCCGCCTTGCGCATCTT
>CAZLRW010000254.1:0-3656 GCA_964561925.1 uncultured Flavobacteriaceae bacterium
TGCTGTTTCCGGACTTCGCGAGCGGCGCGGAGGCGATCCGGCGCATGGTGCAGGCAGAGCTTCCGACGGCGACGATGCGGCTCTCGGATGCCGATGAAACCTACTTCTTCCAGGCGTTCGGCAAGGCTGGTGCGGCGCCGACGTTCAAGGACAAGCTGCAGGCGCGCTATCTCGCGGCGCGCGGCATGGGCGGGCGGCCATGCGCGATGATCCTGGGCTTTGAGGGCGATCAGGAGCGTGTCGATTACGGCGTCTCAGCGGCGAAGCGGATCATTCGCGCGTGTGGCGGGCTCGCTGTCGGGCGTTCGCCCGCGAACCGTTGGTATCAGGGGCGCTTTCACGGGCCCTATTCGCGCGATCCGATGATGGAGCGGGGGCTCGGCGTCGATACGCTGGAGACCGCGACGACGTGGTCAAACATCGACGCGCTCTGGAAGGCCGTGCGCGGGGCGCTCGACGGCGCGATGCGCGCGAAGGCGCCGACGAAAGGCGCGCACGGCATCGTGCTCGCCCATATCAGCCACGCCTATCACGACGGCGCGAGCCTCTATTTCACCTATGTCTGGCCGCGCGACCTTGGCGATCCGATCGGCCAGTGGCGCGCGATCAAGGGCGCGGCGTCGGATGCGATTGTCGCCGCCGGCGGCACAATCACGCATCACCACGGCGTCGGCGAGGACCACGCGCCGTGGCTTGAAGCGGAGAAGGGCGCGGCCGGGATCGGCGTGCTCAAGGCGGTGAAGCGGGAACTCGATCCGGCGGGGGTGATGAATCCGGGGAAGATGGTGCCATGAGCGACACGGCGGCGTGGTCGCTGCTCTACAAGGATGCGCTGGGGCAACGCATGTTTGCGGAGATTCGCCGCTGCGATCGAACAGTGTGGTCGGCCACCGGCGCCTGCAGCACGTGGGGTGAAGGGAAAGCCGTCACGTGCGAGAGCGCGTTCGCGGCGACGGATCTGCACAAACGGATGGTCGCCGAGTTCACGGCGTTAGGGTATGCGCTTGAACGCGAGAACGCCTACGACCCGCGTACATTCGACTATGCGGCTTTGCAGCGCGAGGTCGAAGGCTGCGTCGCTTCGGCGTTCGCCTCGATATGCGCGGCGAACGGCGACACGCGGATCAATGCGTTCGCGCTGCTGACGGACGGCGATGCGATGACGTTGTCGTGGTCGGCCGCCTCGTTGGGTGCCGACGCCAGCGACGACGATCGGTTCGATCCGTTCGCATGGCCAATTGCCGGTTTCGAAGACCGGGCCGATATCGCCTATCGCATGATCCTCTCGAAGGTGCGTGGTGTCCCCTTCGAGTGGGTGGACGGATTGCCGCCGGACAAGCTGGAGAACCGTACGCACCATGGTTCGCCGGAAGGCTGGTTGCATCGCGACGGCGTGTTCGAGGTCTTTGTGCGCGCCCTCGTCGCGCTGCGCAAGGCGGGCGCGTTTTCTTCCGTCGGCGCCGATTTCGTCCTGCTGGCGATGCCATCTGACAGCGAACAGATCAGAGGTATGGCCGAGCGGCTCAACGCGCCGGCGACCGCGCGGCGATTTGTCGACTGGATCGGCGCGGATGCGTTTTTCGACCTGCGCCCACCGAAGTGGTGAGCGGCTGTACTCGTACCGGCCGATCTGAGATGATCGACGCGTTGTTAGGTTGGGGGCGAGCATCAATGCGTTTGGTTGCGAAATTCGTTTGCGTGGGCATTTTGGCGGCGGCGTTTACCGTCTCGACGGAGGCCGCGCGCGCCGATCGTGCGCTCCTGTCCGGCGTCGCGGTGCAGAGCGGCGACTACCGGAGCGATCGGGCGGCGTTTCGCACGAAGCTTGTTGTCGAAGGCCCATCGCCGCAAGGCTTCAAAAAGCAAACACTGCCGCCCGGCGTCGAGGAGATTTCGTTTTCGTCGGGCTCGTTGACTTTGAAGGCGTGGCTCGGGATGCCTGACCAGCGCACCGACCGCATGCCAGTCGTCATTTTCCTGCACGGCGGCTTTGCGTTCGGCGCCGGCGACTTCGAGATGGGCGAACCCTATCGCAAAGCGGGTTTCGTGTTGGTGACGCCGATGCTGCGCGGCGAGAACGGCCAAGCCGGCCACTTCTCCATGTTCTACGATGAAGTCGACGATGTGCTGGCTCTGGCCGAGCACATGCGCAAACAGCCATACGTTGATCCGTCGCGCATCTTCTTGGCCGGACATAGCGCGGGCGGCACCGTTACACTTTTGTCCGCTATGGCCTCGCCGGTGTTCGCACGCGTGGCGTCGTTCTCCGCGTCGCCAGATCAAGCGCTATTCACCAGCGGACCGCCATGGAACGAGATCGCGCCATTCGACACTTCAAATGCCCGCGAGTTGGAGATGCGTTCGCCGCTCGCCTATGCCACCAGCCTGAAGTCGCCGACCAGACTCTACGTCGGGTCGCAGGAAGCGTCGTATCGCGTAACAACGCCGAAGCTCGCCGCGCTCGCGAAGGCCGCGAAACTGGACGTTGAATCGACCGAAATGAAGGGCGACCATTTCAGCTACGTGCCGGCGGCGATCGAGGACAGCATTGCCTTCTTCAAGTTAGCCAAGTAGGTCGGCGCGCACGACTTCGCCGGGTGGATCGTGATTCTTACCCGGCGGTCAGGTAGGCTCGGGTAACTGTCACAGCGTTGCGACTACGCGCTATCCGCGACCGCGCGCTATGGCTCAATCTGCGCGCCTCGATTAGATTCGGCGCATACCCAAATGGGAGGCGCAAATCGTCGACTTCATCCGCGCCTTGTCTCCACGCGTAGAGCTTGCGATCGTTCTCATCGGTGCTTTCGGGATGTTCACCGTTCAGAGCCTCAGCGCGCTCGCGGTCGGTGAAGTCATCGGGATCGGAGCGTCCGGAATAACCGATGTGCTGCTGTATGAACTGGCGATGGGTTTTGCCCTTGGATGGTTCTTGCACCTTCGTCGGTGGAGACTTGTTCACCTTGGATTTGAGCCGCTGGCGCGGCAAGACGCGTCCGACGCTGTAATGCTGCTCGCGGCAGTCTACGCGATCAGCATTCTCGCCCAGTACTTGGCCTCACTGGGTCAAGGCATGATCATCACCGGCGGTGACCCACCCGCCGCCGCTGGTGCAGTTTCTTTGATCGCAATCATTGCGTTCTCTTGCGTCAACGCGGTGTTCGAAGAGGTCTTTGTTTGCGCGTATTTGTTGCGTTCGCTCCGACGTTGGCCGATGTGGGACGCGATTTCGGCGAGCGCATTGTTGCGGATCGGCTACCATCTATATCAAGACGCGGTCTCGGTCGCCATCATCGGGGCGCTTGGACTTCTCTTTGCTTGGTTCTACGCAACACGCGATCGAATCTGGCCCTTGATCCTGGCGCACGCGATCCTCGATTTGCTTTATCTTCTTCCCTTTGCGCGCCTTTAATCGGCTCTCGCTCAGTACCGAACGTAAGGACGCCGCTCTGCAGCCCAGGATTGTTCGTCTGGGGCGGTGAGCGCTTCGAGGTCGCTTGGGGTGGCGGCGGGGTTGTCGACCCACTCGCGCAGGAGCGGGCTGCCGTTGATGACGTCGATCGCGAGTTTTCCGGTTTCGTATTCGTACGGGAAATCGCGCCAAAGCGGATAGGCGGGCGCGAGGCGGCGGATCGCTTTGAAGGCGAGCGCTTGGACGC
>CAZLRW010000255.1:0-3602 GCA_964561925.1 uncultured Flavobacteriaceae bacterium
CCGGGAACGACCGCGCAGTACGCGAATCCCGCGATCAAGCCATCCATGGCGCGCGCGTCACGCGCGACGAACACAAACGAATAGGCTTTGGCCGAACGCTTCGAGACCACGACGACCCCGCGCGAGCTGCCGAATGTCTGCGTCAGCGCTTCGGGCGTCACCCCAAGAACCCCGGCCGCGGGCGCCAGTTGCGAAACTTGATCCGCCATCGCCACGACGACGGCGCCGATGCCGGGCCACTGCTGCAATTGCTCGACAAACGGTCCGGTTCCCAAGGGCGAGTGGCCGGAGATGCTCCACGCGCGTACTGCCCTTCGCAGCTTCGTGAACCACGGCGAGTTCTCGCTGTCCGTGTTCAGCATCATGCCGCGCAGATAGAGCGAAGGCGTCTCGAGTTTGTCGCCCATGCCGCTCTTCAGTGCCGCCACAAAGTCGCGCGCAAACGCCGCATCGATGACTTCGCGCTTCTTGAACGCGGCAACAAAGAGCTTCTCGCTCGCCCGCGCCCCAAGATCGATCGCCTCGTCGGCGTAGAGCGACTGCGGCTTCTCCAACATTTTCTCAAACGCGTCCCGGCCCACCACGTTGCGTTCGGCGAGCATGTTGCCGATGACGGTCGCCTGAACCTCGTTGAACAAATTCCAGGCGGCCATGCCCGCCACGCCCTCGTCGATCAGCGCGTCCGCAAACCGCGCCTTCAGCTCGCCCGGCATCCGCGCGAACAGATGATGCGACAACTCGTGCAAGATGACGCCCGCCCGTTCCGCGGCGTCTTCCTTGGCCACGACCTCGACCGTCAGGTGCGGACCGACGAGACCGTGTTGCGAATTCTGCCGCTTGGCCGTCGGCTGTAGGAACACATGCAGGAACAAGCGGCGGTCGCCCAACTCTGAGCGAAAGAAGCGTGCCGCCTTGCCCAAGAGTTCCCCGGCGCGCGCTTTTTGCAGGGCCGTCTCGACACCCGGGAGAAACGCGAGCGCCTCGCTTTCATGTGCGCGCCACCACGCATCGAACCGCGGGCGAAAATTTTCGACGATCGCGGCCAGACGTTCGACACTTTCGGCAGGCAGCAACGGACCCCATCCGCGCTTCAGGGTGGCGAGATCCGGCGCAAGGAACTCGACATGGCGCACCTTGCTCCAAGCAACCTCGTCGTCGGGACCATGGATCGGCACGCTCGCCGTGACGGGCAGCACCCTCCCGCTCGATGACTGACTCAACGGTTCGCGGATCGCCTTCCACGCTTTGAGTTGCGTCCGATCTTCGTCCGTAATTCCGAACTCGCTACCCCAGAGTTGTTCGAAGACCTCCGACGTGCACGAGGCGGATCGCGCCACGCAATCGAGGTGATAGATCAGATTGGCCTGCGCCCGGACGGCGACCTCGATCGTGAACGCGCCGCTCTTCACCTCGATCGTCCGGTCGGCGCCGTTCGCAGCCGAAGCGAAAAGACAAAGCAGAAGCGCGACCAACGTCCTTTTCATGGGCCCCCCTCAAAGTCTGACGGGCAGCCTTTCGTCCCTGGCCCGGCAGATGCAAATGACAAACCGGAAAGCACTATTTACATAAAACAGACGGCATTTAAGATATTTCACGAAAAAAGTTGACAATATGAGCCGCGATACCCATTGTTGATGGACAACAAGGCACGATCGCCGCCCCCGATGCCCCAGGTTCTGACCGCAAACCGACTGACCGACGGTGAGGTTGTCTACCTCGCGCCGGACGGCGCGTGGGTCGAGCGCATCGACGGCGCATTGGTCCTTGCAACCGCCGCAGACGGCGAAGCGGCCCTCGCCAAAGGCGTCGAGGCCGAGCGCAACCGGGTGCTCGTCCACGCCTACCTGTTCGACGTCACGCCCGACCGCCGCCCGGTGAAGATGCGCGAGATCATCCGCGCGGCAGGGCCAACGGTGCGTCGCGACCTCGGCAAACAAGCGGCCGCTTAGACCATGTACCGCTACGACGAGTTCGATCAAAAGATCGTGGACGAACGCGTCGCGCAGTTCCGCGGTCAGGTAGCGCGCCGGCTGTCGGGCGAACTTACCGAAGACGAGTTCAAACCGCTGCGCCTAATGAACGGGCTCTATCTGCAGCTTCACGCCTACATGCTGCGCGTGGCGATCCCCTACGGCACGCTGTCGTCGCGCCAACTCAAGATGCTGGCCCACGTCGCGCGCAAATACGACAAGGGCTACGGCCATTTCACGACGCGCCAGAACCTTCAGTACAACTGGCCGAAGCTCGCCGACATCCCCGACCTCCTGGCCGATCTCGCCACCGTCGAGATGCACGCGATCCAGACGAGCGGCAACTGCATCAGAAACGTCACCTCGGATCATTTCGCGGGCGCCGCCGCCGACGAAGTCGACGACCCGCGTGTGTGGTCGGAGATCATCCGCCAATGGTCGACGTTCCACCCTGAATTCTCGTACCTGCCGCGCAAGTTCAAGATCGCGGTGACCGCCGCGCCGAAGGACCGCGCCGCGATCAAGGTGCACGACATCGGTGTCGTCATCCGGCGCGACACGAAAGGCGCGCTGGCGTTCGACGTCTACGCCGGCGGCGGCCAGGGCCGCACGCCACTCGTCGGTCATCTGATCGGCGAAGGCATCGCTGCCGGCGACCTCATCGCCTACCTCGAAGCGATCATGCGCGTCTACAATCAGTACGGCCGGCGCGACAACATCTACAAAGCCCGCATCAAAATTCTGGTGCACCAGATCGGCGCCGCCGAAATGCGCCGCCAGGTCGAAGCCGAATTCGGCGAGATCAAGACGCGGGGCGCGCTCGCGCTACCGCAAGCCGAGATCGACCGCATCCAAACCTATTTCAAAGCGCCCGCGTTCGAGACGCTGAAGGACGAAGACCTAGGCGCGCAGCGCAAGAATACAGCTTTCGCCGCCTGGCTCGACACGAACGTCGCGAAGCACAAGGTTCCCGGCTACGCGATCGTGACGATCTCTCTCAAGCCCATCGGCGGCATCCCGGGCGACGCAAGCGCCGATCAGATGGACATCGTCGCCGATCTCGCTGAGCGCCTCAGCTTCGACGAAATCCGTGTCAGCCATGAACAGAACCTGGTCCTGGCGCACGTACGCCAGCGCGACCTCTTCGACCTCTGGCAGGCGCTCGACAAGGCGGGCCTCGCGACTGCGAACCACGCGCTGATCACCGACATCATCGCCTGCCCCGGCCTCGACTATTGCGACCTCGCGAACGCGCGCTCGATCAACATCGCGCAGGCGATTTCGAAGCGCTTCGCCGACCTCGACCGCCAGCGCAATATCGGTGAGCTGAAGCTGAAGATCTCCGGCTGCATCAACGCCTGCGGCCATCACCACGTCGGCCACATCGGCATTCTGGGCGTCGATAAGAAGGGCGTCGAATACTACCAGATCACGCTCGGCGGCTCCGGCGACGAGACCGCAACGCTGGGTGAAATCCTAGGGCCGTCTTTCGGCGAGGCCGAAGTGCCAGACGCCATCGAAAAACTCATCGACGTCTATCTGGGCGCGCGCCAACCGGGCGAACGCTTCTTGGACACCTACCGCCGCGTCGGCATTCAGCCGTTCCGGGAGAAACTCTATGCCGCTCATTAA
>CAZLRW010000256.1:0-3595 GCA_964561925.1 uncultured Flavobacteriaceae bacterium
CAAGAAGTTCGGCCGCGCCAAAGCGCGCCGCAGCTTCCAGTTCTCGAAGCGCTAAAAGCAGATTTCCCGCGCCACGCGGCGAAAGCGGTGGGGAGGGCGTTCCGGCGACGGAACGCCCTTTGTTTTTGCGCCTCGTTTGAAGGCCACAGCCCTAGGGCGTAGTCTCTCGGCGGCTCGAAGAGGGGGTGCTGGGTCATGCTCAAGAAACTTGGCCGCATTGCGGTGGTGACTTATGTCGCGCTGGCGCTGGCACCGCTCGTCTTCATCGCGCTCTTTTCGACCTTTCAGTTCCTGACCGAACAGTTGGGGCCATGGCGCGCGAGCAACGACACCGTGCTTGCGCCCGAGCGCGCGTCGGATCTCGCCAAGAAAGGGCTTATCCAACAGGTCGTTTCGCTGCGCGAAGTTCCCATAGGTTTGCGCAAAGATCCGAAGACAGACACCTACGATCTGTACGCGATCGGCGTCGGTCAAACGACGCTTGACGAACCCCAAAAAACGGTGGGCTTGTTCGGCGACTCCGCACCAAAGAGCAATCTTGCCTACGCGGACACCGAACCGGTCGTCGGCAACTACAACAACATTCTCATCTTTGATCCCAAGAGCGCGAGTTCGACGATGGTGTTCTCGTCTCGCGTTGCCGTGCTTTCGTTTCGATACGCCGCCGGTCCGGAGTTTGAGACGCTGGTGATTTTCGCGACCGACAGGGACACGGACAAAGACGGCCGTCTAAGTGAATTCGATGAGGCGGACGTATATCTCTACGCCATCCCCGCGCGCACGCTCTCGAAGGTGACCGGGCTCAAAGGCAAACCGATCACCGTCGAGACGTTCGCACAACAAACCTACGTTGTGGTCCGCACCGTGCACGACGCAAACAGCGACGGGCTCTTCGTCGATTTCGCCTACAAGGACGCGCCGCCCGATCCAAGCTTGCTGTTCCGTGTCGACATCGCGACGGCGACCGCGACCCCGCTCGTCCCCGCGGAGACGGTCAACGAAATGCAGCGCCTGTTGAGCGCGGGCGCGCCGGCCAAATAGCTTCCACCCGTCACCGCTGGCGGCTCTCCAAAAAAAGTGGGCGCGTCGAAGCGCGCCCACAGGCAATGGCAACGATAGGTCGCGGCTCAGAGCCGGAAGCGGAACCCGGCGGTGACATTGTGGCTCTCGTACCCCCACTCGATCGGCGTGAGCACGATGCCGTTGAAGACCGCGCCTTCCGCATCGTCGGCGCCCTGGTAGCGGTATTCGATAAAGACGTCGAGCTTCTCTTCCGCCTCGAACGCGATGCCTACGATGCCCTGGTAGCCGAACACCGTATCGGTATCGCCGGTGAATGCGACGGGGCCCACGCCGATGCCGTCGACGAAGCGCAACTGCACGCCGCCCGCGCCGGCGCCGACATAAGGCTTCAAGCCCGAGCCGGCGTCGAAGTGATAAAGCGCGTTCAGCATGAAGCTGAACGACTCCAGGCTGCCTTCGAGCGGCGCCGGAACGTCGTAGTCCGCGGCGGTGAAGAAGAAGTCGGCCTCGATCGCAAATTGCGGGGACAGCATCCAGCCGAGCGAACCGCCGACGTTGTAGCCGGTCTCGAGCGAGGTGTCGGTGCCGTTCACGCCGAGGTCGGGTTGGAACGTGACGCCGCCGAAAAGCTCGGCATAGTCGAAAATGTCCGCCTGGGCGGGCACGGCCGATAGCGCCGCGAGCGCCGCGGCGGCAAGAACCTTCTTCATGGATGACGCACTCCGGGGGTTACAGATTGCAGCTTCTGGGGGTACTCGGCACGCAGGATATCATCCGGCGCGCGCGTCGGCTGTTGCGTGCAAGCGACAGAGAATTTGTGACGTTGCGCCTCGAAATTACGAAGGCTTGGCGGCTTTATACTCGGCGATATCGGCCTCGAGATCCTCAAGCTCCTCGCACCCGTTCGGGCAGATGCCCTTCAGGATCGCGAGCTGCTGCTCGGCTTTCGCGAGATTGCCCATCTTCAGATAGAGCTCGCCCAGATACTCGTTCGCGCCCTTGTGTTTCGGATTGAGCTTGAGCGCCTTCTCGTAATAGCCGAGCGCCTCGTCGTACTTGCCGAGCGTGCGCGCGCAAAAGCCCAGATAGTTCCACGCATCCGCATCGCGCGGATTGTCGGCGACGACCCTGTGCAAGATCGGCATCGCCTCGTCGCACTTTTCGCCCTTGATGAGATACTCGGCCTTCTGAAACTCTGTCTCGCGATCGCGGTCCTTCGGATCGCGCGACTGCGACGGGGAAGGCCGCGGCTGATCGGGCATCGGCGTAGGCCCGCCGCCGCCGGCGGCAAGGGCGTCCGAGGCGACCATCGCGCCAAGCGTTGCGAGCGTCAGAGCCGTGGTGCGGATCGTCGTCATGGCAAGACCTTCCATCAGGACCACTGGGAAATTGGGCGTAGATTGGACCGTTAACCCTCGGCACGGCAAGGGTGACGGGGTCACATCGGTGCGAGGCCCGGAATTGTTGACACCTGGCGGCCCCCACCCCAAGCATGGGGGCCATGAGCCATTCTACAGCGGATGCGCCGCAAACAACGCCCCGCGGCGCCAAACGCAAGCTGGAAAGCCGGAAACGCCTGCTGGCGGCGGCGCGAGAGCTGTTCGTCGCGCGCGGCTATCACGCCACGCGCCCGCAGGACATTTCGCGCGCGGCGGGGCTCGGGCACGGGACGTTCTATCTGCACTTCAAGGACAAGCGGGAGTGCTTCCTGGCGTTCGTGGAGGAGGCGCGCGCAGAGGTCGACGCGGCCGTCATTGCACGCGCGTCGAAGGCGAAGAACCTCTCCGAAATGGTCGAGGCGGTGTTGCGCACGATCTACGACTACGCCGAGGACCATCCGGGCGTAATTGCGACCGCGATGTCGGATGAAGGCGTCATCGCGTCGGGCGGCGGCGCGGAAGACACGATGCTAGAACGCTGGGGTGTCGAATGGGGCGAGCTGCTGCGCCAGCAGGCGAAGGACGGGCTCGTCACCAAAGACTTCGACTATGCGATCGTGGGCCAAGCGATCGTGGGCGCGATTCATCAGGCGTCGAGCTACAGCTTCCGCAAGGGCCGCTCGCGCGGGGCGCTGGTCAAGGCGCTGACGCAGTTCATCGTGCGGGCGCTGTCGCCGAAGTAGCACGATCTTGGTGCGGGCGCAAAGCGGTCTTCCCGTGCAATTGACTCCCGCGCCTAACTGACAAATTATCAGTCGAAGCTCACCGCAGGAGAAGCCCATGGCGCGCGTCGTTTATTCGCGGGACGAACTCATGGCCGAGCATGCCTATGCGCGGCCGCAGGTCGAGGCCGGGTATCGGCTGCATGGCGGGTTCGATGCTAAGGGCGTGTACATCTCGCCGCGCACGCTTCACCGCTGGCCCGCGGTCGAGGCGTGGCAGGCGCAGGTCAAGGCGCGCGGGTTTCCGCTCATCGACGCGTCGACGCGGCTCTTGAAGCGCGGCGCCTATCCCGGGATCGATCAGCAGAAGCTGCTGCTCGGCCACGGCATGGGCGAAACGCTGTGGAACGCCTTGACCATCACGGGCGTGATCGAGGCGCGCGGGCGCGCGCTCTGCGATGCGGAGGCGCC
>CAZLRW010000257.1:0-3555 GCA_964561925.1 uncultured Flavobacteriaceae bacterium
GCGCGGCGAACGCCCATGGGCGAACAGTCGTTAGCTTGTTCCTGCGAAGTGCCGGAGCTGCGGCTTAATATCGCCGAACGAGGCCGATGAGGCGGCCCTGCACCTTCACCCGGTCGGGGCCGAAGATGCGGGTTTCGTAGGCAGGGTTCGCGGCTTCGAGCGCGATCTGCGAACCGCGTTTGCGCAGCCGCTTCAACGTCGCCTCCGTGTTGTCGACGAGCGCCACGACGATGTCGCCCGAATGCGCGTCGTCCGTGCGCTGGATGAGAACCGTGTCACCGTTCAAAATCCCGGCGTTGATCATCGAGTCGCCGGTCACTTCGAGCGCGTAGTGTTCGCCCGAGCCGAGCAGCGCCTCGGCAACCGGCACGTTGTCGGTCGGGTTCTGCAGCGCTTCGATCGGCGTACCGGCGGCGATCCGTCCCATGATCGGAACCTCGATCACGCGCCGCGCCGCGCCGGTCGCGGCACGCGCCTGCGGCGCGCGGATTCCACCACCGGACTCGACGACGCCGAGCGCGGGCCTCGACCCCGATCCCGCAGTGGGCGTTACGGTTCGCGCCCGTGGCTTGGGCATGTTCGAGTTTTCGGGCAGCTTGATCACTTCAAGCGCTCGCGCACGGTGTGCCAGGCGCCGGAGAAACCCGCGTTCCTCAAGTGCCGTGATCAGCCGATGAATGCCGGACTTCGACCGCAGATCCAGCGCCTCTTTCATCTCATCGAAGGAAGGCGCGACGCCTGTCTCCCGCAAACGCTCATGAATGAACATCAGCAATTCGTACTGCTTGCGGGTCAGCATGGGTGGGAGCCCTATATCTGGAACAGAGTCGGAACAGTGCGCGTTTGTTCTAGTGTTGTTCCCTGACCGCGTCAACAGCCTTTTCACCGCGGAAAATCGAAAACTCAATCGAGATGCAGGACTGAAACGGCCTCACCCGCAGTGCGGGCCGGATCGCCTGGGGGCCGCACAATCAGCGCATCCGCCAACGCCATGGGCCTCAGCATGCTGGAGTCCTGCACCGGGAACGGCTCGGCGAACAGGCGGTGCGTTTCGTCGCTGCGCAGGTGACAACGCACATAGTCCTGTCGCGACTCGTTGGGTGGCAACGCGCTTGCGAGGAGCGCTTGCCCGAGCCGCCACGCGGGGTCCGTGCAACCGAGCAGGCGATAGATCATTGGCTTCAGATAAAGCTGCGCGCAGACGAGCGCCGAGACCGGATTGCCGGGCAGCCCCAAGAACGGCACCCCCTGATACCGGCCGAAGATCAACGGCTTGCCCGGGCGCATCGCAATTTTCCAGAACGCCACTTTGAGTTCGGGCGAAAGCGCCTTCTGAATCAGATCATGCTCGCCGACCGAAGCGCCGCCCAGGGTCACGAGGATATCGCATCCGTCGGCCGCCGAAGCCTTGAAGCGGATGTCGTCGATCCGGTCGCGCGCGATGCCGAGGTCGCGCACTGTCCCGCCCCACGACAGCACCTGCGCCAGCACGCCCGGCGACGACGAGGCGACGATTTGCGCAGGTCCCGCGTCGCTGCCGGCCGGCACGATCTCGTCGCCCGTCGCAAGCACGGCCACGCGCGGCTCGCGCGTGCAGGGCAGCGCCGCGTGGTTCATGGCGGCCGCAAGCGCGATGTCGCGCGCGCTCAGCCGCCGTCCCGTTTTAAGCAGCTTGTCGCCCTTCTTGAAATCGATGCCGGCGCGGCGAATGTGCCGCCCGGCCGGCGATGCGCCGTCGACGACGTGCACGGTATCGCCGTCTCGCTTCGTGTTCTCCTGGATGACGATCGTGTTGGCGCCCTTGGGCACGACCGCACCGGTGAAGATGCGCACCGCCTCGCCTTTGCCGACCGTGCCGGTGAACGAGGCGCCCGCCGCGACCGTGCCCACCACCTTCAGTGCCACAGGAAGCGTCGCGACGTCCTGAGCTTTCACCGCATAGCCGTCCATCGCACTCACGTCGGAGGGCGGCTGCGTGCGGTTCGCGGCAAGATCGCCGGCGAGCACGCGGCCGAGGGCGGCGCCGAGAGAGACTTGTTCGGCCGCAAGCGGCTTCAGGCCTTCCAAGACCTTCGCTTGCGCTTCGGCGACGGTGAGCATGCGTCAGCTCGTGTAAAGGTCCTCGGGCGAAACGCCGGCGGCGCCGGCGAGTTTCGATTCTTCGGTTTTGGTCAGCGCATGCGTGCGCCCGTGTAGGAAGCTGTAAATCGCACCGACCGGCACGCCCGCGTCCTTCGCCCATGCGTGCGCGGTCAGGCCGCGGCCCGCCATGAAGCGCCGCAACGCGTCGCGCTTGGCGTTGTGATCGGACGGCGGCTTTCTGAGCGCGACCTCGCTCATCACCTCGACCGGCTTCGAGCGCATGCGCGCGCGCCGCACGGCGACCGCAGCCGTGGCCGTGCCGCGCCGGACCGCGCCGCGCGCCGCCTTGGGCTCGCTCTTCTCTGCGCGATAGCTGCCGGATTTGCCGCCTTCCTTCGAAAGCAGGCGAACGCTCTCGATCACGATCTCGCGCTCCACGGCCTTCAGCATGTCGTAGATCGTGAGCGCGGCGATGCTCGCCGCCGTCAACGCTTCCATCTCGACGCCGGTTTGGCCTGAAACCTTCACGCTGGCCAGAATCCGGATCAGCGACTCTTCTTCGTCCGGCTCGCAAGCGATCGTCACGCCCGCAATCGGCAGCGGATGGCAGAGCGGGATCAGCTCCGACGTTTTCTTCGCCGCCATGATGCCGGCGATCCGGGCGGCCGCAAGAACGTCGCCCTTCGGCGCCGTACCTTCGAGCACCAGCGCCAGCGTCTCCGGTTTCATGCGCACGATCGCCTCGGCCATCGCCGTGCGATCGGTCGTGTCTTTCGAGGAAACGTCGACCATGCGGGCGCTTCCCTTTTCGTCCACATGCGTAAGCTTGGTCATGCCGCACCTTTGAGAAGCGCGCGTGTCGCGGCGCTGACGTCGTTCTGCCGCATCAGGCTTTCGCCGACGAGGAATGCGCGCACGCCGGCCTTCGCCAGGCGCTCGACGTCGGCGTGGTTCGCAATGCCGCTCTCGGCGACGACGAGCGCCGACTTCGGCACCAGCGGTGCCAGCGTCTCCGTCACCGCGAGCGACGTTTCGAACGTTTTCAAGTCGCGGTTGTTGATGCCGATCAACTTCGGATCGAGTTTCAGCGCCCGTTCGAGCTCGACGCCGTCGTGCACCTCGACGAGCACGTCCATGCCCCACTGCAGCGCTGTCGCGTTCAGCACCTGCGCTTCCTGGTCGGTGACTGCGGCCATGATGACGAGGATGCAATCCGCGCCGAGCGCGCGCGCCTCGACGACCTGATAGGGGTCGAACATGAAGTCTTTGCGCAGGCTCGGCAGCTGCGTCGCGAGGCGCGCCTGCGTAAGATACTCCTTTGCGCCCTGGAAGGACGGGCCGTCGGTCAGAACCGAAAGGCACGCGGCGCCGCCGCCTTCGTACGCACGGGCGAGTGCCGGCGGGTCGAAATTCTCGCGGATGATACCCTTCGACGGACTTGCCTTCTTGATCTCGGCGATGAGCGCGAAGCCG
>CAZLRW010000258.1:0-3538 GCA_964561925.1 uncultured Flavobacteriaceae bacterium
AGCCGATCGCCAAGCATATCGTGATGTGCGACGGGGAGGGGTGCACCGCCTCGGACCTCAAGCTCTTCAAGTACACGCGCATCCGCCGGCCGCTCTATCCGTTCGATCCCGACATGCGGCTTGAGACGAATGCTGGGCGGGCGGAGGACTAACCAAAGTCGGCGGTTTGGCTGGCGCGGGCCGGCGCCGATCGTGTAGTGTAAGTCTATCGAACCAATCGACTCACACGAAATGCTGTCACAAAAAGCGCGGTACGCTCTCAGGGCCATGCTTCACTTGGCGGCCCGCCCCCAGGACGGGTCACACCAGATCGCCGACATCGCCGAGGGCGCGAACGTGCCGCGAAAGTTCCTTGAGCAGATCTTGCTCGAGTTGAAGCGGCGCGGGCTCGTGCACAGCGTGCGGGGCCGGCACGGCGGCTATCAACTCGGGCGCGAGCCGAAGGCGATCAGTTTCGCCGAGATCATTCGGATCATCGACGGGCCGCTTGCGCTCAGTCCGTGCGCGAGCCGAACAGCCTATCGGCGTTGCGAAGACTGCGAGGACGAAACGACCTGCGCGATTCGCAAGTCGTTGATCGACGTGCGCAACTCGACCGCACGCATCTTGGAGGAGCATTCGCTCGCCGACGCGCTTGCGGACAAGCGCAAGATCAAGCCATCGGCCTAGACTTCGGCGTTTGCGCTCGTCGCCTGCGTCTTGCGTTCTTCGGCGACGATCTCCGCCAGGCGGAACCATGCGGGCATCCAGCATCGGCAGAAGCCCGCTCCGCCCCCACAACTCGTCGGGATATCTTTTTCTGCGCTTTGCGATTTTTCGGCACTTTGCGCACACACAATCGGCGCACGCGTCTTCATGGCTATGATACGGAGTTGCTGGTGGGACATTGCGGGTCCTCATGCCGGTTCAACTGAAAGTATATTGACTCTACCATTTTAGTCGTGATTTAGTCACCAGCGAATTTCGAGCGGAGTGCGAACCATGACCGGTCATGTCGCCGTAGGCGCGATTTCCCTGGAACCCGTGACGCCGACGATCGGCGCGATCGTCCACGGCGTCGATCTCTCGAAGGAACTTTCGGACGGCGCCGTCAGGGAAATTCGCAACGCCTTGCTGAAGCACGAGGTCCTGTTCTTCGAGAACCAGAATCCCTCACCGCAGCAGCATCGCGACTTCGCGGCGCGCTTCGGCGCCTTGCATGTCCATCCGGTTTATCCGCAGGTCGAAGGGACGCCGGAAATCCTGGTGCTCGACAATCATCCGGGAAACCCGACCGACAACGACAATTGGCATACCGACGTGACGTTCATCGAAACGCCGCCGATGGCCAGCATTCTGGCTGCGCGCCTTCTGCCGCCGTGGGGTGGGGACACGATCTGGTCCAGCATGACCGCCGCGTATGAGGCGTTATCGGCGCCGTTCCGTGAGTTCCTTGCGACGTTGGAGGCGGTGCACGACTTTACGCGCTCGTTCCCGCCGGATCGGCAAGTCAGCCGCAATGCGGGCGAGGCGCGCTACGACAAAGCGCGACGAGAGCACCCGCCCGTCACGCATCCTGTCGTGCGCACGCATCCTGAAACGGGCAAGCGCGGGCTCTTCGTGAACTACGGCTTCACCACGCATATCAAGGGACTGAAGCGAAGGGAAAGCGCCGCGCTGCTGAAGTTGCTGCACGAGCATATCCAGCAGCCCGAGTTCTTGGTTCGCTGGCGTTGGAAGCCGGGCAGCATCGCTTTTTGGGACAACCGGAATACGCAACACTATGCCGTCAACGACTATCTGCCCCACCGGCGCGTGATGCATCGGGCGACGATCTTGGGCGAGCGTCCGTTCTTCGATCGAAAGGCGGCGCAGAGCGCTGCCTGAACCGACCTGTCGCCGAAGGCTCGGCCCATGGTCCGCTCCGTAAGCGAACGGAAACCCGCGAAACCCGCCGGGCGAGACGGTGAACATCTCGTCATATGCGGCGGCGGCGCCAGCGCCGTTTTGCTGGTGCACGCGTTGCGGCGGCGGGCGGAGCGTTCGCTCGACGTCACGATCGTCGAAGAGCGCAGGATCGCCGGACCAGGCATCGCCTATTCGACGACAAGCGGTTCGCATTTGCTGAACGTCCCCGCGATGCGGATGTCCGCAGATGCGGAGGAGGCCAACCATTTCGTCGATTGGCTTGCGAGCCGGCCGAGCGAGGCCTTCACGCCAAAGTCGTTCGTGCCCAGAATCCTGTTCGGAGACTATCTGAGAGACTTGCTGTCGTCGGCGATCAACGACCGTCGGTCGGCCGTGCAGGTTCGTGTGCGCCATGGGCGCGCGACCGCGATCGACCGCGGCGCCACCCATTGGGTGGTGATGCTCGATGACGGCAAAACGATTGACGCCGACGCGGTCGTTCTGGCGACGGGCAATGCGCCTCCGCGAGCGTTGGCCCACGCCGGGGCTCCCGGCTTGCGCGTCATCAACGATCCGTGGGACGCGGACGCCAAGTCCAGGATCGCGCGCGACGCGACGGTCGCGCTGATCGGTTCGGGACTGACGGCGGTCGACGTTGCGTTGGAACTTCTGGATCAGGGGCATGCCGGGCCGATCGCCATGCTGTCGCGTCACGGTCTGCTGCCGCGCAAGCATGCGCAGGCGATGGTCGGCGGCGGGTGGTTGTTTCCGCCCTATCCGCGGTCGATCGCTGAACTCATGCGCCGTACGCGCGATGAAGCGCACCGCATTCCGCGCCCCGACGCCTGGCGCACGGCCATTGATGCGTTGCGGCCGAGTTTGCCCGCGATTTGGGCTGCCCTGACGCCCGTCGACAAAGAACGATTTCTTCGGCATGTGCGGCCGTTCTGGGAGGTGCACCGACATCGCATGGCGCCCCACGTTGCAGAGCGCATCGAAAACGCGATGTCTCAAGGCGGCCTTGAGATTCGTCAGGGGCGATTGCTTGCGATCGAGGCGGGCTTGGAGAAAGCCTTGACGCTTCGCATGAAGACGCGCGGGCATACGTCGTGCTTTTCGGCGGATGTGGCGATCAACTGCACCGGACCGGAGTGCGATCCGACGGCGTCGCGCAATCCCATCATCGTGGACCTCTTGCGCAAGGGATTCGGGCGGGCGGACCCGTTGCACCTTGGATTGGATACCGATGACGACAACCGCGTCCTGGCCCACGACGGCCGTGTGTCCGAGCGTCTGTTTGCGGTGGGTCCGGTGGCACGCGGGCGGCAGTGGGAGGTCACGGCCGTGCCGGAAATCCGCCAACAAGCGTCCAATTTGGCACGGTTGCTTTCGCCGCTGGCGCGAGAGCAGGCGGCGACGTACGCCATATAATCTCTATTGACTTGATAGACATTATCGCAATATCGTCGCCTCATGGTGGGGCTGATCTTGTTCGGGAGCGCA
Organism: uncultured Flavobacteriaceae bacterium; assembly: GCA_964561925.1. Taxonomy (GTDB): domain Bacteria; phylum Pseudomonadota; class Alphaproteobacteria; order Micropepsales; family Micropepsaceae; genus SZUA-430. The sequence goes on from CAZLRW010000258.1 coordinate 3,391, forward strand.
AGACTGATGAGGAAAGCGACTTTCTTAGGCGCGTCTTCGCTGATCGCGGCGGCGTTGTTCGCGGCGCCGGCACACGCCGGGCAAACGGAAAACCTGAAGGCGCAGATCGAGGCGTTGAAGAAACAGATCGCCGAGCAGCAGGCGCAGC
>CAZLRW010000259.1:0-3525 GCA_964561925.1 uncultured Flavobacteriaceae bacterium
GGATAGAGCCGCGTCACGTGGCCCATCTTGCGCCCGTCGCGCGCGTCCGCCTTGCCGTAGAGATGCACGGCTGTGGCCGGAGCGGCAGCATGCTCACGCCACGTGTGCGCCTCGGCACCCAAGAGATTCGTCATCACCGCATCCGAATGCCGCGTCGGATCGCCGAGCGGCCAGCCGCAGACGGCGCGGATGTGTTGTTCGAACTGACTGACCGTGCAGCCGTCGGTCGTCCAGTGGCCGGAATTATGCACGCGCGGCGCAATTTCGTTGACGAGAAGCCGCCCGTCGCGCGTCTCGAACATCTCGACCGCCATGACGCCCACATAGTCGAACGCCTCGATCAGTCGCGAGGCGATCTTCACCGCCTCGGCCTTCAACCGCAGCGGCGCGCGCGCCGGCGCCAGCGTCGTGCGCAGGATGTGGTTCTCGTGCCGGTTTTCGACGAGGTCGAAGCAGGCGATCGCCCCATCCGCTCCGCGCGCCGCGACCAGCGACAGCTCGCGCGAGAAATCGACGAACCCCTCGAGGATGCAAGGCACGCGGTTGAGATCGTGCCACGCGGGCGCCAGTTTGTCGGCGCTGCGCACGATGCGCTGCCCCTTGCCGTCATAACCGAGCCGCGCGGTCTTCAAGACGGAGGGAACACCGACGTTCTTCAACGCGGTTTGCAGCGACCCCTCGGAATCGATCAACGCGAACGGCGTCGTCGGAATGGCCAGCTGTTGCGCGAACGACTTCTCTGCGAAGCGGTCCTGGATGACGGAAAGCGCCTTCGGATTGGGTTGCACGGACTTCAGACCGCTCAGCACGGACGCCGCATCGCCCGGCACGTTCTCGAATTCGTAGGTCACGACGTCGACGCCGCGTGCGAAGGCGGCCAACGCATCGTGGTCGCCGTAGCCGGCCACGACATGGCTGTCGCACACTTGAAACGCGGGACTGTCCGCCTCTGGCGCATAAATCGCGCATTTGAGGCCGAGCCGCGCGGCGGCCATCGCGAGCATCCGCCCCAGCTGACCGCCGCCCAGAATCCCGATGGTTCCGCCTGGCGGAACGACGTGCGGCGTCTCAGGCATGGTCTTCGTCGACCGGTGCTTCCGGCACATCCGCCGTCTGCCGCGCGCGATAGGCCTCGAGCCGTTTCGCGAGCTCTTTGTCGGTCAGCGCCAGGATCGCGGCCGCAAGCAGCGCCGCGTTGATCGCGCCCGGTTTGCCGATGGCGAGCGTCCCGACCGGCACGCCGCCCGGCATTTGGACGATCGAAAGCAGACTGTCGAGCCCGTTCAATCCCGTCGCCGCGACCGGCACGCCGAGCACCGGCAAGGTCGTCATCGACGATGTCATGCCCGGAAGATGTGCAGCCCCGCCAGCGCCCGCAATGATCACCTTAAGGCCCCGCGCCTTCGCACCGCGAGCATAAGCGAACAGGCGATCGGGCGTGCGATGCGCGGAGATGATGCGCGCCTCATACCGCACGCCGAGCTTGTCGAGCGTCTCGGCGGCGTCCGACATGATCGGCCAGTCCGAGCGGCTGCCCATGATGATGCCGACGTCCGCCGGACCGCGATCGTTCGTGGTGTTGAGAGTCTTGGTGGCCGCTTTGGCCATGGGGCTTGCTTTCCCGAACGGGGCAGGCCGCCCCCCGAAAAGAAGCGGCGACTTATAACGCTTGGAGCCCGCGAAGTGAAACGCCTTCGCCGTTAAGCATTTGGTCGCAGCCTTGCAATCGGGTCGGGCACCCATAGACTGCAATTTCCATGAAGATCACGGACAACCGTCCAAAAGGCCCCGCTGCCGCGACAGGCGTTGGCGCCTATGCGTCGGTCCAGCGCGCAACGAAGACCGCCGGCGCGCCCGCCACGCCGACGACGGACGTCTCCTCCGTGCTCGGAATCCCGGAAGCGGAGTTCACGCCGCGGGTGCGCGACGCGATCATGTCGCTGATGGCCGAAGTCGAACGTTTGCGCCAAGACCTCGACCGCACGAAGGCAAGGCTTGAGGCCGTCGAAACGATGGCCGATCAGGACGGCCTGCTGCCGCTGCTCAATCGCCGCGCCTTCGTCCGCGAGATGTCGCGCATCATCTCCTTCGCGGAGCGCTACGACGTACCGGCCAGCCTGATCTATTTCGACCTCGACGGCTTCAAGACCGTGAACGACACGTTCGGTCACGCCGCCGGCGATGCGGCCCTTGCTCACATCGCCAACCTTCTGACCGGCAACGTCCGCGAATCGGATCTGGTCGGCCGTTTGGGCGGCGACGAATTCGGCGTCATCCTGGCGAAGGCCGACCAAGCGCAAGCCGAGAAGAAGGCCCGCTCGCTTGCCGGCCTGTTCCGCACGGAACCGTTTGTCTGGCAGGGCGAACCGCTCGAACTCTCCTTCGCTTATGGCGTGCACGCCTTCAAGAAAGGCGAAAGCGTCGACGCGGCGATGGCAAGCGCGGACAAGGCGATGTACGCCGCGAAGAAGGGCGCCAAGGCACCCTGACATCAGACATCAGACATCAGACATCAGACATCAGAATGCGGCTTTCCGGCTGAGTGAGATTCTGATGTCTGATATCTGATGTCTGATTTCTGTCTACGCGATGATATCCGGCAACATATCGTCTTCGAGCTTCGTGATCAGATCGCGCAGCATCAGCTTGCGCTTTTTCAGCCGCGTGAGTTGCAACTGGTCATAGGGCCCCGACGCGATAAGCGCCTGGATCGCCTCGTCGAGGTCGCGGTGCTCCTGCCGCAGCTGCGAAAGCTTGGCGAGCGTCGCTTTGTCCGCAGTCTCGCCCGTTCCGCCTTCGTTGGCGGCCACAGGCGTGCTGCTGACGAGCGACAAGCCGCTCTGGCCTTCGCCACCCTCACCGTCTTTCGAAAATCCCATGACCTGCCGAACGCGCGTGCCTTTGCACTTCTGCCGTTGTTGATTTCTACCACAGGCGGCGCGGTGCTGTCTCTGCGCACACCCGTGAACGCGGCGATCGGCCTTAATTTTCAAGCACTAAGCCCCAGAAACGCGAGGCTGTCGTGTTAAGACTTTGTTCGCAATTTGCGAAACGCACCCGCTGACAAGCCGCTGATTCTGTGTTCTAGTTTTCGCCTCTACCCAACGGAGGTCACTTACATGGGCCTTGAGTCGCATATCCAGGAACTCTCGGATAAGCACCACAAACTGGACGAGCAAATTCACGAAGAACTGCTTCGTCCGCACCCCGACGATATGATGATTTCCGAACTCAAGAAGAAAAAGCTCCGCCTCAAGGAAGAAATCGAACGACTCCGACACGACATCCACTAGCGGCGTCGGTCAGACCCCCAAAAACCACATGTGACTGTGCGTACCCGCCTGAGCGCGTAACGGCGCGCTCAGGACGAACGTGTTGATGCCGTCGGCTAAGCCGCCTCGGCCTTCTCGCGCAGCTTGAACTTCTGGATCTTGCCCGTCGACGTTTTCGGGAGGTCACAGAACACGACGGTGCGCGGCACCTTGTAGCCGGCGATCTGGCTCTTCACGAAGGCGATGATCTCGT
>CAZLRW010000260.1:0-3518 GCA_964561925.1 uncultured Flavobacteriaceae bacterium
GGCGGCGGGTCGGTGAAGACCTATGAGCAGACGGGATTCACATATGTGCCGGCCAACCCGGCCTGGGATTTGGTCGTCGCCAATCTTTCGACCGTGCCGGTGGTGGCGCTCGCGCTCGGCAGCGTGGCGGGCCTTGGCGCGGCGAAGATGGTGACGAGCCACTATTCGATGATCGTCAAGGGCACCGCGCAGATGTTCATCGCGGGGCCGCCCGTCGTGAAGCAGGCGGGCGAGGACCTGACGAAGGAAGAGCTCGGCGGATCGGCGATCCACACGAAGAACGGCGCGATCGACGACGAGGTCCAGAGCGAGGCGGAAGGTTTTGCGCGCGCGCGGCGGTTTCTCTCCTACCTGCCGTCGTCGGTGTTCGATGTGCCGCCGCGCGGTGCGCGGACGGACGATCCGGGGCGGCGCGACGAAAATCTGATCAAGATCGTGCCGCAGTCGCGCCGGCAGGTTTACAAGATGCGCACGATTGTCGAGACGGTCGTGGACAAAAGCTCATTCTTCGAGATGGGGTGCGGACATGGGCGTTCGTCGATCACCGGCTTGGCGCGGCTCGACGGGTGGCCGGTCGCGATCGTGGCCAGCGATCCTTACGTCTATGGCGGCGCGTGGACGGCAGAATCGAGTTTGAAGGTGACGCGCTTTCTCGATTTCGCGGAGACGTTTCATCTGCCGGTCGTGCATTTCGTCGACATCCCGGGGTTTCGCATCGGGCTGGAGGCCGAGCAGGCGGCGACGATCCGGCATGGGGCGCGGGCGCTCGCTGCGATCTATCAGGCGACGGGGCCGTGGTGCACGATCCTGGTGCGCAAGGCGTTCGGCGTTGCGGGTGCGGCGATGAGCAACGCCTCGCGCCTGCCGTTTCGCTATGCGTGGCCGTCGGGCGATTGGGGATCGCTGCCGCTCGAAGGCGGGATCGAGGCGGCCTACCGGCGCGATCTCGAGGCGGCGGAAGACCCGGTGAAGCTTCGTGCAGAGATCGACGAGCGGTTAAATCGCGTGCGCTCGCCGTTCCGGACGGCGGAAAAGTTCGGGATCGAGGAGATCATCGACCCGCGCGACACGCGCAAGGTGCTGTGCGAATTCGCCAATCTGGCCGCGCCGCTGCGCGCGCTCGGCATGCGGGCGACGGGGTATCGGCCCTGATTTGACGGCAGAAAGCGGGGTGTGATGTGCGCCCCGCTGTCCCATCTTCGGTGTTGGATCGAAGATGAGGAATTGCAATGTTTGGTCATGGACAAGAGCATATGAGCGCGGGCGCTTATGCGAGCGACGCCGCACGCTTTCGCGCGTTCGAGACGCGTGATGCGGGGGCGGAGGGGCACTTCATCGTTGCGGTGAAGACGACCGGCATCTACTGCAGGCCGGGATGCCCCGCGCGGCCGCCGAAGCGGGAGAATGTCGAGTTCTTCGATACGATCGCTGAAGCGCGGGCGGCAGGGTATCGCGCGTGCCTGCGCTGCAAGCCGGACGAACCGGCGCAGGGCGCGCGTGTCGCGAAGATGATCACGGAGGCTTGCCGCAAGCTCGAGCGCGACGAGCGGGTGCCGAGTGTCGCCTCGCTTGCGAAGGCGGCGGGGTTCAGCGAAGGGCGCTTTCACAAACTCTTCAAGCAGGCGACCGGATTGTCGCCGAAGCAATATGCACTCGCCAAACGGGTCGAGAAGTTTCGCGATCGTTTGAAGAGCGGCGAAACGGTGACGGCGGCGCTTTACGATGCGGGGTTTAATGCGTCGAGCCGGGCTTACGAGGCGAGCCGGCGCCTGGGGGCGCGGCCGCGCGACGTAAAGTCGGGCGGAGCGGCGCTGACGTTGAAGGCGTCGGTCGCGCGCTGTTCGCTCGGGTTCGTCGGCATTGCGATGAGCGAGCGCGGCTTGTGCGCGCTGGCGTTCGGCGACAGTGCGAAGGCGGCGCGCGAGGCGGTGCAGTCGCGCTTTCCGAAGGCGCGGTTGATCGAGGCGGACGGCGAGCTGGCGGGGGCGATCGCGCGCGTCGTGGCGCTGGTCGAGGAACCGGCGGGGGCGTTCGATCTGCCGCTCGATATTCGCGGAACCGCGTTTCAGGAGCGCGTGTGGCAGGCGCTGAGGAAAATTCCGGCGGGCGAGACACGCAGCTACAGCGCGATTGCGAAGGCAATCGGCGAGCCGACGGCGCAGCGCGCTGTGGCGCAAGCGTGCGGCGCGAATAAGATCGCGGTCGCCATTCCCTGTCACCGCGTGGTGGCGAGCGACGGCGCCGTCGGCGGCTATGCCTTTGGCGTCAAGCGCAAGAAGGCGCTTCTCGCGAAGGAAGCGGCGGAGTGAGTGCGGCGCGGAAGGTCGCCACGCCGGCCGTCGGCGTGGCGGAGCGTCTTGCCGCGATGGACTGGACGCCGATCATCGAGGCGCTTCATGACCGCGGTTTCGCGATCGTCACGAGTGCGATGACGGCTTCCGAGTGCGCGGAGGTTCGCGCGCTTTACGCGAGGGAGGAGCTCTTTCGCAGCCGCATCGTGATGGCGCGGCACGGGTTTGGGCAAGGCGAGTATCAGTACTTCGCTTATCCTCTGCCCGAGCCGATCGCGGTGATGAGGCACACTCTCTTTTCGCGCCTCGCGCCGGTTGCGAATGCGTGGGGTGAGGCGCTTGGTTCGGCGGAGCGATATCCGGCGTCGTTGGTCGCATTCTTGAAGCACTGTCATGCGCAGGGTCAAACGCGGCCGACGCCGTTGCTGCTGAAGTACGGCGCCGGGGATTACAACCGGCTGCATCAAGATCTTTACGGCGGCGTGCAGTTTCCGTTGCAGGCGGCGGTGTTGCTGAGCGCGCCGGGTGACGACTTCGCGGGCGGCGAATTCGTGCTGAACGAAACGGCGCCACGCAAACAGACGCGGGCCGAAGTCGTGCCGCTTGGTCAAGGCGACATGTTGATTTTTGCGGTCAATCATCGACCGCAAGAGTCCGCGAAGGGTTATTCGCGGGTGGCAATGCGCCATGGCGTCAGTACAATTCGACGCGGCGCGCGTATGACGTTGGGCATCATCTTGCACGACGCGGCCTGACGAGGGATGTCGTGATCGACTTGGTGAGCCTGCAGCGTGATCTCGCGGCATTGGGCGTGCGCGGCGGCGACGTGCTGATGGTGCATGCCTCGCTGCGGAAGATGGGACTTGCGGGCAGTCAGTTCGGGGCAGGCGGGCCCGCGTTGTTGCTTCAGGCGTTGGAGGCGGCCGTCGGTGCGGACGGGACGCTGATGATGATCCTAGGCAGCGACTACGCGTATGACTGGGTGAATTCGAAGCCGATCGAGGAGCGCGCGGGTTTGCTGGCCGGGACGCCGCCGTTCGATGCGCGGACTGCCTCGGTGCTGCCCGAGGTCGGCTGGTTCGCCGAGGTGTTTCGACGGACGCCGGGTACGCTCTTGAGCGACAATCCAAGCGGGCGGTTTGCGGCGCGGGGTGCTCGCGCGACTGAGTTGCTCCGCGATCAGCCGTGGAACGACTATTACGGTCCGGGGTCGCCGCTGCAGAAGCT
>CAZLRW010000261.1:0-3512 GCA_964561925.1 uncultured Flavobacteriaceae bacterium
TGGCGGATCGTGTCGACCACGTCCATCGCGAGCATCAGTTCGTCGAGCGTTTGCGGTTTCGCAGGGACGGCGGCGCCGGACATTACGACGTGCGCTCCGGGTTCACGCCAAGACGCCAAGACGCGAAGGGATGGCTCACACTATGACACAATGAAACAATGTGTTGATCAGACTTGCGCCGAAGGCGCAGTTCATCGTTCGACTGGCGCTGCGCGCCGTGTGCGGGCGCCCATCGTGTCATTGTTTCATTGTGTGAGTTTTCTTCTTGGCGCCTTAGCGTCTTGGCGTGGAACATTTTTCAGAGGTTGAACGCTTTGCCTTGGGCGACCAGGGAGGCGAGGCGGCGTTTGCCGTCTTCGACGGCGTCGCGAATCTCGGCCGAGTTCTGGGTCGCGAGCTTGCGCATCTCTTCGATGATGACCTGCGACTTTTCCTGGAAGTTGACGACGCTGTCGACCAGCTTCTTGACCGCGTCGGCGCGGATCGTGGGGCCGTAGCCGGCGCGGACCGCGGCCTCCTGCACCTTGTCGCCGATTTCGGAGAGCACTTCGATCGACTTCGAGACGCCTTCCTTCATCGCGTTCACGGTTTCGGTCGATTCATGCAGGCCGAACATGCCTGTGAACGAAGCCTTGAGCGCGGTCAGCACGGTGTCGTTCGTCGAGAAGAACGAGACGGCCTGCGCGTAGATGCGTTCCTTCGCGCTCGTCGTCTGCATCAGGCGCGCCATGATGACTTCGGACGTGTTGTAGCCGATCGTCAAATTGTCGGAGAGGTCCTTCGCGATCTGATAGCGCTTGTCCTCATCCTGCGTCTGGCGCAGCACCTCGTCGCGGACGAGTTCGAGCTTCGCGCGTTCGGCGGGTTCGGTGCCCGCAAAGTTCGCGACCGCGCCGGCCGCGTCGTTCAGCTTTTTCTTCGCTTCGTCGAGTTTCCACTCGGCCTTCTTCAGGACCTCGAGCGCCATGACTTCGGCCTGCTTCAGCGCGCCGCGGAAGTCGCGATAGGCCTCCAGGATCGCGGCTTCACGCTCGATCTGGTTCTTCGTTTCCTTCGTGACGCTCAGATAGACGCCACGGATCTTGTCGAAGCGATCGGCGATGTCGCCGCGCGTGAGCTTCATCCAGGAATTCGTCGCGCGTTCCCAGACGCTGACCTTGCCGTCGGAGATCTGGTCGACCATCGCCTTGGCGTCGTCTCGGATCGAGTTGAAGCCGTCGGTGATCTGGCGGTAGCGGTCGCCGACCTGCATCGCGGCGACGTGCTCGCGCACGATCTCGTTGAAGTTGCCGGCCTGGTTCAGCGTGCGGGCGATGACGGCGATGCGATCCTGGTCGAGGTCGGAGATTTTCTGGAGCAGCGCGTTGATCGGCGCCTCTTCGCCTTTGGCCGGAACGATGCCCATATCGCGCAACGTGGTCAGCGCGCGGTCCAAGTACTGCATCGGCGTGCGAACAATGGCGTCGGCCATGATCATCGATCTCCCATCTCACCCAGCGCGCCCCAGCCGGCGCCGCGGGAAGATGTGGTCCGTCCGCCGCGCGGGCGCAAGGTTTTGCGGGGTGTCGCCACGAAATTTTGTTGCGGGGGACGGGTTGCGCCGGCCGCGCGGGCGAACTACAGCGGGCGGGCGATGGAGCTTGGCAAGCGATGATCAGGGTCGGGATCGGCGGCTGGAACTTTCCGGAGTGGCGGGGGACGTTCTATCCGAAGGGGCATCCCCAGGCGAAGGAGCTGGACTACGCTTCGCGCGTGCTGACCTCGATCGAGATCAACGGCACGTTCTACCGCACACCTCCGGCGGCCAGCTTCAAGAAATGGGCGAGCGAGGTTCCGGACGGGTTCGTGTTCTCGGTCAAGGGGCCGATGTCGGTCGTGGGCAAGGGCGTGCTGGCGGAGGCGGGGCCTGCGCTCGAGAAGTTCCTCGCGAGCGGCGTGCTTGAGATGGGCGACAGGCTCGGGCCGTTGTTCTGGCAGTTCATGCCGGCGAAGAAGTTCGACCCGAAGGACGTGGAGGCGTTCTTCAAGCTGCTGCCAAGGGAGGCGAAGGGGCGGAAGTTGCGCCACGCCGTCGAGGCGCGGCACGCGACGTTCGCCGTTCCCGAGTTCGTCGAGATGGCGCGGGCGTATGGCGTCGCCGTGGTGCTGGTCGACAGCGACAAGCACACGCTGATCGCCGATCCGACGGCCGACTTCATGTATCTGCGGCTGCAGAACACTCAGGAGAAGATCGCGACCGGTTACAAGCCCGCCGACATCAAGACATGGGCGGCGCGCGCGAAGGCGTGGGAGGCGGGCGGTGTGGTCGACGACCTGCCGCTCCTGGGCAAGAAGCCCGCGAAGGCAAAGCGGGACGTGTTCGTCTACTTCATCTCGGGCGCGAAGGTGCGTGCGCCGTCGGCGGCGCAAGCGTTGATCAAAGAGATCGCTTAGCGCCGCTCAACGGCTTTCGGGAATCATGGCCACCGCTTCGATCTCGACTTTCCATGCGGGATCGACGAGGCGCGTGACGTAGACGGCGGTCGAGGCGGGGCGGTGGTTGCCCAGGTGCTTCACGCGCGCCTTGCGGATGAGGCCGTCAGGGTCATCGTCGACCATGAATGTCGTGAGCTTGATGATACAGGAGGGCGGTACGTTCTTCGCCGCGAGAGCCGCCACGATGTTCGCGTAGACCTGATCGGCTTGTTCTTCCAGCGTCGCTGGCAACGTGCCGTCGGGCCGGACCGCGACTTGGCCCGAGACGAAGACGAGACGCGTGCCGGCAGGGACTTCGACGGTGTGGCTGTAGAGGCCGAGCGGGGGCGCGAGCGTTGCGGGGTTGTCGAGTTTCAGTGGCATGAAACGGCCTCTACTTCTTGTCCTGTCCGCGCTGCCGCTGTTTTGCCGAAATCGGCGAGCGCTTCCAGATGAGAGTGGAGATCTTGTCTTGAAGTGGGCTCATGGCGTGCTGGGCGCGCATGGCAGCGGCAAAGAAGACGACAAACATCGGGTACGCGACCAGTAAGAAGGTCAGCAGTATGGGAATCGACATTTCGTCGCCGTTTTGTCTTGCCAGCAACGGAAGTCCGATCGCAAAGAACAAGAAGATGGGTACAAATACCAAGGCGGTCGACACTAAGTACGAGCCCGGAAAATTTGTCTTATGCAGGCGTGGGTAAGCAAGGAGCAACAACATACCCTTCGCGCCGAGCAGCGCGAGTTGGTAGCCGGCAACCATCAGTGCGTTGCCGAACGGGCCAAACGTTAGGCTTGTCTCCTGCGGCAGAAAGACGATTTGGGCGGTCAAGAGCATCAGAGCCAAGACCGTCGCGATTGGCCAACGGCCGATTTCCGTCAGCACAATGTCTAGGTTGAACCAAAAATTGGCTGACCTCTTCTGTTCGGTCATCGCGTCGCTCAAATGTGGATCGCGTGGCCGAGCGCTTTCAGGGCGGCTTCGTGGAAGGCTTCGCTTAAGGTCGGGTGGACGTGGATCGTGCCGGCGATGTCTTCCAGCACGGCGCCCATTTCCA
>CAZLRW010000262.1:0-3505 GCA_964561925.1 uncultured Flavobacteriaceae bacterium
GAATGAAAATCGCGCTGGATGTCGGCGGCCAAGGGAAAATCTTCCTTCTGCACCGTGTCCATCAACAGCTGCATATTGCGGTCCCAGTAGGCGCGCGCCTTGTCGGTCGTGGCGGGCTCGGGCGTATAGAGCGAGACGTGCATCTTGGAATCGTCCACCCCCTCCCCCGGATAGACGCGCCAGGTCTCCAGGTGATCGCCCTGCATGATGAAAACCGTGTTGGGAAACAGCACATAGACCAGCGCCGAATGACGCACGAGATCCCACTCCGCCTCGGGCTTGTCGCGCATCGACGCGATCGTGCGCCGCGCGCCGATCATGCGCAGATTGCGCCCCATCGCATCGAACGTCGCCAAATTGGAATGCAGGATCGGCGCGATCGTATTCTTGTGCAGCACGCTCAAGTGATAGGTCTCTAAAAACGTATCGATCACGAGCTTCCAGTTTAGCGGCGCCTTCAGCACCCGCGTCTCGTAGTGGCTGTATTTTTCCAAGCCGAACGCCACCAGATCGCCGCCCATCGCGTCGAGATGCCGGTCGATGTCGATTTCGGCCGACGGTGTGGGCGCCACCCAAACCATGCCGTGTTTCTCCATGACCGGCAGCCGGCGCAACCCGTGCGTTGCCTTGTCGATGCCGGAGAATCCTTGCTCATAGGGAATCGCGCGCAGCGATCCGTTCCGGTCGTAAGTCCAGCCGTGATAGGGGCAGCTGAACGACGCCTTGCCGGCGCCGCAACCCTGCGCCACGCGCGCGCCGCGATGACGGCAAACATTGACGAAGGCATTCACCCGCCCGTCGTCGTCGCGTACCGCCAAAATCGGCACGCCGGAAAAATCGTCGGTCACATAGTCGCCCGGCCGCGCCAACTCGCAACTCAAGCCGAGCAGCAACGGATATTGCCGGAACAAAACCTCCCGCTCGCGCGCCGCTTGCCGCACGCAGGTGTAATCGCTCACCGGATTGCGATAGACGCTCTCGCCCACCGCCGTGGTGCCGTCGTCCAGATGGCGAAACAGCTTACGCGCCTGTTCGACCTGTGCTTCGTGTTTCATCTTCCGATCTCGCTCACGGGAACACCGGCTCGCGGCGGGCTTGGAACGCAGCCAACCCCTCCGACACGTCCGCACTCAACAATGCGTCCACCACCGCGCCCTGCTCCAGCGCCAACCCATCGGTCAGCGGCAGGTCGATCCCCGCGCGTGCCAAACCTTTCATCGCCGCAAGCCCGCCGCGGCTTTTACCGGCCAGATCGGCGCAATAGGCCAAGGCCGAATTAGCCAGCGCCTCGTCGGCCGCGACATGATTCACAAGCCCGCATTCCCGCGCTTCGGTAGCCGAAAGCCAGCGCGCGCTAAACATAAGCTCGAGCGCGCGCCGTAAACCCACGAGCCGCGGCAGACGCTGCGTCCCGCCCCAGCCGGGCACCAAACCGTAGCGCGCATGCTGACAGCCGAAACGCGCCGACTGCGCCGCGAACACGACATCGCAACCCATCATCAGCTCAAGCCCGCCCGCCAGGCAAAGACCCTGGACGGCGGCGACGACCGGCAAACGGCTACCCTCCAAGCGGCGCAATACGCGATGCCCGCCAGCGATGAACGCCGACAGCTCGTTCCGGTTCTCCCGCGCGGCCAACACCTCGTCGAGATCGGCCCCAGTGCAGAAATTCTTACCCTTGGCCCGGATCAGCACGGCGCGCACCGAACGATCGCCCTCCAGCGCCGTCAACCCGGCGTCGAGCCCCGCCACCATCGCCGACGACAGACAATTGAACTTGTCCGGACGATTGAGCTCCAACACGCCCACGCCGCCTTCGACCGACTTCAACACAGCCGCTTCAGCCATAAGGCACCGCCACCCGGCCGATCTTTTCGCGCGCGATGATCATTTTCTGGATTTGCTCGGTGCCGTCGCCGATCTGAAGTCCCATCACGTCGCGCAACCGCTGCTGATGCGGCAGATCGGTGCTGTAGCCGCCGTGCCCGTGCGTCAGCAGGCAGCGATGAATGGTTTCGAACGCGGTCTTGGGCGCCCACCATTTGCACATCGCCGCTTCCGCCGTGTGCGGCAGACCGCGATCGCGCAACCAAAGCGTCTTGTAGCAAAGCAACCGCGCCGCATTGAGCAACGTCTCGGCCTCGGCCAACGGCTCCGTCACGCCCTGATACTTCGCCAACGGATTGCCGAAGGCGACGCGCTCGGTCACGTATTTCCACGTCTCTTCCAATGACGCGAAGGCCGGTGCCAGACATTGCAGCCCGATCAACGCGCGGCTGTAATCGAAGCCCTGCATCACTTGCTTGAAGCCGCCGCCTTCCGGACCGACGAGATCCTTGTCGTCGATCCGCACATTGTCGAAGAACACCGAACCCCGCCCGACCGCCTTCGAGCCGACGTCGTCGATACTCGACCGGCTGATGCCCTTCGCATCAAGTCTGGTCAGAAACGCCGACACGCCGCCCGCGCCGGGCTTGGTTTCGTCGGTGCGCGCCAGCACGAGGATATAATCCGACTGCTCGGCCATCGAGATCGAGGTCTTCTCGCCCGACAGCACATAGGCCGAATTGCCCTCGCGCCGCGCCTTGAGTTGAAGATTGGCCGCGTCCGATCCACCGCGCGGCTCGGTCAAACCCAGCGCCACCACCGCCTCGCCCGAACAAATCTTCGGCACGATCTCTTGACTGACCTCCGGCCTGGCGTTGGCCGCGATGATCGAGCCCATCAACGAACCCAGCAGCTGCACGTAACCGACGCTGATATCGGCGCGGCAAATCTCTTCGATGATGACGCCGGCCGTGACGCTCGCCAGGCCCAAGCCGCCCGCCTTCTCCGGCAGATCGACGCCGATCAGGCCGAGCCCGCCCATCTCCCGGATCAGAGCTTTGTCGATGCGTCCCGACGCTTCGCGCGTCTTGTAGCCCGCGGCCAGACGTTCCTTGGCGAAGCGGCGCGCCGTGTCGCGGATCGCTTCTTGGTCGGCAGAGAAGGCGAAATCCACGGGACGCCGCCTTGCTATTTCATGTACTTGCGGAATTCGGGCTTGCGCTTCTCGTTCAGCGCCTTCACGCCTTCCTTCGATTCCGCGGTGTTGTAGTAGAGTTTCAGCGCCTGCATCCCCAAGGCGCCGATGCCGCGAATATTGTCGCTGTCGGCGTTGAACGAACGCTTGGCAATGGCGATGGCCGTGGGGCTGCGCTCGACCAATTCGGCGCACCAGGCGTCGACCTCTTCGTCCAGCTTGTCGTCGGCCACCACCGCGTTGGCCAACCCCATCGCCAGCGCCTCGCGCGCGCTGTAGCGCCGGCACATGTACCACATTTCGCGCGCCTTCTTTTCGCCCACGACACGCGCGAGATAAGCGGTGCCGAAGCCGGGATCGACCGACCCCATCTTGGGTCCGACCTGACCGAAGATCGCGCTTTCGCCCGCGATCGTCATGTCGCACAACGTCGCCAGCACGTTGCCGCCGCCGATGGCATAGCCGCGCACCTTGGCGATCACG
>CAZLRW010000263.1:0-3500 GCA_964561925.1 uncultured Flavobacteriaceae bacterium
GCGTCGGTCAGCGCGCCGCTCGAACGCATGAAGCGCAGGCGGCCGTCGGTCGCCGCGCGGCCCAGCGGCTTCGACACCTTGTCGACGTATTTGCGCAGCACGGGCGAGAGGTAAGCGTCGGCGACCGTCGTGTGGCCGCGGCTGACGAATTTCATGAGCGGGCTGACTTCGTGGCTCACCGCGACGTGTGCGAAGCCAAGCTCGCGTGCGATGCGGGCGACAGCTGCCTCATGATCGCGAAAGCGGTAGGCGTGCATGAAGACAATCGCGCAGGCCTCGATGCCGTCGGCGCGCGCGCGTGCGAGTTCGCGTTCCGCAGCGGCGAGGTCGAGCGGAATCAGGGCTTCACCCTGGGCGCTCACGCGTCCGGCGACTTCGATCACCCGTTCGTAGAGCGGCTCCGGGCGTTCGATCTTGCGCACGAAGAGCTTCGGGCGGTGCTGGTAGCCGATGCGCAGCTGATCCTTCAGCCCCTCGGTCGTGACCAGTACGGTGCGCGCACCCTTGCGTTCGAGCAGCGTGTTCGTGGCCACCGTCGTGCCCATGTGAACGGCGGCAAGCGCAGCGTCCGGGATGTCGGCTTGCGCGAGGCCCAGCAAACGCCTAATTCCTTCGATTGCCGCGTCGGCATAGTGCCCGGCGCCTTCGGACAGCAGTTTCGTCGCGACCACCCGTCCGTCGGGCGCGAGGGCGACGAGGTCGGTGAACGTGCCGCCGCGGTCGATCCAGACGTGCCAACGACCGGGCGTCATCGCTTCGCCTCAATTGCGTTCGATGGGTTGAGAACGTAGGGCTGAGCGAGCATGTCGATCTGGGGCAAGTTGGCTGGTGCGGCGGCGGGTCTGGCCGTGGGCGGGCCGTTGGGCGCGCTGATCGGCGGCATCGCCGGCCATGTGCTGGTCGACCGCGGGCGCAAACGCGGCGAGAACGAGCGGGACCGCGATCGTGACCGGGAGCGCGATTCGCGCGTTCGCGAACAGCCGAGCATACGCGAGCGCGACGAGATCGCCTTCACGATCGGCGTGATCGCGCTCGCGGCGAAGCTCGCCAAGGCGGACGGCGCGGTCACGCGCGATGAGGTCGACGTCTTCAAGCGGGTCTTTCCAGTGCCGCGGGAGGAAGAGGCCAATGTGGGGCATTTGTTCAACCTCGCCAAGCAGGACGTGGCGGGGTTCGATTCGTACGGCAAGCAACTGGCGGGACTGTTCCGCGGCAAGCCGGGCGTGCTTGAAGATCTTCTCGACAGCTTGTTCCTGATCGCCAAGGCCGACAACCGGCTGCATCCGGGCGAGCTCGAGTATCTTAGGCATTTGTCCGACCTGTTCGGGTTTTCGCCCGGCGAGTTCGAGCGTATCCGTGCATCGCATTTCGGGCCGGATCGCGAAGACCCGTACGTCATCCTGGGCGTCGACCGGTCGGTGACGGACGACGAACTCAAGAAGACCTACCACCGGCTGGTGCGCGAGAATCATCCGGACAGTTTGATCGCGCGCGGCGTGCCGGCCGAATTCGTGCGGCTCGCCAACGAGAAGCTTGCCGCGATCAATGGCGCCTACGACGTGATCAAACGCGAGCGCGGCATCGCGGGATGACGGACGAGGAACAGAACTCGCCCGCGGTCGAGACGCTGGGTAAGCGGGTGCTCGCGACCGACGCCGCGCGCGGCTACGTCAAGGCGTCGTTCGTGGCCGGCGACAATTTCATCAACCGCGGCGGGCGCGTGTTCGGTGGGTTCCTGGCCGCGATGCTGGATACGTTGTGCGGTCATGCGGTCAGGCTCACGCATCGCGAACCGAACACGCCGCAGGTGACGCTCGAACTCAAAACGTCGTTCATCGGGCGGGCGGACAAGGGAACGCTCGTCGGCGAGGGTTGGGTGCGCCATCGCGGCAAGTCGATCGCTTTCGCGGAAGCCGAACTCAGGAACGAAGCGGGCGAGGTGGTCGCGCGCGGCAGTGCGACGCTCAAGGTCGGGAAGTAGCGCCAAGGGATGTCCGCCCGCGATCTCGCGTTCCTGATGTTCATCAACGTGGTTTGGGGCTTCGCGATGATCGCGGCGGCCTCGAGCCTGAAGCATTTCCCGCCGCTCGAGTTCACGGCGTTGCGCTTCTTTCTGATCAGCGTGCTGCTGGTGCCGTGCCTGCGCTGGCATCCCGGAAAGATGCGGCAGATCTTTTGGATCGCGATGACGGGCGGTACGTTCAACTTCGCGCTGCTGTTCCTCGGCGTGTCGTGGGCGGGGGAGGTTTCGGCGGTGTCGATCGCGGGGCAGCTTGGCGTGCCGTTCGCGACCGTGCTTTCGATTGTGTTCCTGGGCGAGATCGTGCGCTGGCGCCGCTGGAGCGGGATCGCGCTTGCGTTCGCTGGCGTCATGATCATCGGCTTCGATCCGAAGGTGCTCGGCTATCTCGACGGGTTTCTGGCGGTTGTCGCGTCGGCGTTCGTGGGGTCGATCTCGAGCATCCTCATGCGGCGGATAAAAGAGGTGCCCGTGTTCGAGATGCAGGCGCTGATCGCGACGATGTCGTGGCCGGTGCTGCTCGTCATGTCGCTGGCGTTCGAGACGGGCCAAGTGGAGGCGACGCGCACGGCGGAACTGCTCGATTGGGCCGGGATCGCCTATGTCGCGCTGATGTCGAGCCTGGTCGCGCATGCGGGGTTCTATTGGCTGATCCAGCGGCACGAGGTGTCGAAGGTCACGCCGCTGACGCTGTTGTCGCCGTTGTTCACCGTGCTTTTCGGTGTCATCCTGCTCGGCGAGACGCTGACCTGGCGCATCGTCATCGGCGGCGCGGTCACGATGGCCGGCGTCGCCATCATCTCGATGCGCGAGCGGACGACCGTGCGGGAACCCATCATCCGATGAAGATCATCGAGAGGCCGTCGCCGAACTTCAACGAGCGGGTGGGCGAGGGCGTGCCCGACATTCTGCTGCTGCACTATACGGGGATGCAGAGTTGCGCCGCGGCGGTCGAGCGGTTGACGAGCGCGGAGGCACGGGTGAGCGCGCACTACACGGTCGACGAAGACGGCACGGTTTATGCCCATGTGCCGGAGCATTTGCGCGCCTGGCACGCGGGGGTGTCGTCCTGGCGCGGACATAGCGACATCAACTCGCGCGCGGTCGGGATCGAGATCGTCAATCCGGGGCACGAGTTCGGTTACCGCCCGTTTCCGGAGGCGCAGGTCGAGGCGGTGATTGCGCTCGGCCAAGGGATCGTGAAGCGCCACCCGATCCCTGCGCGCAACGTGATCGGACATTCGGACGTGGCGCCGGCGCGGAAGGAAGACCCCGGCGAGCTCTTCCCATGGAAGCGGCTTGCAGGCGAAGGGCTTGGGATTTGGGTGGAGGCGAAAGACGCTGGCGATCCACCGCTTGCGCTCGGGGACTCAGGCGAACGCGTGACGCGGCTTCAGGAGATGCTCTCGCGCTACGGCTACGGACTCGACGCCGACGGCGTCTTCGACGAACGCATGCGGCTGGTCGTCGTCGCGTTCCA
>CAZLRW010000264.1:0-3499 GCA_964561925.1 uncultured Flavobacteriaceae bacterium
CCCAAGAACTCACGCACGAAGGCGGTGGCGGGTTTGTCGATGACGTCGGCCGGTGCGCCCACCTGTTCGATGCGGCCTTCGTTCATGATCGCGACGCGGTCGGCGAGCGCCAGCGCTTCTTCCTGATCGTGGGTGACCATGATCGTCGTCAGCTTCAAATCGTCGTGCAGCGCGCGCAGCCATTGGCGCAGGTCTTTGCGCACCTTGGCGTCGAGCGCACCGAACGGTTCGTCAAGCAAGAGGATTCGGGGCTCGATCGCAAGCGCGCGCGCAAGCGCCACACGCTGGCGTTGGCCGCCGGAAAGCTGGTTCGGATAGCGCTTGCCCAAACCGTCGAGCTGCATTCGCTTCAGCAGCTTGTCGACGCGATCGGCGATTTCGCGGCGCGGCGGCCGTTTGCCCATCGGCCGCACGTCAAGACCGAAGGCGATGTTCTGCGCGACAGTCATGTGGCGGAAGAGAGCGTAGTGCTGAAACACGAATCCGGCGCGCCGTTCGCGCGCGGGCACGTGGGTAAGGTCCTGGCCCGCGAAATCGAGCTTGCCTTCCTCCGGAAGTTCGAGCCCACCGACAATGCGCAGCAGCGTCGTCTTGCCCGAACCCGAAGGCCCAAGCAGCGCCATGAACTCGCCCGGTTTGACTTCCAAACTAACTTCGCGCACGGCCGCCACCGCGCCGAAGCGCTTGGTCACGCGCTCGATCTTCAACGACATAGCGGCACTCTTAGCATCCCCCATTGTACCCGCGCCAACCCGAACCCGCCCCGTCAGTGACGGTGGGAGGCTGCAATCTCGTCCCCGTAACGCCACTCAAGGACGCTCTTGAGCAACAGTGTCACGAGGGCCAGCATGGCGAGCAGCGAAGCGACCGCGAACGCGGCCGCGAAGTTGTATTCATTGTAAAGGATCTCGACGTGCAGCGGCATGGTGTTGGTCAGGCCGCGGATGTGGCCCGACACGACGGAGACCGCGCCGAACTCGCCCATCGCGCGCGCGTTGCACAGCAGCACGCCGTAGAGCAGCCCCCACCGCACATTCGGCAACGTCACGCGCCAGAACATTTGCCAACCCGACGCGCCGAGCGAAAGCGCGGCCTCTTCTTCGGCGACGCCCTGCTCCTGCATCAGCGGGATGAGTTCGCGCGCGACGAACGGGAACGTGACGAAGACCGTCGCCAGCACGAGCCCCGTGATAGTGAAGATGATCTTGATTCCGAGCGCATCGAGCAGCGGGCCGAAATAGCCTTGGGCACCGAAAAGGAGCACATAGACGAGACCCGAGATGACCGGCGAGACGGAGAACGGCAAGTCGATGAGCGTGATCAGAAAGCTCTTGCCGCGGAAATCGAACTTCGCAACCGCCCACGCCGCGGCGAGCCCGAAGATCGTGTTCAACGGCACGGCGATCGCGGCGACGGTGAGCGTGAGCCAGATGGCCGCTTGCGCATCTTTTTCCGTGATCGCGGCGACGAAGGCTTCGGCGCCGTTGCGGAGCGCTTCCGCGAAGACGGCGATCAGTGGGGTCAGCAGGAAGAGGCCGACATAGGCGATCGCGATTAGGGTCAGCGTCCAGCGGACCGCGGGGCTGTCCTTCGTGGGCGGACGGTACGAACGCGTCGCGTTGCTCATCGCCGCCGCGCCCACGCTTGCAGGAAGTTGATCGCAAGCAGCATCACGAACGAAATGCCCAGCATCGCCGAACCGACCGCGGCCGCGCCCGCGTAGTCGAATTGCTCGAGCTTGATGACGATGAGAAGCGGCGCGATTTCGGAGACCAGCGGCATGTTGCCCGCGATGAAGATGACCGAGCCGTACTCGCCGACCGCGCGCGCGAAGGCGAGCGCAATACCGGTTAGCCAGGCGGGTAGAACGGCGGGCATGATCACGCGGCGGAACGTCTGCAGCCGCGTCGCGCCCAGGCTTGCGGCGGCTTCTTCGAATTCCTTCTCGAGGTCGGCCAACACCGGCTGAACCGAGCGCACGACGAACGGCAGTCCGATGAAGGTCAGGGCGACGATGACGCCGAGCGGCGTGTACGCAACCTTGATCCCCAACGGCGCAAGCAACTGCCCGAACCAACCGTTCGGGGCATAGAGCGCCGTCAGGGCGATGCCGGCAACCGCGGTCGGCAGCGCGAACGGAAGATCGACCAGCGCGTCGATGACGCGCTTCCCCGGAAACTCGTAACGCACGAGCACCCACGCGACGATAAGGCCGAAGACGGCGTTGATGGCGGCCGCCACCAGCGATGCCCCGAACGAGAGCTGCAACGCGGCGATCACCCGCGGCGCGGTAACCGCACTGACGACGCCGTCGACCCCGAGTTCCCAAGGCTTCAGCAGCAGCGCCGCGAGCGGGATCAAGATGATCGCGCTCAGATAGAAGATTGTGAAGCCGAGCGTCAGCCCAAATCCTGGGAGAACGCTCGGCTTCTTGAAGGTCCAGCTTGTGGTGGACGCGCTCACTATCTTCCCGGCTGGTAGATCTGGTCGAACACGCCGCCGTCGGCGAAGTGCGTGGCTTGCGCTTTCTGCCAGCCGCCGAAGACTTCGTCCACCGTGATGAGCGCAATCTTGGGGAATTGCGCGGCGTGCCTTGCCGCAACGGCCGGGTCGCTTGGGCGGTAGAAGTGCTTGGCGATCAACTCTTGCGCTTGCGGCGTGTAGAGGAACTTGAGGTAGGCATCGGCGGCCGCGCGCGTGCCCTTCTTGTCAACGTTCTTGTCGACGAGCGCGACCGGCGGCTCCGCCAGAATGCTGAGCGACGGGTACACGATGTCGAACTTGTCTTTCCCGAGTTCCTTCACCGCCAGATACGCTTCATTCTCCCAAGAGATGAAGACGTCGCCGATTCCGCGTTGTGTGAACGTCGTCGTTGAACCGCGTGCACCGGTGTCGAGCACCGCGACGTTCTTGAACACTTTCGTGATGAACGCTTTTGCCGTGGCGTCGCTGCCGCCGGGTTGCTTCAGCGCCCACGCCCATCCGGCGAGGTAGTTCCAGCGCGCGCCGCCGGACGTTTTCGGATTCGGCGTGATGACCTGGATTCCGGGCTTGGCGAGATCGCCCCAATCCTTGATCTTCCACGGATTGCCTTTCCTCACCAGGAACACGATCGTTGACGTGTAGGGTGAGGAATTGTTCGGCAAGCGCTTTTGCCAATCGGCCGGAAGCAGTTTGGCGCGCGTCGCGATCTCGTCGATGTCATAGGCGAGCGCGAGCGTGACCACGTCGGCCTCCAGGCCGTCGATGACGGAACGAGCCTGACGGCCGGAACCGCCGTGGCTTTGATTGATCGTCACCGTGTCTCCGGTTTTGGCCTTGTAGTCGTTTGCAAACGCCTTGTTGAACTCGGCGTAGAATTCGCGCGTCGGATCGTACGACACGTTGAGCAGCGTGATGTCCTTGGCGAACACGGTTTGCGCGAAGAGGAACAGGAACGCGAGTGCGGTCAGTGAATAGCCGGCAAAGCGGGACGTCGTCGTCATGGGGATTTCTCCTT
>CAZLRW010000265.1:0-3477 GCA_964561925.1 uncultured Flavobacteriaceae bacterium
GCCACGGCCAGTTCCCGCAGCAGGAAGTAGCCGAGCATGAACGAGCCCAGCACGATCCGGTACCACCCGAAGATCGCAAATCCGTTGTTCGAGACGAAGCTGACGAAGCGTTTGGCGACCCAGTAGGCGCTCAAGAACGCGACGACGAAGCCGATCATCAGCACCAAGAAGTCTTCAAGATAGAGCAGGTGCCAGGACTTGTAGAGCGAATAGGACGAGGCGCCGAGCATCGTGGGGATCGCAAGAAAGAACGAAAACTCAGCCGCCGCCCCGCGTTCGACCTTCATCAGAAGCGAGCCCATGATCGTTGCGCCCGATCGCGAGACGCCGGGGATCATCGCCAGGCACTGCAAGAGCCCGATCTTCAGATAGAGCACGAGCGGGAAATCCTCGACCGCGTAGTATTGCGGGATCTTGACCAGGCGTTCGATGTAGATGATCGCGATCCCGCCGAGCACGAGCGTGATCGATACGACCCAGTGGTTCAGCAGATAGAAGCGGATGAAGTCGCCGAACATCACGCCGAGCGCGGCCGCCGGCAGAAATGCGATGAAGAGGCCGATGAAAAAGCGGCGCGCGTTCGGATTGTGCGGAACGGCCTTGGTCACGTTCCACAACTGCTCGAAATAGATCACGATAATGGCGAGGATGGCCCCGAACTGAATGAAGATCTCGAACGTGCCGTTGGGCAGCGTCTCGAGATCCAAGAGTTCTTTCACCAGGATCATGTGCCCCGTCGATGAAACGGGGAGAAACTCGGTCAGCCCCTCAACCAGCGCGAGAATGATCGCGGAGACGATCTTCCAAAGCAGCTCCATGAGACTCCCGGCGGATTTGGCTGTTGGGCACGAAAGGCGAGGGGGCGGGACCCTATCACCGGCGGTTTGGAAATCACAAACCGGTCAGATTAATACCATATCGGTACTAAATGATCGGAGATGTGATGCCCGCTCAGCCAACTCTCCACCGCGACCGGCAGAAAAAGGTCAATGGCATTGCCATAAATAGCTTGTTTCGCAACTTATGCTCCGTATAACGCGCAGAGCTTGTCATTTGTTGCGAGAGCGAACGTGGCCGACAACAAACTTCTGCGTTTTGTGAGCGTGCCCCGGCAGATGCCGGACAAGCGCAAGGCCGACGCACGCACCCGCGACTTCGACGAGATCTTCGCCGAGTACGTCGCGAAAAAGGCCGAGGAACAGGCCGGCCGCTGCTCGCAATGCGGCGTCCCGTTTTGCCAGGTCCACTGCCCGTTGCAGAACAACATTCCAGACTGGCTGAAGATGACCGCCGAGGGCCGTCTCGAAGAGGCCTACGACCTCGCCCAAGCAACGAACAACATGCCCGAGGTCTGCGGCCGCATCTGCCCGCAAGACCGGCTCTGCGAAGGCAACTGCGTCATCGAACAGTCGGGCCACGGCACCGTGACGATCGGCGCGGTCGAGAAGTTCATCACCGACACGGCGTGGACCAACGGCTGGGTGAAGCCGATCGCCCCCGCCCGCGATCTCGGCCGTTCGATCGGCATCGTCGGCGCGGGACCGGCCGGCCTTGCTGCCGCCGAACAGCTCCGCGTCAAGGGCTACGCGGTGACGATCTATGACCGCTACGACCGCGCGGGCGGCCTGCTCACCTACGGCATCCCGAACTTCAAGCTTGAGAAAGAGGTCGTCGACCGCCGCACGAAGCGCCTCGCCGATGGCGAGATCGACATCCGGCTCAACGTCGAAGTCGGCAAGTCCGTCACGCTCGCCAAGCTGCGCACGCAGCACGATGCGATCCTGATCGCAACCGGCGTTTACAAGGCGCGCGACATGAGCGCACCCGGCATTGGCCTCTCCGGCATCGTACAAGCGATGAGCTACCTCACCGCGTCGAACCGCGTCTGCCTCGGCGACAAGGTCAAGGACTACGACAACGGCACCTTGAACGCGAAGGGCAAGAACGTAGTCGTCATCGGCGGTGGCGACACCGCGATGGACTGCGTCCGCACGGCGGTACGCCAAGGTGCGAAGTCGGTCACCTGCCTCTACCGGCGTGACCGCGAAAACATGCCGGGCTCGCTGCGCGAAGTGGCGCACGCCGAGGAAGAAGGCGTCGTCTTTTCCTGGCTCGGCGTGCCGAAAGCGTTCCAGGGCGACAAGCGCGTGACCGCCGTGCGCGCCGCGCGCATGCGCTTAGGACCGGCGGACGCGACCGGCCGCCAGGTCCCGCAGGAAATCGACGGCAGCGATGTCACGTTGCCCGCGGACCTCGTGATCATGGCGCTGGGCTTCGACCCGGAGGACTTGCCGCAGGCGTTCGGCGAGCGCGGCCTCACGGTCACGAAATGGGGCACGCTGAAGATCGACCACAAGACGATGATGACCTCGCTCGCGGGCGTTTTCGCCGCAGGCGACATCGTCCGCGGCGCCTCGCTCGTCGTCTGGGCGATCCGCGACGGCCGCGACGCCGCCGAAGCGATCCACCGCTACCTCGAACAAACGACGCTCAAAGCCACCCGCGAGGCGGCGGAGTGAAGATCATGAAGAACGACAACCAACACGTCACGAGCAACGGCGCAGCCTGGGAGCGCGGGCGTCCCGCCCGCTCTTCAAGCATAGAAGCGGCGTCAAGTTTGGAAGAAAGAGCGGGCGGGAGGCCCGCGTTCCCAGACGGTATTCGAGCGGACGACGAAGTCGCGCGCTATCTCGCGAACGCAAAGCACCTTGAAAAGAACCACGCCTATTCGCCAGACCAAGAACACGACGCGTGCGGCGTCGGCCTCATCGCCGCGATCGACGGCAAGCCCCGCCGCGAGGTGGTGCTGCACGCGATCGAGGCGTTCAAATGCGTCTGGCACCGCGGCGCGGTCGACGCCGACGGCAAGACCGGCGACGGCGCCGGCCTGCACATCCAGGTGCCGCAAGACTTCTTCGCCGACGAAGTGAAGGCGACCGGCCACCAGCTCGAAGGCGGCCGCATCGGCATCGGGATGATCTTCCTGCCGCGCACGGACTACGTGGCGCAGGAAACCTGCCGCACGATCGTCGAGGCCGAAATACTGCGCTTCGGCTACTACATCTACGGCTGGCGCCAAGTGCCGGTCGACATCTCCGTCATCGGCGAAAAGGCGAACGCGACGCGCCCCGAGATCGAACAGATCATGTTCGACACGCCCGTGGGCAAGGACGTCGAGGAGATCGAACGCGACCTCTTCATCATCCGCCGCCGCATCGAAACGCAGGTCAGGAAAGCCAGCATCCCGAACTTCTACGTCTGCTCGCTCTCGACGCGCTCGCTGATTTACAAGGGCATGTTCCTCGCCGAACAGCTCTCGACGTTCTATCCGGATTTGAACGACCCGCGCTTCGTTTCGCCGATGGCGATCTTCCATCAGCGCTATTCGACGAACACGTTCCCGACCTGGTACCTCGCGCACCCGTTCCGCATGCTGGCCCACAACGGCGAGATCAACACGCTGAAGGGCAACGTCAA
>CAZLRW010000266.1:0-3475 GCA_964561925.1 uncultured Flavobacteriaceae bacterium
GGCAGGTCGGCGTGGAAGACGAAGCGCACGTCGGGCTTGTCGATGCCCATGCCGAAGGCGATCGTCGCCGCCATCACGACGCCGGGTTCGGTCATGAAGATGTTCTGGTTCGACTCGCGCGCGTCCTTGTCCATGCCGGCGTGATAGGCGAGCGCGCGGATGCCGGCCTCGCTCAGAAGCTCTGCCGCCTCCTCCGTGCGCTTGCGCGACAGGCAATAGACGATGCCGCTTTGGCCTTGGTGGCGGGCGACGAAGTCGAGCATCTGGCGGTGCCAATTGCGCTTCGGCTCCACCTTCAGATGGATGTTCGGGCGGTCGAAGCCGAGGACGAACGTTTCGACGTTGTTGTCGAAGAGCTGCAGCGCGATGTCGGCGCGCGTGACCTCGTCGGCGGTGGCGGTCAAGGCCGCGATCGGCACGTCCGGGAACACGTCGCCAAGGCGCGCGAGCATCTGATACTCGGGGCGAAACGCGGGCCCCCATTGCGAGATGCAATGCGCCTCGTCGATCGCGATGAGCCGCACGTCGAGCTTGGCGAGCGCGGCCAGCATGCGCTCCGTCATCAGCCGTTCCGGGGACATGTAGAGCAGGCGCGTTTCGCCCGCGACGGCACGGCGCCAGGCGGCGACGTTCGCCTCGCGGTCTTGGGCAGAGTTGATCGTGTCGGCCGCGACGCCCGCGAGGCGAAGCGCCTGGACCTGATCCTGCATGAGCGCGAGCAGCGGCGAGACGACAACGGTCAAGCCGCCCAGCACCAGCGCAGGCACCTGGAAGCAGAGCGACTTGCCCGAGCCCGTGGGCATCACCGTCACGACGTTCTTGCCGCGCAGCAACGCGTCGATCACGCGCTCCTGCCCCGGGCGGAAGCGATCGAAGCCGAAGACGTCTTTCAGGATCCGACGTTGCGGTTCGTGCATGGGATGGGGAAGCGTCATGGCAAGGTCGGCAGCAGGGTCGACGGCAAGTGCTCGCTATAACCCGGGGTTTCGGCGGCGACCATCGAAGCTCGGACCGATCGCACAGTTCTCCCGCGCCACGAACACCGATATAAGAACAAAGATAGAACAAACACACACCGAGCGCAAGGCCGGAGATACCGATGGAGACGTGCAGATCAACTTTGTGAACGCGGGCCCTATCATGTCCCCTTAATTACATGCCAAGCGGCATAGGCGAATGTCCGCCGCACGGCACCCCCTGGAGTTGTGCGCGAAGGTGTAATGGCGGCGCAACAATGACGGCGCGTGTCCGGGACCGTTCTTGTGCGCCACTCATTGTTCGGCCAAGACTATTGCAAAGAAGAGGATGCCTGGGTCGGGCCGCGGGAAGCCCGGCGACTGGGGTTCGTTTGGCGCGACAGGTCGGGTTTGGGGCGGCAGCAAATGCACAAGGGTTCACGTGTTACGGCCGGGCTTGCGGCTCTCGCGCTCGGGCTGATGGCTGCAACGGCGGTTGCCCAACCTGACGAACCTCTGACGGCGCCCCGTCAGCCGGCGGCCGCGCCGCCCGCCGGCGGCTCGCCGAGTTCGGGACCACCGAGCTTTGCCCCGCTCGTGCGTCGCGTCATGCCGACCGTGGTGAGCATCAGCGTGCGCCTTTCGCAGGGTACGAGCTTCGGTTCGGGCTTCGTTGTCGACCCGAACGGTCTTTTGGTCACGAACAACCACGTCATGCAGACGGGCGAAGAGGCCGAAGTGCGCTTCGCTGACGGCCGCAAACTGCGCGCGAAGCTGGTCGGTCGGGATGCGGCGACGGATATCGCGCTTCTGCGTATCGAGAACGGCAAGCCTCCTTTTGCTGCCGTCAGGTTCGCCAATGACCGCGACGTACGCGTGGGCGATTGGGTGATTGCCGTCGGCAACCCGCTCGGCCTGCACGACACGGTCACGGCGGGCATCGTATCCGGGCGCGGGCGGGAGTTTTCGCAGGCGTCGCGCCTTACGGACTTCGTCCAGATCGATGCCCCGATCAATTCGGGCAATTCGGGCGGGCCGACGTTCGACATGGCCGGCCGCGTCGTCGGTATGAACACGCTCGTCCGCTCGTCGCCGTTCGGCGGCGCGGCGGACGGCATCGCCTATGCGATCCCCGCCTCCACGATTCAAGCGGTCGCGCGCGATCTGATGGACGGTGTCGTCAACCGGGGGTTCCTCGGCGTCGTGTTGGAAGAACTCGGCGAAGGTGAGGCGAAGGCGCTGGGCCTGCCGAACACGAACGGCGCGCTGGTCTCGGACGTCGTGGCGGGGAGCCCCGCGGCGCAGGCCGGTATCCGCCGCGGTGACGTGATCCTCAAGGTCAACGGCCAAGCGGTCAGGGACAATCAAGACTGCCTGCGCAAGATTGCGCTGCTCCGGCCCGGGCAGACGGCGGCGCTTGAGATTTGGCGCAACTCGAAAGCCATCGTCGTCAACGTCACGATCGCGGTGCGCACCGTGTCGGTCGAGCCCGGCGACGTCAAGGACGCCTCGCACCAGGTGACGATGTCGACGATGGGGATCGAAGTGCAGACGCTGACCGACGTCGTTGCGGCAAAGCTCGGACAGGCGTTCGCCGGTCAGGGCGGCGTCGTGATCAGCAACGTCCGGGCGGACAGCGAGGCCGCCAAACTCGGCCTGCGGCCCGGCGACGTGATCCTCGCAGTCGGCGAACGCGACGTGGCCTCGCTGAGCGATGTCAACCTCGCCGTCGAACAGGCGCGGGCGATGAAGCGGGAATACGTGCTGCTCTACGTGCAGACGCAACTCGGCACCAAGGCGCACGCGGCCCTTCCGGTCGACGCAAAGTAGCGGACAACGGCACGCCGCTTGTGACAGACCGTCGGCGGCCGGGTTAAGGTCGGCGCCGGCGTCCGATTGCCGATGCTGCGCACCGCCCGACACACCGGAGGCGTCATGACCGCCTATATCCTCATCGATTTCGAGAACGTGCAGCCGGACAAGATGGGGCATCTGGGCGACGGGGCGTTCCGTTTCAAGGTGCTGGTCGGCGCGAAGCAGACGCGCGTGCCTTACGAGATGACGCAGGCGCTGCAACCCTTGGGCACGGCGGTCGAGTGGGTGAAGATTGCGGGGTCGGGGCGCAACGCGCTTGACCTTCACATCGCCTACATGATCGGCCGCTTGTCGGTCGAAGAGCCGGGTTCGGTGTTCCACATCGTGTCGAAGGACACGGACTACGATCCTCTGATCGCCTATCTCAAGCAGAACAAGATCGTCTGCCACCGCTGGGCAGCGGTGACGGACATTCCGCATCCGCGTCATGTTGCGGCAAAGCCCGCGCCCGCCGCGAAGCCCCGCGCCAAGCCCGCCGCCAAGGCGCCTGTGAAGGCCACACCGTCTGCCGCGCCGCCCGATAGGGTGGCGGAGATCGCCGACAACCTCGCGCGACGGACGCGCGGCTTGCCCGCGACGGTGAAGGCGCTCGCGTCGACCGTGAAGGCGCACTTTCGCGGCGTTGGCGTCACGGACAGCGACGT
>CAZLRW010000267.1:0-3473 GCA_964561925.1 uncultured Flavobacteriaceae bacterium
GCGCCCGGATAATCGTTGAGCGCCAGCACCAGCGCCTCGCGACTGTCGATGTCGAGATGGTTCGTCGGCTCGTCAAGGATGAGCAAATGCGGCGCGTCCAGCGCCGCAATCATGATCAGAAGCCGCGCCCGCTCGCCGCCCGAAAGATCGCCGATCGCCGTCATGACTTTGAAGTCGGGAAACCCCGCGCCGCCGAGCCGCGTGCGTGCCTCGCGCTCGTTGATGCGCGGCATCAAATTCATCAGGAACGACACCGGCGTCTGACGCGGGTCCATCTCGTCCAGCTGGTGCTGTGCGAAGTAGCCGATGCGCAGCTTGCGCGATTTCGTGATCGTGCCGCCCATCGCCGACAAGCGGTTCGAGATCAGCTTCGCAAACGTCGACTTGCCGTTGCCATTGGCGCCGAGCAGGGCGATCCGGTCGTCCGGATCGATCCGCAAGTCCATGTGATCGAGCACGATGCGCTTGTCGTACCCGGCGCTCACATGGTCGAGCGCCAGAAGCGGCGGCGACAATTCCTCCGGCTCGCCAAGGCGAAACGGCGCCACGCGCTCGGACGTCATCTCCGCGATCGGCTGCAGTTTCGCGATCGCCTTCAAGCGGCTCTGCGCTTGCCGCGCTTTCGAGGCCTTGTAGCGAAAGCGATCGACGAAGGACTGCATGTGCTTGCGCTGCGCGTCTTGTTTGACCCGCGCAGCTTCCTGAACGGCCAAGCGGTCCGCGCGCGTTCGCTCGAACGTGTCGTAGGCGCCCGTGTAGAACGTCAGCTTCTTCTCTTCGAGATGCAGGATCGAATTGACGGCCGTGTTGAGCAGATCGCGATCATGGCTGATCAGGATCATCGTGCCCGGAAACCGCTTCAGATACTGCTCGAGCCACAGCGACCCTTCGAGGTCGAGGTAGTTCGTGGGCTCGTCGAGCAACAGAAGATCGGGCTCGGAGAACAACACGGCGGCAAGCGCGACGCGCATGCGCCAGCCGCCGGAGAATTCCGAACATGGCCGCGCCTGTGCCTCCGCGTCGAAGCCGAGGCCCGCCAGAATTTCGGCGGCCTTCGCCGGCGCCCGGTGCGCGCCGATGTCGACAAGGCGCGTTTCGATTTCGGCAATGCGCATCGGATCGCGCGCCGTCTCACTCTCAGCGAGCAGCGCCGTGCGTTCCGTGTCGGCTTCCAGCACCGTGTCGAGAAGCGTCATCGGCCCACCCGGCGCCTCTTGCGCGACGCCGCCGATGCGCCAGGCCTTCGGGATGACGATCTCGCCATCGTCGAGTTCAGTCTCGCCGGTGATGAGGCGAAACAGCGTCGACTTGCCCGTGCCGTTGCGCCCGACGAGGCCCACCTTGTGCCCGGTCGGAATCGTGGCCGAGGCCTGCTCGAACAGCGGCCGGCCTTCGATGCGATAGGTGAGGTTCAAGATGCGCAGCATGGGAGGCGCGCTCTCTAAAGACCTTTCAGCCCCAGGGGAAGCCCGCGACAACAGCGCCTTGCGTCCGCGCCTTGCGGCACTTGGCCCCCGCCGGTAAGAAGGCCTCCCTTTTTCAGCCGATTTCGAAGGAATGCCCCTATGACCGAGCGCACATTTTCGATCGTCAAGCCCGACGCCACCCGCCGCAACTTGACGGGCAAGATCGTCGACCGATTCGAAAGCGCGGGCCTTCGCGTCGTTGCGCAAAAGCGCATCTGGATGACACAGAAGCAGGCCGAGGGCTTCTACGCCGTGCACAAGGCGCGACCGTTCTTCCATGATCTTGTCAAGTTCATGACATCAGGCCCGGTCGTCGTGCAGGTTCTCGAAGGCGCGAACGCCGTCGCCAAGAACCGCGAGATCATGGGCGCGACCGACCCCGCGAAGGCCGCCCCCGGCACGATCCGCAAGGACTTCGCCGAGTCGATCGAGGCAAACTCCGTCCACGGCTCCGACAGCCCGGAAAACGCGGCAATCGAGATCAAGTACTTCTTCGCCGACACCGAAATTGTGGGCTAAATCGGCGCGCGCGTGGGCTCGGGTCCCATGACCACGCGACTTACGCGAAAGAAAGACAGCCGCTACGACGTCATCCTGGTCGGCGCGACCGGATATGTCGGCGCGCTGATCGCCGAGTACATGGCCAAGAGCTACGGGGACAACGAACTTCGCTGGGCGATGGCGGGCCGCAGCGGCGCTAAGCTTGATGCCCTAAAAACACGCCTCGGCAATCGTGGCGCACGTGTCGACACGGTCGTGGTCGACACATCGGATGCAAATGCACTCGACGCGCTGGTCGGCGACACGAAGGTCATACTGACGACGGTCGGCCCGTACGCGAAATACGGTTCGCAACTCGTCGCCGCCTGCGCGAAGGCCGGCACAGACTATTGCGATCTTGCCGGCGAAGCGCCTTGGATCCAGCGCATGATCGACGCACACCACGACGAAGCCGAAGCTTCCGGCGCGCGCATCGTGCCGTGCTGCGGCTTCGACTCGATTCCCTCCGATCTCGGCGTGCTGTTTCTGAACGACGAGGTCGAAAAGCGAACGGGCCATCCCTGCACCGCGATCCGTATGCGCGTGAAATCTATGCGCGGCGGGGCGAGCGGCGGAACGATCGCCAGCATGATGAACATGGTCGAAGAGGCGACGCACGACACCTCGGTCCTGCGTGCGATGACGAACGCCTATGCGCTGAACCCGAAAGACGAACGAAAGGGTCCGCGCCAACCGGGAACGATCCCGGTGACCTACGACGCGGACGCGCAGTCGTGGACGGCGCCGTTCGTGATGGCCGCGATCAACACCCGCGTCGTCCACCGCAGCAACGCGCTGATGAACTACCGCTACGGCCGCGACTTCAAATACGACGAAGCGATGATGACGGGCGGCGGCTTGATCGGCGCGCCGGCGGCGCTCGCGCTCACCGGCGGCATGGGCGCCTTCGGCCTCGCGGCCGCGTTCTGGCCGACGCGCGCGCTTCTCAACCGCTTCGTACTGCCGAAGGCGGGCGAGGGGCCGACGGAGGCCCAACGCGAAAGCGGCATGTACGACCTGCTGTTCATCGGCACGGCGAGAAACGGCCAGATCTTCAAGGCGCGCGTCACAGGCGACCGCGATCCGGGCTACGGCTCGACCGCGAAGATGATCGCCGAAGCCGCGATCTGCCTCGGCGAAACCGACCACGCCGATGTCGCCGGAGGCTTCTGGACCCCGGCCTCCGCGATGGGCCGGCGCCTCGTCCCGCGCCTGATCGAGCACGCCGGATTGACGTTTCAGATGGTTGACTGAGTTCCGACGCCGCCGGTTCAAGGCCGCTTGACACGTGCGGCCCGTAATGAGACAAACGTCTCATAACAACGCACGAGTCAAAGGGAGAGAGCGTCATGCACATGAGCCGCGAAGACATGGACAAGGCGGTCAACGAACATTTCGGTTATGAGGCCGCAGACGACCTCGACGGCGTCATGGCAAGTCTGGCCGACAAGATCGAGCACGAAGTCG
>CAZLRW010000268.1:0-3471 GCA_964561925.1 uncultured Flavobacteriaceae bacterium
CCCTCTCCCAACAAGTGCGGCAAATCTCCGACCGCTACGCCGCGTCAAACGACATCGAACGCGATCGTGCCTGGTACGCACTCAAAGTCTCTGAAGAAGCAGGTGAAGTCGCCAAGGCCTTTGTCACACTGGTCGGCCAAGGTCGTAGCAAGATGCCGACGGCCGAAGCACGCGAGAAACTGGCCGACGAACTGGCGGATCTTGTCGCGCACGCCATCCTGCTCGCGATGAGCGAGAACATCGACATCGAAGACGCCATCCGGCGCAAATGGCTGAGCTACCTGTAGCGAGGCGAACCTGCCCCTGCCCGTCCTGGACCGCCAACCGGAACGCACGAAGAGGGAGAGAGCTGGCTCAGTCTCCGCGCGCCTTCAGGCACGCGCAATCGCCCAGAACGTCCGGCGGCAGCTTCTCGAACCATTGATCGAGCGCCTCCGACACGATGTCCTGCACCGGGCGGCGCAGCAGCGCGGCCGAGAGTTTGAGCTTCACGAATCTGAGCCGCTTGAGGCGCAGATTCACATGGTAGGTCTTGCCCGCATCGTCGCCCGTCGGCCCGACGCACGTGCCGCAGTGACTGTCGGCGTGCTCCTCGTCCTCGTGCGCGACGATCGAAAGCATAGGCGCTGCGGACTTCGGAGGATCCGCATCGGGGCGCACGCCCTCCGCATGTCGCCGGCCGAACGAGCCGAAGATTGTGGTCAGCGGATCGAGCGGCTTCGCGGGCGGCGGCGGCGCCGCCTTGAGCCCTTGCTGCTTGCCCTGCGCGCCCGGCTCGGCGTGCGTATGCACGTGCGGATAGGGCGTCAGCGCACGAATGTCCGAGGCCGGCGATCCCACGCGCGTCAGCAGTTGTTCGGCGAACGGCGTCGACGTCGGCTCGGCTTCGCCCTTGCGCGCCAAGAGTCCCGCCGTCAGCGATGCGAATTTCGACATGAACGATGTCCCTCTTGCGCGAGGATCGATTAGACGGCGCGGCGGCCGAACACCGGCACTTCGCGGCCGAGCGCGTTGACGTTGCGGAACAACGGCGCCGCTTGCACGACCTCGCCGGTTTCTCCGTCCATCGCGTCAAGCCGCATCAGGCGCTGCTCCAGGTATTCCCACAGCCCCCGCACCTCCTCGGCCGATTTGCCCTCGGGCTCGATCTCCATGACCGTGCGCCCGTCGATCATCGACGCGGCGAAGTCCGTGCGATTGTAGATCGTGACCGGCGCGACGGTGCCGTGCTGGGACAGCGCAACCGCCGCCTCCATCGTGATGCGCGCGCGCGGCGTCGCCGCGTTGAGCGCAAAGACCATCGGCTTCTTGCGCGCATCGCAAATGTCGATCGTCGGTCCGACCGCGCGAAGGTCGTGCGGGCTGGGCCGCGTCGGCAGGACCACGAGATCGGCGAAGCTCACGACCTCCGAAATCGCTTTCGTGACCGCGGGCGGCGTGTCGATGATGACGAGCTTGAACCCTTGCGCGCGCGCCTCGTCGAGGTCGTGCACCAGGTTCGTGAAGGCGGAATGCAGGAACGCCGGCGTCGGCGATTCGCGGCAATTCCACCACTTCGCGAGCGACCCTTGCGGGTCGGTGTCGATCAGCGCGACCGGTCCGGCGCCGCTGAGTTCGGCCTGCACGGCCATGTGGCCGGCCAGTGTCGTCTTGCCCGATCCGCCTTTCTGAGACGCGAAGACGATTACGCGCATGGTCTGCGACATCTAACTCTCCTGTTCGGCAACCCCGCTATCCACGTGGGACCGGAGGCTTTGCGTCGCGCCGTCGCCGGCGCTTTGCCCTTTCGTGGGTCGATTCCGGGGCCACCTTAGCGCAGACGAATTGAACCGCATTTAAGCGGCACGCGCGGATTTGGCTCGAATTGTAGCGAATTGGGCCCAGATCAGGCGGCTTTTGCGACGCCCGCCCCTTGGGCGTTCCAAAGCGCCACTTGAGCGAGCGCCTTTTCCTTCGGCATCAGATCGAAAATCTTCGACACGCTTTCCACGTGCGAAAGCGGGCGGGCCTGACCGAACCGCTTGTAGTCGAGCTGCAGGAAAATCGTGGTGAATTGCGACCGGTCGGCGCCGACCGCCCGGCAGGCGATCGCGAGCGCCTCGCCGCCTTTGTCGGCGACGATTTTCGCCGCAACCTCGGGCACCACGCCGATGATCTGCGCGAGCGCGCGCGTGAAACCGGCGATGTCGCCGAGTTTCAATTTGCCGACGAGCGCATTGACTTCGCCCATCGTCCAGGCCGCAGCCTTGCCCTTGCCCGTCGATGCGGCATGAACCGCGCCCTGCTCCGCCAGCACTTCGGCGAGGATACCGTCAAGCTCTTTGGGATCGACCGCAAACCGCTGCAGGATCGCGTGCCGCATCGCCCCCGACACGAACCAGAACATTCGGTGCGCAAGGTCCTTCGGCATGTCTTTGCGGCCGACAAGGGGCTTGCGGAGCCCGTCGACCGCCTCGGCCAACGCGACGAGATCGCCGAACACGGTGCGCGGAATCACGGCACCCATGTTGGCGAGCAGGGCTTCGACGACCTTGGGTTCCTTCGCGGCCACCAATGCCGCGCTCACCTCCGCCGGAACGGACGGCCGCTTCGCGATCGCTTCGCGGTGATCGGTCGTTTTCCCGGCGATGATCTCCAGAAGATCCGCTGTCTCCAGCACCGGCGAATGGTGAAGAATGGGCCGGGCGATCTCGATCTCGTCGCCGGCCAGCATCTTGGTCAAGGCATGCGGGGCGGTCTTCAGACCGGACAGGCGCTGCGAGACCTTCTTGCGCACATCGGCTTCGACTTGGCGGATCAAACCGGTCAGAATCTGATCGATCAACGTGCGCACTTCGGGCGTAAGCTCGCCCTCGCTTTCGAACAAGAGACCCGCCACGCGATCGAACAGCGCGCTGCGCGCAAAGCCCGCGCGGTTCTCCGCGAGCGCTTTGAGGTTCAGCAGTTCCCCGCTATTCACGTCGTCCTCGGCCATATTGCGGTCTTCTTCCCTTGGCGAGTTAACGCGAAAAGCGTTAATTTGCGGTTGGAACCGGGCCGCTTTGAGCCTTGGCGGATTGGACAGGGGGCCGGTTTCGGCGCCGAAAAAATTGGAGCACTCATGCGCGTAAACGCGTTTATCGCCGCGACCGTCTTGGCTTTTTCCCTGGCCGCGTGCGGTACCAGCCAGTACGCCGACGACCCGCTTTATGACGCAGGCTTCGCGGACGGCTGCGAGACGGCGACCGCCCGGACGCCCGGCACGCCCGCTTCGGCGCCGGTGCGCGACCAGTCGATGTGGGACCAAAGCCCGGCCTACCAGGCCGGCTGGCGCGCCGGGTATAACTCCTGCACGCCGGGCGGCGCCGGCGACATCCCCGGCCGCGACCGCTACTGACCCGACGAAGGAGGACCGCCGATGCGTACGCTCGCTTCGTTCCTTGTTGCTGTTCAGTTGGTGCTGCTCGGACCGCTCTACGTCATGTACGGCCA
>CAZLRW010000269.1:0-3447 GCA_964561925.1 uncultured Flavobacteriaceae bacterium
ATGCCGATGTTTGCGTGGAAGTGAAGGCGGGGCGCTATCTGCTCGACCCACGCAGTTTCGCGAAACTGCTGCAGCTCGCGGACGTGCAGGAGGGCGACCGGGTTCTCGATGTTGCATGCGCGACTGGCTATTCGACCGCAGTGTTGTGCGCGATGTCGGCCGATGTCGTTGCGCTCGAAGAGGACGAGGAACTCGCGAAGTTCGCGGCGCCGGTCTTGCGGTCGTGTGAGAAGCTCGGGCGCTTGTACGGTGTCGTCGGGCCGCACAAAGAAGGTGCCGCGGCGCAGGGGCCGTTCGACCTGATCTTCGTGAATGGGGCGATCGAAGTGATCCCGCCGGCCTGGGTTCAGCAGCTCAAAGAGGGCGGCCGGCTGGTCGTCATCCTGAGGGACGGCCCGACGGGGAAGGCCCACTTCTGCGTGAAGAAGGCCGGGGCGCTCAGCTCCAGGTTTGCTTTTGATGCAACAGTGCCCTTGCTTCCGACCTTCGAGCGGTCACGAAGCTTTGTATTCTAAGGCTTTGGCGTTGTTCAAACGCCTGTTCGATCCTATTCATTAGGCCGAAATTTACGGTCCGCTGTTAACCTCCTTGCGTTCCTGCGGGAAGGAGAGGTCATGTTCTTTGTGGAAAGCGACAACGTTTTCCGGACGCCGGCTTTGTGGGCGCTGCGCGCGGCTCTGCTCGCGACCGTCTTCTGTGCACCGGCTTCGGCGGATTCGCTGAACGAAGCCCTGGTGAAGGCGTACCAAACCAATCCGCAATTGGCGTCGGAGCGGGCGAACCTTCGGGCGACCGACGAAGAGGTCGCGCAAGCGATCGCTCAGTGGCGTCCCCGCATTTCGATCAGCGCCGACTATACGAACTTCAAGACCGAGTCGAAAACGGACCCCTTGGTCACGAGTCTCGAAGCGAAAACCCGCAGCTGGGGCGCCGACATCATCGCCTCGCAAACGGTGTTTGCGGGCGGACGCATCCTTGCGCAGCGCCGCCAGGCTGACGCGCAGGTCCGCGCGGGCCGCGCGCGTCTTCACGCGACCGAGCAGGGCGTCTTTCTGGATACCGTCTCGTCCTACATGAATGTGGTGCGCGACGAATCCGTCTTGAAGCTCAACCAGACGAACGTCGAGCTGCTGAAAAAGCAGCTCGAAGCGGCGCAGGCGCGTTTCGAAGTCGGCGAAATTACGCGTACGGACGTCGCGCAAGCGGAGGCGAGGCTTTCCGCGGGGCTGTCGAGTTTGACCGCGGCCGAAGCTGCGCTGAAAGCCAGCCGCCTCTTCTACGAACGCACCGTGGGCGAGGCGCCCGGGACGCTCGACGCAAAGCCGGCGCTGCCGACGCTGCCGGCGAGCGAGGACGAAGCGCGCCAAGTCGCCAACAAGATCAATCCCTCGCTGGTCGCTGCGCGCGAAGCCGAAGAAGGCGCGCGTGCCGGAATCGACTTCGCGGTCGGCCAGATGCTGCCCACGGTGACGGTCGAGGCGAGCTACGGCCGCAGCGGGCAAGAGCGCGGACTCGAAACGATCGGCGACGAGACGCGCGTGACCGCGCGGGCAACCGTTCCCATTTACCAAGGCGGGGCCGAGTGGTCGGGCATCCGTCAAGCGAAAGAGCTCAACAACAAAGCGCGGCTCGACGTCGAGGACGCGCGCCGGGCGACGGACGAAGGCGTGTCGAACGCGTGGGAAAGTTACCGCGCGGCGGCTGCCCAATCCGAGGCGAACCGCCAGCAGGTCAAGGCCGCCGAGATCGCGTTCGAAGGCGTGCAGCAGGAACTCGAGGTGGGTTCGCGCACGACGCTCGACGTGCTCAACCAACAGCAGGAATTGCTGAATGCGCGCGTCGCCCTCGTGCGCAGCGAGCGGGACGAAGTCGTGGCGAGCTACGGACTTCTTGCGGCGGTCGGCAAGCTCACGGCCCAAGAACTGCAGCTGCCGGTGCAGGTGTACGATCCGACCGGCAACTACGACATGCAGACGTGGCGCCCGTTGGGTGCGGCGACTTACAAAAACTAAGGAAATTTGCGGTATTCACCGTAGCCGGACGGCGCGCGTGCAGACGCCACGCGCCTACTGGCGTTTGGCGCGCCCTTGGCTTAGGTTCGGCCTTTGAGGTTGCGCGAAGCTCGAAGAGGTTCGAAAGACCATGCCCACGCCCTCGGCTCAACAAGAACCGACGATGGAAGAGATTCTCGCTTCCATTCGCCGGATCATTTCCGAGGACGCCGATCCAGGCAAGGCTGCGCAGCCTGCCGCCGCCGCTTCTTCCGGCGCCGATGTTCTCGAGTTGACAAATGTGGTGCATGACGACGGCTCGGTCGGACATGCCGCCGAACCCGCGCCGCAGCCTGCACCGGAGCCGATCCGCCGCCGTGCGGCCCCGCCGCCGCGTCCGGAACCCGAACCCATTCGCGAACCCATGCCGGAGCCGCGCGTTTCGCGCCGGGCCGCGCCGGCGCCTGCCCCCGAACCCCGCCATATGCGCAATCAATCGGACTTTGACATGATTGAGAAGGATGATCGCGAAAACCCCGTGCTGTCCACGCAGGCCTCTTCTGCGATCAGCAACGCGTTCGGCATGCTGACGCGGGAGCGCGAGGTCGGCGTCGGCGGCGGCACGACGCTTGAGGACATCGTCGCGCAGATGATGAAGCCCATGCTCGCCGCCTGGCTCGACGAACACCTGCCTGAAATCGTAGAGCGCGTCGTACAACAGGAAGTCGAGCGCGCTGCACGCGGCGGACGCCGCCGCTAAACCCACCAGCGAAGGCTCGACAGGACCCCGCGCAGCCGGTCAGGCTCGCGCGTCAAACGCATTTGTGCTCGAAGGCTTGAAGACGATGCTCGACAGATACAATCCGAAGGACGTGGAAGAACGGCTCTATCAGGCGTGGGAGGCGTCGGGTGCCTTTCGCGCCGGAAACAAGCCCAACGCCAAGCCGTTCACGATCGTCATTCCGCCGCCGAACGTCACGGGCTCGCTCCATATCGGGCATGCGCTGAACAACACGCTGCAGGACATCCTGGCGCGGTTCGAGCGGATGCGCGGGCGCGACGTGCTGTGGCAGCCGGGATTGGATCACGCCGGCATTTCGACCCAGATCGTCGTCGAGCGGCAGCTGCAAGAGAGACAAACCTCGCGTCAGAAAATCGGGCGCGAGGAGTTCGTGAAGCGCGTTTGGGAATGGAAGGCGGAATCCGGCGGCATGATCAACCGGCAGCTCCGGCGGCTGGGCGCGTCGTGCGACTGGTCGCGCGAACGCTTCACGATGGATCCGGGCTTGAGCAAAGCCGTCATCAAGGTGTTCGTCGCCTGCCACAAGCAGGGCCTGATGTACAAAGACACGCGGCTCGTGAACTGGGAGCCGAAACTGCAGACGGCCGTCTCGGATCTCGAGGTCGAGAACATCGAGATCAAGGGCAATCTCTGGCACATCAAATATCCGATCGA
>CAZLRW010000270.1:0-3446 GCA_964561925.1 uncultured Flavobacteriaceae bacterium
GACGACGGGGACTTCCTCGCCGATCCTGGGGGAGCGCTTGGCGATTGCCCGAACGAGCACTGCCCGGTTTGCATTGATCTGATGGCGCTGCTCTGGAGGTAGTATGCGGCGCATACCGCGAACGTGCATGGCGAACATGACTTCATGATCGCGGGAAAAGACTGCCCCGCCGGAACTGCCGCCCTCAGTGTCGCAGAAATGATTGACCATCGTGTCGTCAACACTCGGCGGCTCCTTGGCGCCGAGACAGTGGCGCTCGGTCACGATCAGACCGCCACCCCTCGGGTAGTGGAACAGTGCGAGTTGGTGATCGGGCACGACAGGAACATCCGCCAAAACAACTGGCCGGAACCCTCCCGAACGCGCTTCCGCCAAAGCGTCGTCTTGACCGTCGGCGACTTTGAGAATGGCGTAGTCAAACCCGTCATTTCCACCCGGAACCACCGGCTTGTCGCAATGGCGGAGGTTCGAGCATACGAGTTCGACCGGCTTCGGATCGACGTTCAGCACAATGGGCGCCTTGCCGAACGGCGTTTCTCCACCATAGCCAAGGTGAAACGTTATCTCTGTAATCTTAGCCCGGTTCTCGAAATTCGCGTCATAGGTGACGCCTTCGAAGAAGCAGTGCGCCGCAGTCAGCAGATAGGTCGGCGATGGGCGCTCGATGTCGCTCATCGAGATCAATGTCGCCGTGCACGGCTCGTTTTCCCCCCGATCGGCAAACCAAAGATTCAACCGTCCGACACTTCTGGAAATGCGCGCAATCGACGTATCGCCGGGTAATGTCGACACATATTGATAGTTCACATCGCCAAAGCGCCGCATGCGTTTGTTGAGCCCAGCGGGGTCCCCGCTCTCGTCGATGCCGGTTTGCGTCTCTTGGACCGGATCTCGTGAGAAAACCCGGGACACGCGCTCGGGCGGAAACACGAATCCGGCGACCGGGCTCACGACCGGTCCCAACAACCGCCGCGTCTCCCCCGGATAGGCCCGTGCCGCCAGAAAGCCGAACAGGAGCCCCAACAACACGTACCAAGCTATTCGTCGGTGCCCCACGTCGCCCTCTCACTCATTCCGCACGTCGCACAGAACGCATTTACTGACCGCGGACGCACCCACCACAGATAGCTCGCGCTCGTGCGTCAGCGCATCGCGGCGCGCATCTGCGTGCAATTGCTGCCAAGGTCGTCGTTTGGCGTTTGGCCGTGACCTTCCAACCCATTGCTCTCCCGAAGGATTGAAGGAGAGACTAGCACCCGTAGCACGCAGGCTTCCACTCTACAGCGCGCGATCGGCCAGAGCTTTCGCCTCCAACGCGAGCGATAGAGTCCGCGTACAAGCAGCGGGCTTGGTCAATTCAACGGAATCGATATGCGCAGGCGTACGTCGTCCGTCTCCAAGCGAACCTCGCCTTGATCGACGCCACCGAAGGTAATGTCGTCAGCGCCGTAGTCGCTGTGGCGATATTCAAGCCCCAACCGAATGCCGCCGGCACTTTGCCATTCGACACCGGCGCCCGCCGTCCAGCCGGCCAGGGCCTTGCTGTCTTCGAAGCCGGCGGTTGAGTCGGCTTGCAGGAAGCCGACCGCAAGGCCAGCCGTTCCGTAAACCTGTATCGAGCCCAACGCCACGCCTGCGCGGCCGCGCAAAGACGACAGGACTTGGACGTCGATCCCGCAGTCGAAAGTCGTGGCAACGCACTCGCCGGTGTCGGAAAAATCCGGGAACACCATATCGGCCTCGATCCCCAGGACCGCACCTTCGCCGTCATGCGTGTATCCCGCGAAACCGCCCACCATCACGCCCTCCGGCGACAGGCCGTTGGCAGGCGGCATCGACCCTGCCGTCCATGCGTCGTTCGCATCCGTGTACCCGGCGAACAGCCCGATGTAGGGACCGGACCAATCCACGTCGCCCGCCGTTGCTGCCGGGGCAAGAGCCAAACTCACAACCAAGGCGATTGCTCGTCGCGGCATGCGACCTCCACGTCAACATGTCCCCGCATGACGTCGACCGTAGATAGACGAACATGAACCGCCGATGACTAAAGATGCGAGGACAAGGCTAGGCCTCACCCCTCCCCACCACCACCCGCGGCATCACCGCCAAGACATCCAACGGAACGTCGCAATCGCATGAACGCAGCGGCTGTATGGCGCGGTCTGTCGGCAAACGTGTCGCAATCGCAAGCACTGGGAACGACAATATGATTATGGAGGCTATCTTGGACGGCAGCCATAAAAGACGTGCTCGCCCTGACCCATCAAAGGGGGCAACCTATCTAACCCGGGAGTCGAGCATGACTATTCCGAACGTGGGCTTGAAATCAGGCGTGAGCCTTCTGGTGCTGGCTGGACTTGCGCTTCCTGCGGCCGCGCGCCGCGACGGTCACTGCACCAATGCACCGCGTACCGAATGGCAGCCTATGTCGGTTGTTGAGGACAAGGCGAAGACGATGGGCTACGACGTTTGCAGAACGGAGATCTCGGGCACCTGTTACGAGGTGTACGGCCGAAAGGATGGGGTCTCGTTCGAACGCTATTTCAATCCTGCGACCGCAGAAGTCGCGAAGATCGAGCGGGACTAAGGTCATGGCTGCACAGCAAACAGCAGGTCGCTATCACCCCGCACTCGTTGCCTTGCACTGGGGTGTGCTGCTGATCATCGTCGGCGTCTACGCAAGCATGGAATTGCGCGAGCTTCTTCCGAAAGGCAGCACACCGCGCGAGCTTCTGAAAGCCTTGCACTATTCGTTGGGCTTGACGGTGTTCGCACTCGTCGTCGCGCGCGTCTACCTACGTCTGCGCACGCCAACGCCAGCAATCACACCTCCACTCTCACCGCTGATGAAATTTGGCGCGACCGTCGCCCACCTAGCGCTCTATGCATTCATGATCGCCATGCCGCTCCTGGGTTGGGCTTCGCTCAGCGCTGAAGGAAAATCGATCATCTTCTTCGGAATTCCAATCTTTCCGATCATGCCGGTGAGCGAAACCCTCGCCGAACTCTTCGATGAAACGCATGAAGCGATCGGCAAGTTCGGCTACTTCCTGATCGGCGCCCATGCCGCCGCCGCTCTCTATCACCACTACGTGCGCCGCGACGACACGCTAAAGCGCATGCTGCCGTCACGTTCATAGGGCGTGTTTCGGCGACACCTAACTGGACTGCACCCGGTCTGTGAGACACGGAAATTGAGAGACAGGTTTGCCGGCGCGGAATTGTGGCAGCGTTGTTCGGGCTCTGCTGAGGAGCAACCCGCCAAGGATCAGCCGGTAGAAACTCACTGCGATGAGTGTTCTGAGGCCGGCGAGTGAGAGCCAACCGCCCTTGCACGTTATAGCGCGGGAACTGCTGTCGTTTTTTAGGTGTCCCCGGACTTCCGAAATGCCGGGACGAGTTCGCCGCTGAGGCGCATGCGCTGGCAATCCGGCAATCGCGAGCTG
>CAZLRW010000271.1:0-3396 GCA_964561925.1 uncultured Flavobacteriaceae bacterium
GATGTTCACGCTACTTCTTCACGACGTATTTCTTGCCGTCATAGCGGAA
This sequence comes from uncultured Flavobacteriaceae bacterium, assembly GCA_964561925.1. Classification (GTDB taxonomy): domain Bacteria; phylum Pseudomonadota; class Alphaproteobacteria; order Micropepsales; family Micropepsaceae; genus SZUA-430. The sequence continues at coordinate 50 of CAZLRW010000271.1, forward strand.
CTTCGGGAAAGGCCCCGCGCCCGGTCCGCCGACCTCGATGTCCTTCCAGCCGTTCTTGGCCTTCGTGTCGAGCACCAGCGACATGCCCACTTGGTCGAGCAGCACCGTCCACTCGCCCTTCGCGTTCTTCGCGACCAGCACGAACGCCTCGGCCGTGGCGCCATAGCAGAAGCCGCTGCTCTCGCGCACGAACACTTCCTTCACGCCGTCGCCGTTCAGATCGTTCCATTCGAAGAAGCCCGCCATGTAGGACGCGCTCGTATCGTCCTCGCAGCGCACGAACTTGTCGCCCTTGGCCTTAAAGCCTGCCGCCTTGAAGATCGCGGCCTTCTCAGTTGCCGATGGTTCGTCGGCCGTCCCCGCCTGCGCCGCGGCCACCGCAACGAGCAGCCCCGCAATCATTATTGTTCGTGTCATGAGTCGGTCTCCCTTCGACGGATTAACGTTACCCCAGCCCCATCCGGATACAAAACCGCGTCGCGGCGCGCCACGCGGCGCACACCGTTATCCATTTGAGTGCCGGAACCGCCGGATTGGCCTCGAACTTGCGCTGCTCAGCCCACTCACGCAGGGAGCCGCCCATGTACGAGACCTTCATCAAGTGGATCGGTTCGAAGACCTGCAAGGTTGCGGGCGAACTCCACGAGGTGCTGGATGCGGGCACCACGTGCCTCAGCGGTCAAAGCCTGAACATGGGCTTCGTCGTGCTGGGCATCTTGGCCCTGACGCTGACCGTGCTGATCATCAACGCACGCCGCCGCCAGCGTCGCGACGACTACCTGCAGTAAGGTGCGGTTAACGCCGTGGCCGTCGCGGAAACGCGATGACGATCGCCTCTCGTGCCAGGATGGCACATTCCGGCGCATCGCCGCTTTGTGCGGCCTCGCTTGGGCGCCCGAGCAGACCGAGCATCAGAAACGTCAATCCGGGCACCAGCACCACGAACGCGAAGATCGTCGCGTAGGTTCGGTACCCGGTGGATGAGAAATAGGCGACCCCGTCGACCGTTAGGCCGACGACGGCGTGCGCGCCGGACGCCGGCCTTGCGTCGTATTCCAAAGACACCATTGCCGCGTCGCGAAGCGCCTGCACGGGCGGATGCCCGAGCCCCGGGAGCGCCAGAACGAAGCGCTGTTCGTAGCCCTCAAGCGTGATCGCATAACCATAAGGCGCCGCAACGACCTCGCCGACCTTGCCCGCCGCATTGTCGACGCCGCGCACGAAGGCGGCGTCGAGCTGCACGATGCCCACGCACAAGAGCAGCGCGCCTGCGATCACCGAAAGAAATGAAAATCCCCGCCCCCGCATGAGAAGAGCCTACCGCGGCACCTCTCAAAGTCCGGTAAACTGTCCCCGATTGGCACACACGGGCACGGGCTTCAGCCCGTCACGGTCTCGCGCGGCGGCGGCGGCTTGCGGAAATTCGCAACGCCCTTCGCCCAGAGCTTCACCGCCTGATAGTGAATGAGGCCCAGCACCTTGAGCATCAACAACGGGTTGCCGGCAAAGGCCCGCAAGAGCCGTCCGCGCGTCGCCGGCACACGCCGCCCCGACATCGACGTCGTCAGGATCAAGCCTTCCGCGTCGTGAAGGTCGATACGCACGCCGAACCTGTCGCCGCTCAGCGAAAACGCGAATTCATAGTGTCCCTCGACCTTCATGAACGGCGAGACATGGAACACCTTCTCCGCAACGATCCGGTCTCCCGCCGCGATCGCCCGGTGATCGCCGTGCCGGCAAATGTAGAAGTGCCGCTCGCCGAACGTGTTGTTCACTTCGGCCACGACGGCGCGGACGGCCCCGGCCTTGTCGTACGCGAACCAGAAGCTCACGGGATTGAAAGCGAGGCCCAACACGCGCGGCATCGTCACCAGCACGAGTTCGCCGTCCGCCTCATGCAGCTGCCACTGCTGCAACACCTGCCGCACCCAAGCGGCACCCGCCACGCCGTCGTGACCATAGTCGCCGTTGCGCACGCTGAACAAATTGCCGCGGTCGACGGAGATCAATCCGTACGAGCCCGGCGCCGCCAGCGCGCGCTCCGCCAAGGCAAGATACGGGACGCGGTAGCGAAAGCTGTTTCGCGCCGGGCGGAGCCGTCCATGCGTAACGCTGGCGGAAATGAAGCCGATATCGCTCACAATGCTCAATTTACGCGGAATGCGCCGGCTCGGATCACCGCGCCGGCACCCACGCAAGCGTCAATACACCTCGAACAGCCCGGCGCCGCCCATGCCGCCGCCGATGCACATCGATACGACCGCGCGCTTGGCCTTGCGCCGCCGCCCCTCGAGCAGCGCGTGGCCGGTGAGCCTCGCCCCCGTCATGCCGAACGGATGCCCGATCGCGATCGAACCGCCGTTGACGTTGTACTTCGCCGGATCGATGCCGAGCTTGTCGCGGCTGTAGAGACACTGGCTCGCGAAGGCCTCGTTCAACTCCCAAAGATCGATGTCGCCGACCTTGAGCCCGTGCCGCTCGAGCAGGCGCGGCACGGCAAACACCGGGCCGATCCCCATCTCGTCCGGCTCGCAGCCCGCGATCGCCCAGCCCTTGAACGCGCCGAGCGGTTGCAAGCCGCGCCGCTCAGCCTCCTTCGCTTCCATCACGACGACGGCGGCCGCGCCGTCGGACAGCTGGCTCGCATTGCCCGCAGTGATGTACTTGCCCGGCCCCTTCACCGGTTCGAGCTTCGCAAGCCCCTCCAGCGTCGTGTCCGGCCGGTTGCACTCGTCGCGATCGACGACGTAGTCGACGAAGGTCTCTTCCTTCGTCTCCTTGTTGACCTGTTTCATCTTGGTTTTGACGGGCACGATCTCGTCCTTGAACTTGCCCGCCTGCTGCGCCGCCGCCATGCGCCGCTGCGACTCCAGCGAATATTCGTCCTGATACTGACGGCTGACCTTGTAGCGCTCCGCCACCACGTCGGCCGTATCGATCATCGGCATCCAGAAGGCGGGATACATATCGGTCAGCCGCGGCTCCTTGCCCCCGCCTCCGCCGCCCTGGAACGAAATCGAGTCGACGCCCGAGCCGACGACGATGTTCGCCCCCTCGTGCACGACATAATGCGCCGCATGCGCGATCGCGTTCAGCCCCGACGAGCACGCGCGATTGATCGTGACGCCCGACGTCGTCACCGGCAGCCCCGCGAGCAGCGCGCCCGCGCGCGCCACGTTCCCCGAAGCGGCCACGCAGCCGGCGACGACGTCCTCGACTTCCTTCGGCTCGACCTTCGCCCGCTTCACCGCGTGCTCAATCGCCGCCCCCAGCATCGTCATGTTCGACGTATTGTTGAACCCGCCCCGCGCGGCCTTCGCGAGACCCGTGCGGGCGTAAGAAACGAT
>CAZLRW010000272.1:0-3383 GCA_964561925.1 uncultured Flavobacteriaceae bacterium
AAAGAACCGGCTTCATACTGCACCTCTTTCTTCTTCAGCTGACAACTTTGGCGAACTGGCAATTTGCGCGCGGGCTGCTGCCCGATCGGTGAGCCGGTTCCAGCGGCTCGAGTGCTTTTGCGGCAGGTCTGCATCGGGGATTTCGTACAGGCAATAGTGACCGTTGTAGGCGTGGCTGGTGATGATGCCGTGTTTGGCCCATCGGGCGACAGTGTGCTCATGGATATTGAGGCGCGCGGCCGCTTCCTGCCGCGTCAGCATTCCACGCTCCCTGAGGCGGTCGTAGCGCGGGCGCAGTTCGTATTCGTGCACGAGGTAGGCAACGCGCAAGGGCGTGAAGCGTGCGTCGTGTCGGCCGCGTCGAGCCGCCTCGCCCGGACGAAATCCGTGTTGATTGAGGTGTTGGGCAATCTCGGAATAGATGTGGTCATCGAGCAGCTTGTCGACGAGTTCGACGATGCCTGGCTGTGTCTTGACCTGCTCGGCGGAGGATTTCGGGCTCATGGTGGTGAGTGTCTGGATATTGCCGCCTTTGAATCGAACGTGAACCCTGGTCGTTCCTTCCGCTGGCAGCTTGACGAGGGTGACATCCTCAATGATGTGGGCGAGCAGCCGCTTGCGTTCGCGGTTCGGAGTATCGTCGTTGGCCCAGAGCTTTTGGAAGTCCGACGTCATCGTGACCAGCCGCTCGTGGACAGCCTTGTCGATGACGACTTGATCGCGCTCCCGGGCGCTTTCGCGGTCCTCGCGGGCGTTGGCCAGAATGCGAAGCTTCTCGTTCCATTCCGCTTCAAGCGTATCCGCGACAAGGCGATTGTTGGGGTCGACGAGCATGAAGCGACGTTGGGCGAGCTCGGCGTCCGCAAGCGCGCGCTCGACGGCGCGGCAGCGCAGCCGATCTGCCTCGTCATGCCGCGCCTGGATCTCTCTGCGCACTTCGATCGCCAGTTCGACGGCCGCCGGTGTCATCTGCTCGGCGATCAGCTTGCCGATGGCTTCATCGACGGCGGAGCCGGCGATCGACTGGCACAGGGGTTCGCCACGGTAGGTGTGGGCGCGATCACAAACATACCAGACTTCCTGCCGACCGCGCCGGGCGGCGTAGCGAACCCGAAAATGCCGGCCGCATTGACCGCAGACTGCCCGTCCTTGCAGCAGCGCCGGACCTTCTCTAGGGATCGACGCGCGCGCCGCATCATAGCCGTGGCTGTTTGCTTTGAGCGTCTTAAGATTTTCCTGATACTGCGCCCAGCTGATATAGCCGGGGTGAGCATCGGGGATGCAGGCGAGCCAGTCATCGTTGCCGCGAGCCCGGACGGTCTTCTTGCCATCGATTGTGCGCCGGAACTGGCGGCGGCCATAGGTGTAGGCGCCGGCGTAGCGCGGGTTGCTCAGGGTGCGTTGAGCCGTCGACACGGTCAGCGGCCGGAAAATCGTCTGGCTGTTGTGCAGGCGCGACGGGAACAGAAGAGCTTCCCGACGAAAGGTTTTGACCGTCTGGGAGGCAGATCCGACGCGAGAGAACGTTTCGAAGAAATGGACGATCGTCTCCCTGACCTGCAAGTCCGGGTCGAGCACGACATTGCCGGCATGGTCATAGGCCAGCCCGGTTGGCAGGGGGCAACGAAACTCGCCGCGCCTGGCCTTGTTGAGAATGCCACCGCGCAATCTGGCCTTGATCACGTGCAACTCCGCTTCGCTCATCGTGCCCTTGAGGCCGAGCAGGAGCCGGTCGTTGAAACTTGCCGGATCGTAGATGCCGTCTTCGTCGAGGATCAGCGTGTCGGCGAGTGCGCAGATCTCGAGCAGCCGCTGCCAGTCGGCATTGTTGCGCGCCAGACGGGAGACCTCCAGGCCCATCACGATGCCGGCGTGCCCCATGCCGACGTCGCTGACCAGCCGCTGAAAACCTTCGCGCCAGGCCGCCGACGCGCCGGATTCGCCCTGATCATTGTCGATGACGATGACCTGTTCGTCGCGCCAGCCGAGGGCGACGGCGCGTCCGCGCAGCGCATATTGCCGCTTGGCGCTCTCGGCGTTCTCGACGACCTGCCGCATCGAAGACTGCCGGATGTACAGATAAGCGCCACGCTCAAGGTGATGAGGCTGGACTTTGTTATGTAAGTTCATGGTGCCCTCCGCTCGCCGACACTCGTCGCAATTGTCGCAAGAACGTGAACGACGGCGTTGTGTCCGCCGGATACCGGCCAACTGGCCGACGGTGGAGCGACCTGATCTTGGGGCGAGCGTGCTGTTGCGATCAGCGCTCGCGCCCATCCCCACATGCCCCGGCGCAGAAACAGCGCGAGGCCGCTTCGGGCCTCGAGCGGCAGCGCTTCGCCGAGTGCTGCGCGACGCAGTACTTCGTATTGGGCCGCGATGGCCCACGATGCACATGCCGATGACGCGACGCAGTTCACCTGCGGGTTTTTTTTAACACCCGCTCGATCGTCCTGGGATGCAGCTCGACATCGAGTTCGTCGCGGACCAGCTTTGCCAGTTCGCGTGCGCGGAGGGGTTCGCCGGCAACCACCCGCGCCCGCAGGAATGCGAGAACATCGTCGTCGACCTTGTGAGGACCACGCGGCCCCGGCTTTGCCGGTACCAGTCCGGCGATCCCGGCCGCGTCGAAGTCCGCCTTGGCTTGATAGTAGGTCGGCCTGGATACGCCGTACTCGCCGGACGCCTCCGTCACCGACACTTTGTCGATGGAGACGCGACGCAGCAGCTCGTATCTGACCTGCACGACATCGTGCGGATCGAAGAACTCGCTGGAGCGAAACTTGTGGTCGCGCACTTTGTCCGGCGCAGTATTGAAGGTGCCCTCTTCGATGAGGGCGTCGGCCTTCGACCGCTTGCTGTCGTGCTTCGGGGGCATCGCAGGCTCTATGCGTACGACGCGGCACGCGTGTATTTATAATTACGCCGCTTCTTACGCTTTCGTCAATCCATCTCTCGCCCACTTCTGGCACTAAGATGCGATAATAGTGCATATCCTCGCTCATGTGATCCATCCCGCGGCAAAATCTATCTTACATTGGCGGCGTAATTGCCTTTACGCCTCGTCGGGTGGCCGCGTCGTCGATTGACTCGAAATGCGAGCCACCAGATCGGCCAGTTCCACCAGGTCGGCGAACCGCACGATCGCCCGCCCATTGCCGATCACGACTTCCGGATCCGAACTCACAAGATCCGTCCATTGCGGCGGAACCGACCAGGTGCCGGTATCTTCCGCCTGCAGCAAAATGCGTTCACCGTGGCGATTGTATCGTCGGCCGACACACGGCAGCCGCCGTGAAAACAGCGGGTGAAACGGATGCGTCACCCGAACCAAATGCTGTTCTGCACTGGTCGAGGCTGCATTCCCTTGTGTGTTACAAGCG
>CAZLRW010000273.1:0-3353 GCA_964561925.1 uncultured Flavobacteriaceae bacterium
CGCGCATAGAGCGCCTTCTGCAGCGGCGGGCGCACGCGCGCGTGGTCGGGGTTCTCCATGAAGATGATGTTGCGGATGCCGCCTTCCTGGCGCAGCACCTCAGGCTCGTTCTGCTCGCGCAGCTTCAGGATCGCGGCGTCGGGCTCGGCGCGCGACGCCGTGCGCCACATCGTCCGGTCGGTCAGCACGCCGCGCGCATCGTCGTAACGCGAGACGAAGAACGCGCCGAACATCGGATCGCGATGCACCGGACATGTCTCGCGCAGCGCCGTCAGACGCTCGCCGCGCTTCACATGATACTCAGGATCGAGTTGCGTGAGCTGAAGCCCGGAGGGCAGGGCGGCGTCATCCGGCATTACGCGGGGCCTCTCAAAAGCTCGTGGTGTCAACCCTGCCACTTCGGCGCGCGCTTGTCGATGAAGGCGTGGGCGGTTTCTCCGGCGCTTGCGTGGCGCACGGCGGTGTATTACTGTAGTACAACAGCCGTTTCGGTGACCCACATGACCCTGTCCGTCCGCCTCGATCCCGAGTTGAATGCCCGCGTTGCAGCCGAATCGCGCCGGCGCGGCGTGACGAAGTCCGAGGTTGTGAAAGATGCGCTTGAGCGCGTTCTCGGCCTGAAGAACCCGCTGCAGCTGCTGGATCAGGTGCGCAGCCGCAAACCCATGCGCAAACCCGCTGCCTCCACCGCGACCGGCGCCGGACTGAAGGCGAAGCTGCGTGCGAAGCGTTCTTCTTGATGCCGGCCCGCAGGTCGCACTCTTTGCGCCGGATGACGGACATCACGATCGCTTCTACGCCTTGCTCGGCGAACTGGCCGGCAAGGGACTGCGCCTGATCACGACTTGGCCCTGCGTCGTCGAGGCCGCTTATCTGCTTGACCCGCCGCATCGTTTCGAACTGTTGCAATGGATCGAGCGCGGCGGCGCGCAGGTCTATCCTTTTGACGCTCACCACCTGGGTCCGATCGTGCGCTGGATGCGTCGCTACACGGACGCGAAGCGGGAGATGGACCTGGCCGACGCGTCGCTCTATTGGCTGGCAGCCGAGACCGGCATCAGGGAGATCATGACGGTCGACAGCGCCGACTTTCGGCGCTATCGCCTGCCCGACGGCGGATATTTCGCGTTGCTCTGACCTACGCCTGCCACTTCGGCGCGCGCTTGTCGATGAAGGCCGAGATGCCTTCTTCGGCCTCTGCCTCGAGCATGTTCTGCACCATCACCTCGCTCGCGAAGGCATAGGCGTCGGAAAGCCCCATCTCGAGCTGGCGGTAGAACGCCTCCTTGCCGATCCGGATCGACACGCCCGACTTCGACGCGATGTGCTGCGCGAGCTTCAGCGTCTCTTCGCCAAGCGCGTTCGAAGGCACCACGCGATTGACGAGCCCGATCTCGCGCGCCCGAGCCGCCGTGATCATGTCCCCGGTCAGCAGCATCTCCATCGCTTCCTTGCGCGCAACGTTGCGCGACAGCGCCACCATCGGCGTCGAACAGAAGAGCCCGATATTGACGCCCGGCGTCGCAAAGCGCGCCGTGTCGGCCGCAACCGCCAGATCGCAACTCGCGACCAGCTGACATCCCGCCGCGGTAGCGATCCCCTGCACCTGCGCGATCACGGGTTTCGGCAACCGCACGATCGTCTGCATCAGCTTCGCGCATTGCTTCAGCAGCCGGTCGTAGTAATGCCGCCCGCGATCGCCGTCCTGCCAATGCGGCGTCATCTCTTTAAGATCATGCCCCGCCGAAAACGCCGGCCCGTTCGCCGCAATGATCACGACGCGCACCGTCGGATCTTGGCCCCCCGCATCGAGCGCCGCCTGCAACGCCGCCATCAAGCCTTCCGACAGCGCATTGCGCGCCTCAGGGCGGTTCAAAGTCAGCGTGAGCACCGCGCCGTCGCGCGCGCTCAACACCAATGCGTCCTCGCCTTGTTTGTCGGGCATTGTCATCACCGTCGCTTGCCGCGCTAAGATAGCATGTCCTACGCCCTCCGCCGAAAGAACCCAGCCATGATCCGCACCCTCTCGGCCCTTGCCACCGTCCTGCTGCTCGCGTCTGCCGCTGCGGCAAGGCAGACGCCGGCGGCGTCGGATCTCGTGCATCAGGCGTGGAACGCCATAGAGCCCGGGCGCGGCAGCGTGTGCGCGGACGGCTCGCCCTATCGCTTCCACGTGCGACCAGGTGCACGAGACAGGCTCGTCATCTACTTCAACGGCGGCGGTGCGTGTTGGTCGCCGGAGACATGCGATCCGGCCGTCAAGCGCGACGTGCCGATCTACGTTCCCTCGGTGACGCCGCCGTTCAACACCCCGGCGAACGCGAACGGAATCTTCGACGAGCGCAACACGTCAAATGCGCTGCGCGACTGGAGCATGGTTTTCGTGAGCTATTGCACCGGCGATGTCCACATCGGCGCGCGGCGCACGACGTATCGGCTGGGCACGCGCCGCTTTGCGATCGAACACAAAGGCTATGTCAACGCAAAGGCGGCGCTGGGCTGGACCTATCGCAACTTCCCGGCCGCCAAGGCCGTGCTCGTCGCGGGCAGCAGCGCGGGCGCCATCGCCGCGCCGTTCTATGCCGGCACGGTCGCGCAGAACTATCCGGAGGCGCGCGTCGCCGTCATCAGCGACGCCGCGGGCGCCTATCGGACGAAGGCGATCCCCAGAATCTTCGCGCGTTGGGGCGCGGGCGAGGTGGCGCCGCGCTGGATCAAGGCGAGGGGCAAGCTGCCGCTCAACATCGAAACGTTCTTTAAGCGCACGGCCGCCGCGTTCCCCGATCTTCTTCAAGTGCAGTACAACAACGCCGGCGACGACGTGCAGGGCATGTTTCTGAAGTTGCTGGGCGAGCCGAACGCGAACGTGGAGACGCTGCTGCGCGCGAACCTCGAGGAGCTGCATTCGGCCATTCCGACGTTCCGCAGCTACACCGCCTCCGGCACCGCGCACACCGTGCTCGGCAAGGCGACCTTTTTCACCGACAAGGCCGAGGGCGCCGCGCTCACCGATTGGATCGGCGACATTGCGGCGGGCAGGCCCGTGAGGGGCGTGGACTGCACGCGCGATGCGGCGGGCTGCGCCGGATCGCCGAAATAATGTGGTATCCAGTTACCGCAGCGCATTTGTCGCGCTTTTCTGCCGCTTTCCGGCGCCACGTGCATTGACAACGCACATCCGCCCCTTTATCCACCGCGCCTTCGAATTGACCCTCAACTCGGACACGTCATGTCGACCTATTCGATGAAGGCGTCGGAGATCAAGAAGGACTGGGTGCTGATCGACGCCGAAGGGCTCGTCGTCGGCCGCCTTGCCGCTGTGATCGCGACGCGCCTGCGCGGCAAGCACAAAC
>CAZLRW010000274.1:0-3351 GCA_964561925.1 uncultured Flavobacteriaceae bacterium
ATGCGGATTGGGACCGGAGCCGGGCTTGCGCATGAGGCCCGTGTGCCAGAGCTGCGGCATGATCAAACCGCCTTCGGCCTTCACCGCCGCAAGCACCTTCGACCAACCGTCCAGTGCATCCCCATGAAAGTTGGGGACATTGTGATCGTTCAGCGCGACGGGATGATCGGGCGCGACGCCTTCGGTGATGATCAAGCCGACGCCGCCCTTCGCACGTCTGCCATAATAGGCAGCGACGTCCGGCCCCGGCACTTGGTTCGGACTCTTCGAGCGCGTCATCGGCGCCATCACGATGCGGTTGGGGATCGTGAGGTTCTTCAACTTGAAGGGCGTGAACAGCGGTGCGGGTGAGAGCGACATGTGCCTACTTTTCGATCGGTCGTTAACGGTTGCGTTTTGAAGCATCCGCCTACGGAGGATTGCAAGTGGATTGCGAGACGGCGCGCCTCGCCTGACGACATATCCGATGTTACGCTACGGCCCAGCGGTCGCTCGAATCGAGGGCCGTCCTCTCGTCACGTCAACAAGGGGTCCTGATCAGGATGCTGAAGGAATTCCGGGAATTCGCATTGAAAGGCAACGTCGTCGATCTCGCGATCGGCGTCATCATCGGCGCCGCTTTCGGCAAGATCGTCGACTCCATGGTCGGCGACATGATCATGCCGCTGATCGGCGCGCTCGGCAGCGTCGACTTTTCCAACTACTTCGTCGGTCTAAACGAGGGCGTCACCGCGACCGTTCTCGACGAAGCGAAGAAGCAGGGCGCCGTGCTTGCCTGGGGCAAGTTCGTCACCGTGCTCATCAACTTCATCATCATCGCGTTCGTGCTGTTCTTGGTCGTCAAGGGCATGAACAAGCTGAAGCGTCAACAGCCGCCCGCGCCCGCCGCCCCGCCGGAACCGCCCGCGGATGTGAAACTGCTCGGCGAAATTCGCGACCTGCTCGCGAAACGCTGAACGAAGGAGTAGGCGCCGGGGCCTCACCGCCCCGGCGCGAAACGCGCGGGTGAGCGCGCTCAAGCTCTCGCTTCGTACCTGTCGTCGGCGCGCAGGATCGAGCGCAGACGATCGCGGACGTAGAGCTTTTCCTTTTTCATTTCCTGGATGCGGATGCCGTCGGGCAGGGGCGTTGCCAGCTCGCGCTCGATATCGCGTTCGAGGGCGGCGTGGCGGGCGCGCAGGCGCAGGACGAGATAGTCGGTCATGGTGCTCCTCTTTCATCGTCTTGGTAAGACGTCGTGCGGTCCGACATCGCGATCGCCGTGATCGCCAGAGGGGCCCGGCCCGCATCACTTTGACTTAGGCGCCGCTCTTGCCGATTCAACGACAAAGGGCGTAGGGGTTTTGCACTTGTTTCGCAGGTGCGGGATTGAGCGGGAACGTCGAGAAGGTGAACGCGCGGCCGGCGCTGCGCAGCGTTTTTCGCCACCCCGCCTATCGTTTGTTCTTTACCGGACAGCTCATCTCCCTCCTCGGGTTCTGGATACAAGCGATCGCGCAGGCGTGGCTGGTCTATCGGCTTTCCGATTCGGCGTTGCTGCTTGGGCTCGTCGGGTTCGCAAACCAGATTCCCGTGCTGCTGCTGTCGCCGTTCGCGGGCGTGGTCGCCGACCGTCTCGAGCGGCGGCGCGTTCTGTTCGTGACGCAAGGCGCGATGATGGCGAGCGCTTGTGTGCTCGCGGCCCTCACGCTCAGTCAGACGGTCGAAGTCTGGCACATCGTCGCGCTCGCGTTCTTTTCCGGCACCGCGAACGCGTTCGACGTGCCGACGCGCCAATCGTTCACGATCGAAATGGTCGGGCGGCAGGACCTGCCGCTCGCGATCGCGGCGAACTCGATCATGTTCAACGCGGCGCGGCTTGTCGGGCCTGCGATCGCCGGGCTTCTCGTCGCTGCGGTCGGTGAAGGCTGGTGCATGGCCCTGAACGGGCTTTCCTATGTCGCGGTGTTGGCGAGCCTCGCCGTGATGCGCGTCGAGCGGCAACCGCCGCGCCCGCCCAGTCACCCGCTCGCCGATCTGCGCGAGGGGTTCGCCTATGTGGCGACGCATCGCGAAACGCGAACGCTGTTGCTGCTGCTGGCGGGGTCGAGCCTGTTCGGCACGGCCTATCTCGTGCTGATGCCGGTGTTCGCGCGCGACGTTCTGCATGGCGGGTCGGATGCGCTGGGGTTCCTGATGGCGTCGGTCGGTGCGGGCGCGCTGTTGGGTGCGATCGGGATCTCGCGCGTGCCGGCGCGGATCATGCCGGTGATGCCGTTCGTGAGCGCGATCGGGTTCGGCTTCTCGCTCGTCTTGTTCTCGCAGTCGACGCACTTCCTGTTGTCGATGGCGCTGCTCGTGCCGGCGGGCCTCGGCATGATGGGGCAGGGCGTGTCGACGAACACGCTTCTGCAAAGTTCGACGACCGACGCGCTGCGCGGACGGGTGATGGCTTACTACGTGATGGCGTTCATCGGCATGGTGCCGATCAGCGCTTTGGTCTCAGGCTGGGCGTCACATCACATCGGCGCGCCCATGACGCTCGGCATCGGCGGCGCTGTCGTGATGGCGTTGGCGGTGGTTGGCTATCTCGTTCACGCCAGGAGATGACGACGAACGACTCACACAATGACACAATGGAACAATGGCGCGCCTTTGGCGCGCGATCCTCATCGTTCCATTGTGTCATTGTGTGAGGCGCGGGGCTTGGAACAGATAGGTGGAGGGGCTTCTGTTGCCCGGCGCCCCTCCGAGCCGCGCTTACCTATTAGGCAGCGAGGGCCATTTCATTGTCGTTGGCACCTATACAGACAGCCCGATAACGGCGGATACCATACCGGGCGAAAGCAACGTCTTTACGCGTTCGTCGATCCTGTTTCGCCCCCACAGCTGAGCAGGCTTGCCTGCGCAGGTGGTGGAGGCGCCGGGTACCGCCCCCGGGTCCGATCCGTTTATTGCACGCGCGTTTATCGCCATAGCCGGCGAACCGGCGCTCTCTATATAGGCGTTCGGGGTAAAGAAATGAAGCACTTGGGGACGGCGGTTTTGCGTCCCTTCCCGCGCCGTTTCGGGAGGCGGTAAACTCTTACCCATTGTCATGGTCGGCGCAGGCCGACCACCCACGACTTGCTTTCAGTGAGTGAAGTCGTGGGTGGTCCGCCTTCGCGGACCATGACACCAAGGAAAGGTCAGCGATCGTGCGCCAGTATCTCGACCTCATGGAACACGTGCTCAGGCACGGCGTGAAAAAGCATGATCGCACCGGCACCGGCACGATCTCGATCTTCGGTCATCAGATGCGGTTCGATCTCGACGAGGGGTTCCCGCTCGTCACGACCAAGAAGCTGCATCTGAAATCGATCGTGCACGAGC
>CAZLRW010000275.1:0-3309 GCA_964561925.1 uncultured Flavobacteriaceae bacterium
TGTTCCTGCCGTTCAAGGAACTGGGCCTCATCGTCGTCGACGAAGAACACGACACCGCCTTCAAGCAGGAAGAGGGCCTCATCTATCACGCGCGCGACATGGCGGTCGTCCGTGCACGGATGGAAAATTGCCCGATCGCGCTCGCCTCGGCGACGCCCTCGCTCGAAACCTGGGTCAACGCCGAAACGCACAAATACGCCCATCTGCGCCTGCCCGAACGCCACGGCAAGGCGACGCTGCCTGAAGCCGCACTCATCGACATGCGCAAAGAGGAAACGCCGAAGGGCGACTTCCTCTCGCCCGCACTCGTGCGCGCCGTCGAAGACACGTTGCGCCAAGGCGAACAGGCGATGCTGTTCTTGAACCGCCGCGGCTTCGCGCCGCTCACGCTGTGCAAGGCCTGCGGCCACAAGATGGGCTGCCCGCGCTGCACGTCGTGGCTCGTCGAACATCGCTACAAGCGCAAGCTCGTCTGCCACCATTGCGGCTACGACCGCAACGTGCCGCCCGCCTGCCCCGAATGCAAAACCGCGGGCGCCTTCATCGCCTGCGGCCCCGGCGTCGAACGCGTGGCGGAAGAAGTGAAGCAGAAATTCCCCGCCGCGCGCACGAACGTCGCCTCGTCCGACACGATGGCGGGCCCGCGCCAGATCCAGCTTGCGATCGAAGCGGTCGCCAACCACGAAGTCGACATCCTGATCGGCACGCAGATCGTGGCGAAGGGCCACAACTTCCCGATGCTCACGCTGGTCGGCGTCGTCGACGGCGATCTCGGACTTGAAGGCGCCGACCCCCGCGCCCGCGAACGCACGTTTCAACTTCTGCATCAGGTCGCGGGCCGCGCGGGCAGAGCGGATCGCAAAGGCCGCGTGCTGATCCAAACGAGCGACCCGAACCACGCGGTGCTGAAAGCGATCGCCTCCGGCAACCGCGACGCCTTCTACGCCGCCGAATGGGGCAAACGCGAAGCGGCAGGACTGCCCCCCTTCGGCCGCATGGCGGCCCTCATCCTCTCCGGCCGCAAGGAACAAGCGGTCCACGAAGCGGGCGAGATGCTGGCCGCGACCGCCCCGAACGCGAAAGGCGTCCAAGTCTGGGGCCCCGCACCCGCCCCGCTCGCCATGATCCGCGGCCAAACCAGACTACGCCTCGCCGTCCACGCCGACCGCACCGTGAACCTGCAAGCCTACCTCCGCACCTGGCTAGACCCCGTGAAACTCCCCTCCTCGGTCTACCTAACAACCGACATCGACCCGCAGAGTTTCTTGTAGGTGCCGCACCGAAGGCGTTAGATCGGTCGAATGCCGTGGAGGAGTAGGTCAGTGAAGGCGCGTCACGCGCTCATTTCGGCGGTCGCTCTCCTGTTTGTGCCCCAAGCGCTCGCGGGAGGCCCGCCACGCGTGGACAAGATCGGCGTCTACGATCTGTCCTCACAGAGATTGTCTGGCAGCAACTCGGTGGTTGTGCGCGGGGGCTTCGGCTTTTCCGCGCTGTCGATACTCGTGACCGTGGACACCGATGGCAAGGTCGTTGACGCCGAGCTTGCGCACAACTTCCACAAGCTGGACCCAAAGCCAGGTCTGGCGGCGGCAAAGCAATGGACGTTTCGCCCACAAACGTTTGATGGTCATCCGGTGCAGGCCGTTGGCACGGTGCAAATCTACTATGAAGCCCCGGAGATTCCCGCTGACGCTTCCGTGCCGTTCCCATCCGCGCCTCTGAAGGACGTCGAGATCGTATTGGAGCGCAGTTCATGCTTCGGCTCTTGTCCCGACTACCGCGTCTCGGTCCGAGGTGATGGCCGCGTTCGATTTTCCTCTGAAGGAGATTTTCCCGGCTCGCCTGCTGAAGAGCAGCGCACATTCGGGGGCGGAGTGCTCTGGCCAGGAACGCACGAGGCGAGCGTTGACCCGCAGGCCGTCGCCAAACTCTTGGGGAGATTTCGCGACGCCAATTTCATGGGGCTGCGATCAGCTTACGTCTCAGACATCACCGACAATGCGACCTATGCCCTGACATTGCGGGTGGGGAGGACTACCAAGCGCGTCACGAACTACCTGGGACGCACGGTCGGGATGCCCAAAAGCGTTAGCGCACTTGAGGATGCGGTCGATGAACTCGCGCAGACCGATCGATGGGTGGCCGGGAATGTCGAGACGATCTCGTTGCTGAAGCACGACGGGTTCGACTTCAGATCGAAGAAAGCCGCCGACCTTGCGCTCATTTTCATGATCCGTAACCGCTGGGCGTGCGTTGGCCAGCGCGCGATCGAGTTCTTGCGGGCAGCCATCGCGGCGGGTCTCGATCTTGACCATTCGACTTCGTGGGAAGTGCCCGGTGAGCCGCGGGACCTCCAACCGCTGGGCGCACTCATGGCCGCCTATGCGGCCGAGATCGGATCCGAAGACCTTTTCGACGAGATGGCTCGTCGCGGCTACGTAGCTCGGATGAGCAAACGCGCAAGAGACAGCGCCTTCACGAGCGGGGCGGGGTGCAGCGTCAAAATCGCGAAGGCTCTGGTTGCAGCTGGCACCAACCCCAAGGCGCAAACGCGAGGCGGCAACGCCTTGAGCGCCTTGCGTCGCGGCAGCGGTCGATGTTCAGACATAAGTTCGCAGACCCGCGTTGAGATGGCGCAGGTGCTTATTGGACTTGGCGTAGCTATCGAGGCACGCGACGATCTCGGCTGGACACCGCTAATGGGCTGCAACGATCCTGAAGTAGCCAAGGTGCTTCTGGCAGCCGGCGCAAACCCGAACGCCAGCGACACGGACGGAACCACGCCGCTTCTGTCTATCGATGACGATCGCGTCGCAATGTTGCTGTTGCGCGCGGGCGCCGATCCGCACGCCAAGGACAAAGATGGCACAGTGCGCGATCAGGCGCGAACCCATCATTGGCCCGCGACGCTGGCGTGGCTGGACGCACACGGGATACCTTGAAGCCGAATAGAAGCCAAATTCATCGCTTCGCCTGACTCTTGCGGTGGCACCATAATGGTGCCATACTGCGTTTCGGTCGCATGGAAAAGAAGAAGCCTACCCACGACTTGGCGGCGTTTCAGGCGGCGTTCTCGTCTGCCGATCGGTTGGTTGCGACCAAGACGGCCATCGATTGCGCCGCGGCGTTGGGCTTCAACAGGGATGACATCGTCGCGACGATTCAGAAGATGCAGCGAAAGCACTTTGTGAAGTCGATGACGTCCTACGAAAATCATCGCGAGTGGCAAGACGTCTACCACGTGCCGGAAGACCCATATGTGATCTACGTAAAATTCACGAAGACCGAGCTAACAGGGTTCGAGTTGCG
>CAZLRW010000276.1:0-1498 GCA_964561925.1 uncultured Flavobacteriaceae bacterium
TTCTCGACCTCGACGCAGTAGATGTTCTCCCCGCCTCGGATCAGCATGTCCTTCGCCCGGTCGACGATGTAGACGAACCCTTCCTCATCCACGCGCGCGAGGTCGCCCGTCTTCACCCAACCGTCGACGAAGGTCTCCGCCGTCGCCTGCGGCTTGTTCCAATACCCGCGCACGACGATCGGCCCGCGATACCAGAGCTCGCCGACCTCGCCGACCGGCAAGTCCTTGCCGTCGAGCGACACGATTTTCACCTCGCCCGTGGGCGA
Organism: uncultured Flavobacteriaceae bacterium; assembly: GCA_964561925.1. Taxonomy (GTDB): domain Bacteria; phylum Pseudomonadota; class Alphaproteobacteria; order Micropepsales; family Micropepsaceae; genus SZUA-430. The sequence goes on from CAZLRW010000276.1 coordinate 267, forward strand.
AGGCACGCCGCAGCTCGACGGCTTGCGCTCATAGTCTTCCGCGAAATTGCTCGTCGCCGTGGCGGAGGTTTCCGTCATCCCCCAACCTTGCCCGGTCTTGATCTGCGGCAACCGCTCGCGCAACCGCCGCACCAACTCCGGCGCCGAAGGCGCGCCGCCATAGGACACGGTCTCGAGCGACGACAAGTCGAACTCATGGAACCGCGGATGCTCGACGATTTGCCAGGCGATCGTCGGCACGCCGCCCGCGCTCGTGATCTTCTCGCGCTGGATCAGCTCCAAGGCCTGATCCGCGTTCCACCGCCGCTGCATCACGATCTTCGATCCCGCGAACACGGCGGGCACCATCACCGCAAAACAGCCGGTCGCGTGGAAGAACGGCACCGAGATCAAATTCGCCTTCTGCACGGTCGGGTCGGGGGCGGGCAGGGGCTCGCCGCGCCGGAGGAACGAGCGCGCCTGCGCGCACATCGCATTGAAGAAGTTCGACACGATGTTCCGGTGCGTGATGACCGCGCCCTTCGGCTTGCCCGTCGTACCCGACGTGTAGAAGATCGTCACGTCGTCGTCGGGCTCGAGCGTCACGTTCGGCAGCGGAACCTCGGCAAGTTTGCCCCAAGAATTCGGAACGCCGATCACGTCCTCGAGCTTCTTCACGCGCGGGTCGGCGATCTCCTCATAGGACCGGCAGACATAGGCGCGCTTCAGGTCCGGGCAGTTGTCGACATGCTCCCGCACGCGCTCCCACCGCTCCGCGTCGATCAGCGCGACCGACGTGCCGGAGTCCTGAAGCCCGTATTCGAGCTCCGGTCCCGTCCACCACGCGTTCAGGGGCGTCACGATCGCGCCCGCATGCACCGCCGCCCAGAACGCAACCGACCACTCCGGAAGATTGCGCATGATGATCGCGACGCGGTCACCCTTCTTAACGCCGTCCGCGACCAGGCGCTTTGCAAGCTGCGCCACCGCCCGGCGATGCGCATCGAACGTCACCCGGTCGTCGTCCAGCACCAGATAGTCCCGCGCGCCGAACGGCTGGCTCGCCTCGAACACGACCGCGAGAGAGGCCGGCGCATTCTTCCACGTCTTGATCTTCACCCCGCGGATCGCCTTCTCCTCGATCTCGAACGGCGACGCGGGCGCGCCGACAAGCATCGCATGCGCCTGCGCAATCGGCATGGCGGGAAAACCCTTGGGCAGGTTCGCGGCAGCAGACATTGGACGTTTCCTCG
>CAZLRW010000276.1:1598-3306 GCA_964561925.1 uncultured Flavobacteriaceae bacterium
TGCTGCATGCCGCCGCTGCAAGGCCTCTACGCCTCGCGCCGCCAGATTCTGGCGGGCGCTGCGCTCTCGCTCGCCGCCCCGCGCCTTGTGTGCGTGGCGGAAGCAAAGCCGCACGCCGCGCCGGACCGGATATTCCTCGGCGCCACCATCCGAACGATGAACCCCGCCCAACCCGTCGCCGAGGCGATCGCGATCAAGAACGGCCGCATCGTCGCTGTCGGCAAACGCGCTGACGTCACGGCGTTGAAGGGCAAGGAAACCGAAATCATCGACGCGAACGGCGCGACGATCCTGCCCGGCTTCATCGACCCGCACGTCCACGTCGTGATGGGCGCGTTGCTCTCAAGCTTCATCAACGTGAGCGCACTGATCTGCGACACGATCGACGAGGTCATGGCGAAGCTGAAGGCGGGCGCGGAGGCTGCCGCGCCCGGCGCCTGGGTGATGGCGAAGGGCTTCGACCCGTCGCTGACGAAAGGCAACGCGAACATCACGCGCCGCGAGCTCGACGCCGTCGCGCCGAACAACCCGCTGTTCATGTTGAACGCCTCCGGCCATCTTGCCTATGTGAATTCGAAGGCGATCGAACTCTCCGGCGTCACCGAAGCAACGCCCGACCCGGGCGCGGGCGGACACTACTTCAAAGGCCCAGACGGCAAACTCAACGGTCAACTCGCCGGCGGCACGTCCTACGCGCCGTTCTTGCGCCTCGCACCTCAGCCGACGCCGCAATCGTTGATCGCCGCCACGACGAAGGAACTCGACCAGGCGGCAAAGGTCGGTTGCACGATGCTCGTCGACGCGGGCCTCGGCGCTTTCGCCGGCACGGACGAACTCGCGATCCTGAAGGCGATCACCGCGAGCGGCCGCTCGCCGGTCCGCCTCGCCGCGATGATGGTCTCCGGCCGCATCGACGAATGGCTGAAACACCCCGACGTCAAACCGAACGCGGGCGACGATTGGTTCCGCCTTCTCGGCTTCAAGTTCTGGGCCGACGGTTCGAACCAGGGCAACACCGGCTATCAGCGCGAGCGCTACCTGAATGTCGATAGCAAAGGCGTCCTGAGCTTCCCGCCGGAACAATTGGCCGCCGGCATGAAGCGCGCTCACGATGGCGGCTGGCAAGTCGCGGTCCACGCGAACGGCGACGCCGCGATCGACATCGTCCTCGACGCTTACGAGAAAACGCTGAAGGCGAATCCGCGCAAGGACCACCGCCACCGCATCGAGCATTGCTCGATCGCCTGGGACGAACATTACGCCAAGATGGCGGAGCTCAGTCTCACCCCGTCGTTCCTGATCGGCCATGTCCACTACTGGGGCCGCGCCTTCCGCGACCGCATTATCGGGCCCGAGCGCGCGGCGCGCCTCGGCGCCGGCCAATCGGCGTTGAAGCACGGCGTCCGCTTCTCGCTCCACTCCGACTACGACGTGACGGAGATCGGCCCCTTGCGCTGTATCGAGAACGCCGTCACGCGCATCATGCGCGATGGCGGCGAAGTTCTGGCGCCCGAGCAACGCATCCCGGTCGACCAAGCGATCCGCGCCATGACGATCGACGCCGCCTATCAGGCCCGCATGGACCACGCCGTCGGCACGCTCGAAGTCGGCAAATACGCCGACCTCGTGGTCCTGGAAGAAGATCCGATGAAGGTCGACCCCACGCGCCTCAGCAAGATCGCGGTGCGCGAAACCTGGGTCGAGGGCG
>CAZLRW010000277.1:0-3292 GCA_964561925.1 uncultured Flavobacteriaceae bacterium
CCGCCCGTCGTCGGTCATGGCTCAGCCTTTTCTTTTCTCGTCATGGCCGGGCTTGACCCGGCCACCCAGGAGATGCGTGTGGGCCAGCGATACCTCACACAATGAAACAATGGAACAATGGCGCGCCGCGGGCGCCACCGGCATCGTGTCATTGTTTCATTGTGTGAGTCATTTTCTGCCGCGCCTGTACGATGTCACTGGGGGGCCGGGTCAAGCCCGGCCATGACGGAGAGAGAAGGTCTCGACCTGCGCGGCACCAACAAGTATATCCCCGACCTCCCAATGACGACCCGGACCGCCCTATGGCCAAGGACGAGAAGAACGACATCGCCGCGCTGACCTTCGAGCAGGCGCTGGCCCAGCTGGAGCAGATCGTCCAGCGGCTGGAGAAGGGCCAGGTCGAGCTCGAGGATTCGATCGCGATCTACGAGCGTGGCACGGCGCTCAAAGCGCATTGCGAGGCCAAGCTCCGCGACGCCGAGGCGCGCATCGAGAAGATCGTGATCGGCCCCGGCGGCCCCACGACCGCGCCGTTCGACAAGTAACGCGCGGCGCCCCATGACCCTTGCCCCCATCGAACCCGCGCTGAAAGAGGCGGGCACGTTCATGGAAGACGTGCTCGGCGAACTCCTGCCGGAACCCATCGGCCCGCACGCGCGCGTGGTCGAGGCGATGCGCTATGCGACGCTGGACGGCGGCAAGCGCATCCGCGCCTTCCTGGTGCTGCAGGCGGGCCGCCAGTTCGGCGTCGACCGCCGCGCGCTCGGCCGCGTCGCCGCCACGGTCGAATGCGTGCACGCCTATTCGCTGGTCCACGACGACCTGCCCGCGATGGACGACGACGATCTCAGGCGCGGCAAGCCGACGACGCACAAGAAGTTCGACGAGGCGACCGCGATCCTCGCCGGTGACGCGCTGCTGACGCATGCCTTCGCGCTGCTCGCCGCGGTCGAGACCCACCCCGACCCGCACGTGCGCATCGAACTCGTCGCGCGCCTCGCCGCGGCTGCGGGCGCGAACGGTATGGTCGGCGGGCAGATGATCGACATCGGCGCGCAAGGCGCGATCACCGACATCGGCCACATCACGCGGCTTCAGCGTCTGAAGACCGGCGCGCTCATCGCCTATGCGGCGGAGGCGGGTGCGATCATGGGCAAGGCATCAGCCCAAGCGCGCCACGCGCTCACGAACTACGCGCAGGACCTGGGCCTCGCCTATCAGATCGCCGACGACCTTCTCGACGTCGAAGGCGACCCCGCGTTGATGGGCAAGGCCGCCGGTAAGGATCAAAGCGCAGGCAAGGCGACGTTCGTCACAATCTTAGGGCCCGAGCGCGCCCGCGCGCAGGCCAAGCTTCTCGCCGAGCAAGCCGCCCAGCACCTTGAAGTCTTCGATGAAAAGGCGGACCTTTTGCGCGGACTGACGGCCTATGTCGTTAACCGCCGTGCCTAAATGCCGCAACAATCGCGTGTCCTGCTGCACTACCTTCTTCCTCAGGCGGACGAAGGCGAATTAGTCAGGTTACAAGGGTTCAAATGACCCCACTTCTCGACCGCATCAAGTCACCCGCCGACATACGCCACCTGTCGCGCGAAGAGCTGAAACAGCTCGCCGACGAACTCCGCCACGAAACGATCGACGCCGTCTCCGTCACCGGCGGGCATCTGGGCGCGGGCCTCGGCGTGATCGAGCTGACGGTCGCGCTGCACCACACATTCAACACGCCGCACGACCGTCTGATCTGGGACGTCGGCCACCAGGCCTATCCGCACAAGATCCTGACCGGCCGCAGAGATCGCATCCGCACGCTGCGCATGGGCGGGGGCCTTTCCGGCTTCACGAAGAGGAGCGAGAGCGAATACGACCCGTTCGGCGCCGCGCACTCCTCGACCTCGATTTCGGCGGGCCTCGGCATGGCCGTGGCGCGCGATCTCAAAGGGGAAAAGCGCAACATCATCGCCGTCATCGGCGACGGCGCGATGTCGGCGGGCATGGCGTATGAGGCGATGAACAACGCCGGCGCCTCGCGCTCGCGCCTGATCATCGTCTTGAACGACAACGACATGTCGATCGCGCCGCCGGTCGGCGGCATGAGCGCCTATCTCTCGCGCGTCGTCTCGTCCGAGGGCTACACGACCTTGCGCAACTTCGCGAAACAGCTCGCGAAGAAGATGCCCCACATCCTGGAAGAAACCGCCCGCAAGGCCGAGCGTTACACGCACGGGCTGACCATGGGCGGCACGCTGTTCGAGGAAATGGGCCTCTATTACGTGGGCCCGATCGACGGCCACAACCTCGATCACCTTTTGCCCGTTCTGCAGAACGTGCGCGACGCCGACATCGACCGCCCGATCCTGGTCCATGTCGTGACGAAAAAGGGCAAGGGCTATGCGCCCGCCGAAAACTCCGCCGACAAGTACCACGGCGTCGTGAAGTTCGACGTCGTTACCGGCACGCAGAAGAAGGCCCAATCGAACGCACCGCAATACACGAAGGTCTTCGCCGAAGCCCTGATCGCGGAGGCCGAAGCCGACGACAAGATCGTGGCGATCACCGCCGCGATGCCGTCGGGCACCGGCCTGGACCTCTTTGCGAAACGCTTCCCGAAACGCACGTTCGACGTCGGCATCGCCGAGCAGCACGCGGTCACGTTCGCGGCCGGCCTCGCGACCGAAGGCATGAAGCCCTTCGCCGTCATCTATTCGACGTTCCTGCAGCGCGGCTACGACCAGGTCGTCCACGACGTCGCGATCCAGCAATTGCCGGTGCGCTTCGCGATGGACCGTGCGGGCCTCGTCGGTGCCGATGGCGCGACGCATGCGGGTTCGTTCGACACGACGTATCTGGCGTGCTTGCCGGGCTTCGTCGTCATGGCGCCGTCGGACGAGTTGGAGCTGAAGCACATGGTCGCGACCTGCGCCGCGATCGACGACCGCCCGTCCTCGGTGCGCTATCCGCGCGGCGAAGGCGTCGGCATCGAACTGCCCGCCAGGGGCACGCCACTCGAAATCGGCAAGGGCCGCATCGTGCGCGAAGGCTCGAAGATCGCGATCTTGAGCTTCGGCACGCGTTTGGCCGAAGCGCTGAAAGCGGCCGACGACCTCGCCGCCCGCGGGCTCTCGACGACGGTCGCCGACGCACGCTTCTGCAAGCCGCTCGACGAAGACCTGATCCGCCGCCTGGCCGCCAACCACGAAGTCCTGATCACGATCGAAGAAGGCGCGATCGGCGGCTTCGCCTCGCACGTGATGCAGTTCATGGCGAAAGCGGGCCTCTTCGACCGCGGCTGCAA
>CAZLRW010000278.1:0-3251 GCA_964561925.1 uncultured Flavobacteriaceae bacterium
CGCGTGGGATGTTCGTATATGCCCGCGATATACGCTTTTCCGTTGATACCCATCCGAAATTCCTTATCATGATTTCCAAATGCATTAGACCAGTTTCGGGCAAGGCGTCTAGACGGGAAATTCTCCGGCGAAAGGAACGGCAGCTTGGACAAAATTCGGGTGACAGTCGCCGATGGCGTCAGAACCGTAACGTTGGCGCGCGCCGACAAACGCAACGCGCTCGATGCGGAGATGCTCGATGCCCTAACGGAAACCTTCTGCCGAGCGCCCGCCGCGGACGAACGATTAACCGTCATCCGTGCCGACGGCACCGTCTTCTGTTCGGGCCTCGACCTGCGCGTGCGCAGTGCGGGCACCGTGGGCGCGGCCTCGATCGAGACGATGCTGCACGCACTTGAGACCTATCCCTTGCCGGTGGTGGGGGTAGTCCAAGGCGATGCCATCGCCGGCGGCAACGAACTCGCCTTGCATTGCGATTTCGTCGTCGCCGCTGAAACCGCGCGCTTCGGCATGTCGCTGGCCAAGATCGGCCTTGCCCCCACGTGGTTCTTGGCGAAAAAGATCGTGGAAATCGCAGGACCCGTCGGCGCCCGGGAAATACTGTTGCTCGGCGATTTATTGAGTGCCGTCCGCATGCACGATCTGGGTTTGATCGCACGCGTGGCGCCACCCGAAAAGCTCGAAGCCGCGGCGCAACAAATCATCGCCCGGCTGGCCGCCAACGCGCCGCTCTCCCTGCGCGCGATGAAAGCCCTCCTGGTGCGCGCCATGACCTTTCGCGACGCCCTCCCTCACGCCGATGTCGATGCGCTGGTACGCGCGGCGAGCGAAAGCGGCGACGCGCGCGAAGGCATCGCCGCTCTGCTGGAAAAGCGCCCGGCGCGGTTCACGGGCCGATAGGAAAATCATGTCCATTCGATTGGAGAAAGCCTGGACCGACTTGACGCCAGACGCCGTCGCGGCGTTGAGCGGGGAACTGGGCGTCTATCAGCTTGCCGGCGAAGGCGGACAAATTCTGCGTATCGGCTATGCCGGCGGGCGCTCGCTGTTCGGTCTGCGCGGCGAACTGGCCAAGGCGCTGAAGGAGCACGGCGCAACCCGCGTAAAATTCCGCCTCGAGATCAATCACCAATACCTGAGCCGCTACGAAGAACTCTTGATGATCCACATTGCCGACCACGGCAGCTTGCCCGTCGGCAACGAAGCCGAGACGAAACGAAAACTGGGCCGGCTTAGCATCGGTTGAGCCGCAGGGAAGGAGCGACATGGACTTCGAACCGACCGAGGAACAACGCCTCATCGTCGAACAGGTGCGCCGCTTCGTGCGCGAGGAAATTGCCCCCCTCGAGGACAAGCTCGACCCCGACGCAAGTCAACTCGATCCCGCCGACTTCGACCGCTTGGTGCGCAAGGTCAAGGACATGGGCCTTTACGGTCTGGGCATTCCTCCCGAGTTCGGCGGCCCGGACATCGACATCGTGACGATGACGCTGATCGCGATGGAGATTTCGCAGCATCGCGGCGGTCTTTATTGTCCGGCCTACGGAACTTTCGGCGGCGCGGGCCTCGCCCAACTCTACGAGGCCAACGAAGACCAGAAGAAGCGTTACCTCCATCCGACGCTGAAGGGCGAGAAGCACGGCTTCTTCGGCCTGACCGAACCCTCCGGCGGCTCCGACCCTGGCCGCGCGATCCAAACCAAGGCCGTCAAGGACGGCGACCACTGGATCATCAACGGCTCCAAGATTTTCATCTCCGGCGCCGACAAGGCCGATTTCGGCATCGTCTTCGCGCGCACCGATCCGGGCAAGGGCCGCCGCGGCATCACCTGCTTCATCGTCGACACCGACACGCCGGGGTTCCACGTGCGCCGCGTCGTCCACACGCTACGCTCGGCGTATTACGCCACCGAGCTTCAGTTCGAGAACATGCGCGTACCGGACGCCAATCTGCTTGGCGAGGTCAACAATGGCTTCGCCATCGCCAACGACCGCTTGAGCCGCCAGCGCATTCCGTATGCCGCCGGCTGCATCGGCGTCGCCGTCAAGGCGCAAGCCATGTGCATCGAATACGCCAAGCTGCGCCAAACCTTTGGCGCCCCGCTTGCCACGCGCCAGGCGATCCAATGGATGGTGGTGGACAACGAGATCGATATCCGCACGTCGCGCTGGGCGATGCTCGACGCTGCTTGCAAGGCCAAGCGCGGCGAACCCTTCCGCACCGAAGCCGCGATGGCCAAACTGCTCGCCACCGAAGGCGCCAGCCGCGTCGTTGACCGCGCCATGCAAATCTACGGCGGCTACGGCATGACCAAGGACTTGCCGTTCGAGCGTTGGTACCGCGAGATGCGCATCCGCCGCATCGGCGAAGGCCCGAGCGAGGTCCAGCGCCTAGTCATGGCGCGCGACCTGTTCGACATGTCTCTCTGAAGGCGCGCGCCCCCATGACCATCGACGCCCAGCCCGGACCGTTGCAAGGCATCAAGGTCGTCGATCTGGGCCAAGTTTATCAGGGCCCCTACGCCGCCTGGCTGATGGCGAAAGCAGGCGCCGACGTCATCAAGGTCGAACCGCCGACCGGAGAGCCGCTGCGCCTGCGCGAAGCCGTTGGCGGCAGCGCCTCGCTGCCCATGGCCATGCTCAATTCGAACAAGCGCGCGGTCACGCTCAACCTCAAATCCCCGCGCGGCGCGAAGCTACTGAAGGATCTGGTGCGCCGCAGCGACGTCATTCTCGAGAATTACGCGCCCGGCGTCATGGATCGCCTCGGCGTCGGCGCCGAGGTGCTGCAAGCGATAAACCCTCGCTTAGTCTACGCCTCCGCCACCGGTTATGGACTCAGCGGACCCGAGAGCGACAATCTGGCGATGGATCTGACCGTCCAGGCGGCGTCCGGGATCATGAGCATCACCGGTCTTCCCGATGGTCCGCCGGTCAAAGCGGGCCCCGCCATCGCCGACTTCATTTCCGGCGCCCATCTCTACGGCGCCATCGTCACAGCTTTGTTCGAGCGCGAGCGCACCGGCCGCGGCCGCCTCGTCGAGGTGGCGATGATGGAAGCGCTCTACCCCTCGCTCGCCTCCAATCTCGGCATGGTGCAGAGCCAGTCGGACAAGCCGCCGCCGCGCACCGGCAACCGGCACGGCGGGCTCGCGATTTCTCCTTACAATGTCTATCCGTGCAAGGACGGCCACGTCGCCATTATCTGCCTGGTCGAAGCGCACTGGACGAACCTGCTGGCGGCGATGGGCC
>CAZLRW010000279.1:0-3206 GCA_964561925.1 uncultured Flavobacteriaceae bacterium
ATGACGTTCTTGTGGCCGAAGTGCTCCGTCGGCAAGCGGCCGACTTGCGTCCACTCGAAGCCGACGAACGACACGAGGTCCGGATTCGGGCCGTCGCCCGCGATCTTCTGACAGGCGCGGATCGAGTCCTTCGTGCGCTGCCAACGCAGGGGCGTGATCGTTTCGGCGTGATCGGTGATCGACCAGAAATCGAGCGCCGAACAGTAGCGGGCGAAGTCGCAGGCGTCCGCCACGGGGTGCACGCCCTTGCCGCCGATCATCGGCAGGGAAAACTGGAACGCGTCGGCCGAGAACGTCGTGTGGACGTGAAGGTCGCCGAACAGGATTTGGTCCGTCGACCCTTCCGGTGCGACGGCACGAGTCGCCTGTGTGCGGGCGGATACGACTTCGTCGGGGACACGCTTGCCTTGAATGACGCCGGCGTCGCGTTCGGCGCCGAACCAGCCTTCGCGCGCGCCCACCCAATAGATGCCACCCGCGATTCCCAGAACAGCCACGAGGGCAACCACCCAACCGATGATTCTCAACACGCCCCTGCTCCCCTTTGATTCGCCACCGGATCACAGAAAGTTGCGTCCGGCGGCGGCGTTGTTTCCAATTCGTACCAGAGTTCGGCAGATTTCCAAGCGCTGCCGGTCCAGCGCGGCAATGCGCGCGGGGGACGGCCTGACGTTCCGGGCAACCGCCCGCTTGGGATATCGCGGCAACGTGAAGCCGAACCGGGCCGTGGCCCGTTGCGCGACCGCGGCGGCTCGCCGACAAAGCTCGCCTCTAATTCGAGGGACATGACTCCATGAACAAGAGACTGACACTGGCGGCCGCCACCATTCTTGCCACCGGGGCGCTCGCCGCCGGGTTCTCGGCACTGGATATCGGCGCGTCGGCCCGCGTCAAGGCCGAGATCGGGCCTTGGGGCTTCGACCTGACGGCGATGGACCGCAACGTGAAGCCGGGCGACGACTTCTTCCGTCACGCGGGCGGCACCTGGATGAAGAACGCGCAGATCCCGCCGGACCGTTCGCGCTGGGGTTCGTTCAACATGCTGGCCGCGAAGTCGGAAGAGGACGTGCGGCGGCTGGTCGAAGACGTGTCGTCGCGGCCGCAGCGTCCGGGTTCGCCCGAGCAGAAGGTCGCCGACTTCTATGCGAGCTACATGGACACGAAGGGGATCGACGCGCTGGGCCTGAAGCCGTTCCAAGCCGACCTCGCGCGCATCGCCGCCCTGAAGTCGCACGAGGAAGCAGCCGCGCTGGCGGGCGAGCCCGGTCTCCCATCGAACCTGCCCGTCGGCTGGTTTATCGGCCTCGACGAGAAGAACCCCGACCGCTACGCGATCAATATCGGGCAAGCTGGCCTCGGCATGCCGGACCGCGATTACTACCTGAAGCCCGATCCGAAGTTCGCCGAAACGCGCGCAGCCTACCGCGCCTATATCGAGAAGATGCTGACGCTCGCCAACGTCGCGGGTGCCGGGGCGGCTGCGGATGCGATCATGGCGTTCGAAACGAAGATCGCCGAAATCCAGTGGCCGATCGAAAAGCAGCGCGAGCGCGAGCTGAACTACAATGCGAAGACGCGCGCGCAGCTGAAGGCGTTCGCCCCGGGCTTCCCGTGGGATGCGTCGCTGGCGGCGGCCGGCATTCCCTCGCAAGACCATTTCATCGTCGGTCAACCCGATGCGGTCGTGGCGCTTGCGAAACTCTTCCGCGACACGCCTCTGGAAACGCTGAGGCCCTATCTTGCGTTCCACTATATGAACGCCTCCGCCGACATCATGCCGACGGCCTTCGACGATGCGGCCTTCGAGTTCAACGGCAAGGTGTTGACCGGTCAGCCGCAGAAGCGCGACCGCTGGAAGCGCGCGACGACCGCGCTTTCCGGCGCGCCGTTCGCGGCGCCGCTGGCGGAGGCCGTGGGGCAGATCTACGTCAAGCGGCACTTCACGCCGCAGGCCAAGGCCGAGGTTAAGAAGCTCGTCGACAATCTGCTCGCCGCCTACCGGCAGCGGATCGAGAACCTCGAGTGGATGTCGCCCGAGACGCGCAAGATCGCGCTGCGCAAGGCGCTGACCGCCCGCATCAAGATCGGCTATCCGGATCGCTGGCGCGACTACTCGAAGCTTGAGATCAAGCGCGGCGACGCTTACGGCAATCGGCTGCGTTCGGCCGTGTGGGATTGGAACCGCCAGGCCGTGCGGCTGAACCAGAAGACGGACAAGGACGAGTGGGCGATGGGACCGCAGACGGTCAACGCCTATTACAATCCGGTGTGGAACGAGATCGTGTTTCCGGCGGCGATCCTGCAGGCGCCGTTCTTCGATCCGAACGCGGATCCTGCCGTCAACTACGGCGCGATCGGCGGCGTGATCGGGCACGAGATGGGCCACGGCTATGACGACCAGGGCGCGAAATCGGACGAGAACGGCATTCTGCGCAACTGGTGGAAGAAGGAAGACGAAGAGCGCTTTGCGGTGAAGGTGAAGGCGCTCGCTGCGCAGTACTCGCAGTACGAGCCTCTGCCGGGCGTGAAGGTCAACGGCGACTTCACGTCGGGCGAGAATATCGGCGACCTCGGCGGATTGGCCGTCGCGCGTTACGCGTACCAACTGTCGCTCGGCGGCAAGCAGGCACCGGTGCTCGACGGGTTCTCGGGCGACGCGCGCGTGTTCCTGGGCTGGTGTCAGGTGTGGCGCTCGGTCATCCGCGAGCCGGCGCTGCGCCAGCAGGTGACCGCCGACGTGCACTCGCCGGCCGAATATCGCTGCAACGGCGTGGTCCGCAACATCGACGAGTGGTACACGGCGTTCGACGTGAAGCCCGGCGACAAGATGTATCTGAAGCCGGAGGATCGCGTTCGGATCTGGTAAGCGCGTGAACTCTATCGAGGGGCGTCCGTTTCGGGCGCCCCTTTTTTCATGCGGCGAGCGCTTCGCGGTCGCGCGGGAGCGCAAGGCTGATGGCGGCGATCGCGACCGCGCCGGCCGCGAGCACCAGCAGCATCGGCGTGAAGCGCGCGGCGGGGTCGTAGAGGGCTGCGACCAGCCACACGCCGACCGGGCCGCCCACGACCGAGATCGCGTAGCGCATGCCGAAGAAGAGGCCGCGCCGTGCCGCGGGTGCGAAGCGGGCGACGAAGATCGTCTCGATCGGCGCGATCGCCTCGAACAGGAACATCACGGTGATCGCGAGCGGCAGGATCAGCCAGTT
>CAZLRW010000280.1:0-3198 GCA_964561925.1 uncultured Flavobacteriaceae bacterium
GACCGCGCCAACCGCGGTCGCGAAAAGCGCGGCTTTCTGTCAGGGTTGGCCCCCCCGCGTCAAGCGGAGCCGGGTTTCCCATGGGCGGGGGCTGGTCATCCAGGCCCCTTCTGCGACAGCGCGGCGACTCCTGCGTGCCGTGACTGTGGGCGGGGCCCGCCGAGTTCGCACAGGCAACCGCCAGTGGTCATCTCGCCGGAGGGCGAGCGGAACTCGCACTCCGGCATCGTTTGAGGTCTCAGAGTAGAGCATGAACATCAACGGGCTTATCACCTCCCTCGCACTCGTGACCTTCATGAGCACGCATGTGGCCGCTGGAGCGGAGAGTCGAACGCAGGGATGGCCGCCACACGGGGAAGGCCTTCAGGCGGACGAGGGCGTTCTCTATGGGGTCCTCGACAACGGATTGCGCTACGCGATCGTTCGCAACCCCAATCCTCCAAGGACGGCGACATTCGTACTGAGAATTGGCGTCGGCTCAATTCACGAGGCCGACTCGGAGCGCGGCCTTGCTCACTTTCTTGAACACATGTCGTACAATGGTTCGGCACACTTCGAACCTGGCACCACGACGCAAACGCTGCACCGGGCAGGGCTGAGGCACCGCGCGCTCACGGACTTCGACAACACGACATACTCGCTCTCGGCCAGCTCGACCGACCCGTTGACGATCGAGACCGCTTTCAAGTTTCTGCAGGACGTCGGCTTCGGCATGTTGCTTTCTCAAGAAGCAATAGACCGGGAGAAGGAGACGATCTTGTCTGAACTCCGCTTGCGCGACGTCCCGGAAAACCGAGCAAACGACCGACTCTGGCGGCTTCTGCAGCGAGGCATGCTGGCAGCGGATCGAATCCAAGGAGGAGACGAGGAGATTGTCCGCGGTGCTCGGCGAGCTCAACTGGTCGAATTCTACCGAAAATTCTATCGTCCTGAGCGCTCGATTTTCGTTGCGGTCGGAGACTTTGAGCCGAAGCAGATCGAGACGAGTATCGCTGGGACCTTTGACGATTGGTCGCAGCCCGGACCGCCGGGCGAACAGCCGTCGCTCGGCAGCATTCGATCCGACAGCACATCGACCGACGTCTTTGTCCATCCCGGTGTGCTGAACCGGCTAACGATCGCTTGGCCGCATCCGGCAGGGCTGACGAGGGACAGCGCTCATCATCGGGGGGTTGTGATCACGCGGCGAATTGCACTCGGCGCAATCAACCGCCGATTTGCGCGCCTGTCGAGCGACCCTCGAAACGCGGTGCTTCAAGCGGGCGCGTTCATTAGGGAATTGCCGTATGCGGCGGGTGCGGCAGGCCTCACCATCACGCCGAGGAAGGGGGACTTCCGTCACGCGGCCGAATCCGTGCTGCGTGAGTTGGAACGGGCGCGGAGATACCCTCTCTTTCAGTCCGAGGTCGACCGAGAGATCGAACTGCTTCGCCGCCGCTATCGAAATGCACTGGTTGCCGCAACATCGCGATCGACGAGTGACACTGCGGCCGACCTCGCCGAGCGTCTATTTCGAGATCGCGTTTTTACGACGCCGGCATTCGACCGGGAACTGTTCGAAACGGTCGTAGCGACGGCATCGAAAGAAGCGATCCGCGATGCGGCGGTGCCGGTTTTCTCCGGCTCCGATCCGCTGATCTTTGTCAGCTCGCAGCGTCCACTGAAGGCGCAAGATACGGACTATCTGTCGTCGCTCCCGCGCACGGCGCGAACGGAAGACGTCGCTTCGCCGGTCGAAATTCCAAGCAAAACCTTCGACTTCCGTCCGGGCACCAGGAATCCATCGGTCGCCAGCCGAGCAGAAGTCGCGGCCGTCGGCACAACGCTCGTGACCTACCAAAACCGAGTCGCGCTGACGATCAAGCCGACGACGTTTGCCAAGGAGCGAGTCGAGGTAAGCGTGCGCCTTGGAGGAGGAATGCGGGTGCTTCCTGCGGGGCGTCCGGGGCTTGCGCGAGCGCTTCAGCGCAGCTTCATCGCAGGCGGGCTCGAATCGCTCGACGAAGACGAATTGGCCGAAGCTCTGACGGGCCGCACCGTCTCCTACACGCTGACCGTAACCGACGACTCGTTTTTGCTGTCGGGATATACGACCAACCGCGACCTTGAACTGCAATTGAAGATTCTGGCGGCGTTCCTAACGGAACCAGGATTCAATCCCGACGCGCTGACGCGGGCGCAAGAGTGGTTCAAGCTGCGCCAGAATGACATTTCCTCCGACCCTGTCGAACTGTTCGAGAACCGGCTGCCGGCGCTCGTCCGTTCGGGGGACGACCGGTGGGAGTCGCCGTCGCCGGGGGCCTACGCGTCAATCGGGATCGGGGACCTCCGTCACGCGTTGGATCATTCGCTCAAGCGGGGTCCGATCGAGATCACAATTGTCGGCGATGTCAGCGCCGATCAGGCCATCGCCGCGGTCGCCTCGAGTTTTGCGACCCTACCGGACCGAGACTCGATCCACGGGCCGACGAACGGCGCGCGCGACCATGTGCGATATCCCGGCGAAGCAATGACCGTGTGTTGGCATCACGCCGGCCGTGCCGACCAGGCGTTGGCCGGAGTGATCTGGCCGGCGACATCGGAACATCCCCACCCCCGGCTCGCGCGGACCCTGCAATTGATCGGGGCATCGTTCAAGCGCGCCATGTTCGACCAAATCGTGAAAGAGGGCCTGAGCTATCGAACAATGGGCGCCGATCACCTTTCGTCGACGTTTCAAGGTTTCGGATACATGCCGACGGCCGTCGATGTTAGGCCCGAACAGGTTGATCGCGTCATAAGCATCATGGACGCCTTTGTTGCGCGTTGGCGGTCGGGCGACATCGATGGCGACCTGTTGAGCCGCGTACGCAAGTCTACAATCGACGCCCGCAGGCTCGCGCGGGAAGCGAACGGCTTCTGGAGTTGGGCTTTGCGCCGCGCGCAATCGAAACCCGAGACGCTCGACGCGATCGCATCTGAACTCAGTGACCTGCAGTCGATCTCGCAAAGAGAGATCGCGTCCGCCGCATCGGTCTATTTCGACCCGTCTCGCCGCATCCAGTTGCGAATTCTGCCGAAGGGATGCCCCCCAAGGCACAGGTGACCGCGAGTTCACGCTCAACTGCGGGGCGTACCCGCGCCCTATTCCGCGAATACGACATCGCAAAAAAGAACCGCGCCCCTCGCGGGGGTCGCAAGGGACGCGGCTCAAAGCGT
>CAZLRW010000281.1:0-3185 GCA_964561925.1 uncultured Flavobacteriaceae bacterium
GACGAAGCGCTGGAGCGAGCGTACGACATGCTCGTGAAGACGCGGCCGACGGCGATCAATCTGAAATGGGCGCTGGACGAGATGGTGGCCGCGGTGCGCAATCAGCCGGCGGCCCGGCGCGTGGCGGCGGCTTATGCTCGCGCGGCGAAGCTCTGTGACGACGACGTGGCGACGAATGAGGCGATCGGGCGGCACGGCTTGACGTTGATCGAGGCCTTGGCGGCGAAGAAGGGGCATGTAAACGTGCTCACGCATTGCAATGCCGGCTGGCTTGCCTGCGTCGATTGGGGCACGGCGCTGGCGCCGATCTACATGGCGCACGACAAGGGGATTTCGATCCATGTTTGGGTGGACGAGACGCGGCCGCGCAATCAGGGCGGATCGTTGACCGCCTATGAGCTCGGCGCGCATGGCGTGAAGCATGCGATCATCGCGGACAATGCCGGCGGGCACTACATGCAGCACGGGGAGGTCGATCTCTGCATCGTCGGCACCGACCGCACGACGGCGTCGGGCGATGTCGCGAACAAGATCGGTACCTATCTGAAGGCGCTGGCCGCGCACGACAATCGCGTGCCGTTCTATGTCGCGCTGCCCTCCTCGACGATCGATTGGACGATTTCGGACGGCGTGAAAGAGATCGAGATCGAAGAGCGCTCGGGGCGCGAGATCACGCATGTTCAGGGGCGCACCGGGCAGGGCGAGGTCTTGACCGTCGAGTTGACCGCGCCGGGCAGCCCCGCGCGCAATCCGGCGTTCGACGTGACGCCGGCGCGGCTCGTCACCGGGCTCATCACCGAACGCGGCGTCGCCGCCGCATCGCGCGAAGGCTTGCTCATGCTCTTTCCGGAGCGCCGCCCGTGAAGCGCACCGCCGTGCGGCGGCGTGTGGCGCGCGTGCTGTCAAAGCGTGCCGCCGCCGTCAGCCCGACGCCTAATCTGAGGGCAGAAATCGTCGCGATCGGTCAGCGCATGTCGGCGAGCGGTTTGTCGCCGGGCAAGAGCGGCAATCTCTCCTTGCGCGTCGACGGGGGCATGCTGATTACGCCGACGGGTATCGCCTACCCCGAGATGAAGCCTGCCGACATCGTCGAGGTGCGCCTGGACGGGCGCGTGGCGCCTGGTCAGCGCGTGGCGTCGAGCGAGTGGCGCATCCATCTTGCGATTTACAAGGCGCGGCCCGACGTGGGCGCGATCGTGCATACGCATTCGCTGAATGCGACCGCACTCACGTGCCTGCATCGCGGGATTCCGGCGTTTCACTATATGGTCGCGGAGTTCGGCGGCGACCGGGTCGCGTGCGCGCCGTACGCGACCTATGGCAGCGAGGAGTTGGCGCGGTTTGCCTTGAAGGCGTTGGGGCCGCGGCAGGCTTGCCTGCTCGCCAACCACGGCGCGATCGCGGTGGGCGAGACGCTGCGCCAGGCGTATGATCGGGCGGCGGCGGTCGAAGCTTTGGCCGCGCAGTACACGCGGGCGCTCGCGATCGGGCGGCCGCGGATTCTGTCGGGACGCGAGATGGCGCGAGTGGTCGAGAAGTTCAAAACCTACGGCAAACAGACCGAGGTGAAGGCGAAATGAGCGTCGTTCTCGTCACCGGCGCGGCGAAGCGGCTTGGGCGCGCGATTGCGATCAAACTTGCGCGCGAGGGCTCTGACGTCGCGGTTCACTACCGGTCGAGCAAAGCGGACGGCGAGGCGGTTGTCGGCGAGATCAAAGCGCTCGGGCGGCGTGCCGCGCTTGTCGAGGGCGAGTTGTCGAAGGAGGCCGACGTTGCCGCGATCGTGCCGCGCGCCGTTTCCGCGCTGGGGCCGCTCACCGCGCTCGTCAACAGCGCGTCGGTGTTCGAGGACGATCGGATCGAGACGGTGACGCGCGCGAGCTGGGACAAGCATCTCGATACGAATCTGCGCGCGCCGTTGGTGCTGTCGCAGGCGTTCGCCGTGCAACTGCCCGCGGGCGCGCATGGCGGGATCGTCAATTTGATCGATCAGCAGGTGCTCAATCTGACGCCGCAGTTCTTGTCCTACACGGTGTCGAAGGCGGCGCTGTGGACGCTGACGCAAACGCTCGCGCAGGCATTGGCGCCGCGCATTCGCGTGAACGCCGTCGCGCCGGGGCCTTCGCTTAAGGCCGAGCGGCAGTCTCAGGCGAATTTCGACGCGCATGTGAAGGCGACGTTGCTGCAACGGCCGTCGTCGCCGGAGGATATTGCGGGGGCGGTCGCCTATCTTCTCGCGGCACCCGCGGTCACGGGGCAGATGATCGTCGTCGACAGCGGGCAGCATCTCGGCTGGTCGCGCGATCAGTTTCTGGAGTGATGCGCGATGAGCGAGCGTCCGAGAGTACAGCCCCTGCGGATCGCCGACGCGAAGATGCGCATCCGGCATGTGTTCGTGCGCGATCTCGAACTTAACGCCGATATCGGCGTGCACCGGCACGAGCGGGGACAGCTTCAGCCCGTGCGGATCAACATCGACCTGACCGTCGAGGAGATGGACGGCGAACTCGGCGACAAGCTCGAGAACGTCGTGGACTATGAGGCGGTGGTGAAAGGCGTAAAAGCGATTTTGGCCGGCGGGCATTTGAATCTGGTCGAGACGCTGGCCGAGAAGGTCGCGGCCCACTGCCTCGCCGACACTCGCGTGCGCGTCGCGCGGGTGCGGATCGAGAAGCTGAAGGTGCTCGCCGAAGCGCAGTCCGTTGGCGTCGAGATCGAGCGCGAGGCTGAAAGGTAGTCGCGGCGTTCCCTCATCAGTCTCGCCGCTCACGCGGCGAGCCAGCTTCTCCCAGAGGGAGAAGCGCAAGGCTCACCCAAGTTGCCCTTCTCCCGCTGGCGGGAGAAGGTGGCGCGGCGCGCCAGCGACGCGACGGATGAGGGGAAGCTTGGTCCAGCGCTTGTCAGCAACTATCTTGCGCGCTGAATGAGCGACTCTATCGAACAAGCAGCGACCGACTCACCCGGGCTTATGGCCCAGGGGGCGGCGGTGATTGCCGATTATCTGACCCGGCTGCCGAATGCGCCCGGGGTTTATCGGATGATGGCGGCGAACGGCGACGTGCTTTACGTCGGCAAGGCCGCGAACCTGAAGAAGCGCGTTGTCGCCTATACGAAGCCGTTCGATCAGCCGGCGCGGATTGCGCGGATGATCGCGAACACGGCGTCGATGGAGTTCGTGCAGACGG
>CAZLRW010000282.1:0-3173 GCA_964561925.1 uncultured Flavobacteriaceae bacterium
CGGGGTGCCCGCACCCCTCTCCCCCGGGGTGCCCGCACCCCTCTCCCCCGGGGTGTCCAAACCCCTCTCCGCAGCGGCACCCTCATCCGGCGGCCTCGCGAGGGTGCACGATGAACTCGATCGCCTCGATCGTGTGGTCGAGCTTGCGCAGCACGTCGGTGAGTTGCTCGCCGAGCTGGGGGTCTTCGACGATCTTGGCGTGGTGGAATTTCGTAGGCGCCTCGATCACGACTCGGCCTTCGTCGGCGCTGAGCACGCGGAGTTTCTCGATCCATCGGCCGAAGCGCGCCGAGCCGAGCTGCTTGAGCATTGCGTCCGTCGCGGCCGACCACGTTTTGCGGAAGTGCGCGGGTGCCGCCAGTTCCGCCGGCACGATTCCTGCCGATAGATCATTCGCTTGGCCGTGCGTTCCGGTCTTCGGTTCGGTCAGCCAATAACGGGTGCTCTTGTTTCCCGATCCGCTTTCGAATGCCAAGTAGCCCGCGCTCGCGAGCTCTGCCACGAGATTGCGGACGAGTTGAACTCCGCTCTTCGGCTGGACGCCAAGACACTTCGCGAGCGTGCGCTGCGACGGCCACGCCGCGCCGCTTTCTTCGTTTACAAACTTGAGCGCGAGGATTGTTCCCAAGCGTGAGGCTCGCGCCGACAAATTCGTATCGAGCGCAGCCTTCTGACACCATTCCGCGCGTCCGACCCGCGCCGGTTTGATTTCTTGCGCAGAGACGGCCCGCGCCTTAGGCGTCGATTTGTGCCGCGCGCGCGCTGTCACCTCAGGTCGAACCACTCAAGCCGGATCGCCTCGCTGATTGCCTTGTCGACAAGCGCCGCGAAGTCCCTTAGGTGATCAATCCTTATGTTCAGGCCCTTGCCTGTCGGCTTCTCGATTCCATCTACGGGATCGGTAAACCAAACCCGCACACCAACGTGTCGACGGCCTTTGAATGCGCCCAGCGCAACCCGGATGTGCTCACGCTTGTTCTTCGTGATCCGACCTATGACGACGTCTTGCCCGGCGTCGACGTCGGGGCTATTGTCCATTTTGCCTGAATCCTTTCGTGCTGAAGGATTTGGTGCTCTCAATCGGCCCCGTGCGACGCCAATCGCGCGCGGGCCTTTTTTCGTTAGGCCGCGCTAACTTGAGCGGGTGCTGCGCGTAGCGTAGCTCGGCATTGTCGGAAGAGAGCGCATGAACTGCACGCGATCAGCGACAAGGATGCGCGTTGCGGTGCCGACCTTCACGGCCTTGAGCTCGCCGACGCGAATCAAGTTGTAGAGTTTGCTGCGGCTGACCTTCAGGGCCGCGCACGCTTCAGCGACTGTTTCGAATTCCTGCATCTTCCCGTCCTCCGGAGATTTTGGACGGTTGCTAGATTGCGCACGAGTGCGCCGGTGTCTGTTACAAAGTGCAGTCACTCATTTTTGTAACATCTTCAAACGTCGCCGGATGCTCTGCGCGAGAGCGTTGATGCGTGTTTCAGGATCTCGCGTTGGACCCTTCGGCCGCTTGTTCTTGGGGGCCGCGAAGTAGCGCTCGCTGTGATCCAACGCGAGAACGTAGCGAGCTGCGCCGCGCGCGTTGTTTTTTAACTTCGGAAAATGTTCCATCAACACCAGAGCGTCAGCGACGCGCGAGCCGTCGGCGCATGGTCTCTCCAATGGAGCGCGTTTGATAGCTACAGCCTGCTCTAGAAGATTCAGCGCGCCATCACGGTCTCCGCGTTCATATGCTGCTTCAGCCCGCCGCCGCAGTTGATCTCGGCGCTGCGGTATCGTCAGCGTTTTGCGCGGCTTTTCCTTCATCGGCCGCGCTCCGCGAGACGAATGACCTTTGCGCCGCCCGCGCACCATGTCGCCCAATCGTCCATCAACTTCCTGCGCTTCGCGAGGAAGTCGGTGCGTTTGTAGGCGCGTTCCACCTTGCTCTCGACGACGTGCGCCAAGCACGCCTCAGCCACTTCGCGCGGCGCGTTTGTCTTTTCCGCGGCCCAATCGCGAAACGACGAGCGGAAGCCGTGCGGCACGCCATCGGCCTCCATCCGCTTCATCGCGGTGAGCATCGCCATATTGCTCAGCGGCTTGCCGGGGCTGTGTTCGAATAGGAATTCACCTTTGCCGCTGTGGGCGGCCTTGCGTGCTGCGAAGATCTCGAGAGCGCGCGCAGACAGCGGGACCACGTGCGGCTTTTTGGATTTCATGCGCTCGGCTGGGATCGTCCACGTCGCGGCCGCGACGTTCACTTCCGAAAGCCGCGCGCCCAGCGTCTCGTTCGTGCGCGTCGCGGTGAGAATCAGCCATTCGAGCGCGCCCTTCGTGGCGTCCATAGCGCCGGTAGCGTGCAGGTCGCGAAGGAAGTGCGGCACGTCCGCGAAGGGCAGGGCGGTGTGGTGCTTCGGCGCGTCCGCCTGTTTGGGCAGCGCCGTGCCGAGTTCGCGCGTGGGGCTGGCGTCGACGCGGTATCCCTTCGCCTTCGACCAGTCGAGCACTAGGCCGATGCGCTGCCGTACCCGGCGCGCGGTTTCCGGCTTGCTCAACCATATGGGCTGCAGCGCGCTCAGAACTTCGTTGGTGCCGATGGTGTCGACGCGCATGCGGCCGATCTTTGGAAAGACGTGAGCTTCCAGCGTGGCCAGCCATTGCGAGGCGTGTTTCTCGCTGCGCCACACGCCCTCGCGATCGGCGTGGCACTCGCGCGCTGCCGTCTCGAAGTCAGGTGCTTTGGAGCGCCGACGTACTACGAACGGGTCGCCGCCGGTGCGGGCGACCTTGCGCAGCTTGCGCGCCTCATCGCGCGCCTCGCTCAACGTGACGTCGTTGAGCGATCCTAGGCCGATGTCACGACGCCGGCCGTTCTGCATGTATCGAAAGACCCAACGCCTGCCGTCGCCGTCTACGAGCACGTAGAGGCCGTTTCCGTCGGCGTGGCGGCCGGGCCCCAAACGCTTGACCATGATCGGCGTCAATCGGTTCTGGGGGTGCCTTTTCTTCCCGTCCCTCACTCTCCGTCCCTCATTGCGTCCCACAAAATATCGCGGCCGCAGGAAGACGGGGAAGGACGCAGGCGCATGACAAACGTGCGGAATGCCGCTGTTTTCCACAAGTGCGTGTTCAGCGGAGCACACCAGCGCACCGCTGAAAACTGCGGCTTAGAAGCCTCCGGCTCCGCCAGTCATACT
>CAZLRW010000283.1:0-3170 GCA_964561925.1 uncultured Flavobacteriaceae bacterium
GGAGTTCAGCGGACCGCCGCAGGCGAACGCGCCGGCGCCGGCCACGCCGAACTGAACGCGTGTAGGGTGCGAACGTCTAGGAGCTTAAGCGCGGGACAAATCAAGCGCCCGGCTTGCGGACTGCGGCTTCACAATGATCGTTTGGGCCACTTCGACTTCGCGTTCGAGGCGGCGGATTTTGTCTTCGGCTTCGCGCAGCGTCTGGCGCACCGGGGCTTGGGCGAGCCAGGTGGACCAGCCGCCGAGCACGATGCCGATGAGGGCCGATCCTAAGATGATCCAATAGAGGCGCAGTTCGAGGACGATGGCGGGTGCGGCCGAATTGAACGGGTCGAGGCTGAACGGCACGTCGTTGCGGTTTGCGACCGCAATCGTGGCGGTTGCGACGGCCAGCGCCCAGAAGAAGAGCGTGCGGAACAGGCTTGCCATGGATGGCCCTCCGGGTGACGAGGGAGCTTACTTCGCGTCGACGTTCAGCCGGTCGCGCAGTTCTTTGCCGGTTTTGAAGAACGGCACATGCTTTGGCGCGACGTGGACGCTTTCGCCGGTGCGCGGATTGCGGCCGGTGCGTGCAGGGCGCGATTTTACAGAGAAGGCGCCGAAGCCGCGCAATTCGACACGATCGCCCTTGGCGAGCGCGGTTGCGATTTCGCCGAAAATGGTCGCGACGATTTTCTCAATGTCGCGCTGATAGAGGTGCGGGTTCTGCTCGGCGAGCTTTTGGACCAGTTCCGATTTGATCATCGACGGCCGTCCCTCAAGGTCATCGTCGGGCTTCTCGTCGGCCCGTTCGAAGCGGCGGATTTCCCGGGCAAAGCTGCCAAGGGGATTTCCCCGCGTCAAGGCGGAATTGGGCCCAAGCTCTTCTAGAATAAGGGATATTTCGGGCTAGGCACGGTCCTGCATGCCTTGTCCAACAATGATATAAAGACATATACATTTCTTTATATGATTGTTGCACGGCTGATTTCGGAGTGGTAGTGACCCTCGCGCGGCAAGTGCGAGAACCCGTTGATGACCATGCTGACCGTCAAGGAGATCTGGCGTTATCCCGTGAAATCGATGCGCGGCGAGATGCTGGCGGAGGCGTCGGTTGGCAACGGCGGCATCGTCGGCGATCGCATGTGGGTGGTGCGAGGGCCGGGCGGCGCGATGATTCCCGACCGCAAGAATGCTCTCGCAGCGCTGCTCGACTGTGTGGCGCGGTATGAGGTTTCGACGGGCGCTGTCGAGATCACGCTGCCCGACGCGCGCACGATGATGCTTACCGACGACACGAAAGACGCCGTGCGTGATGCGCTCGCGCCGCTCGTCGCGCCGCAAGAGATCTCGTTGTGGCGGACGGAGCAGCTGCGTCCTGAGCGTGCGCCGAGCGACGTCGATGCCACGGCACTCGACAAGGCGATCCGGCGCATCTTCGCGTTCAGCCCGAGCGACGCGACGTTTCCTGATTTTTCGAGATACCCGGTCCAAGCGCTGCAGTCGATGATGCACTCGCTTTCACGTTACGAGGGGCGTCACGAAGCCAGTGACATTTTGGGCGTCGACTTCTTTCCGATGAACGTTCTGACGGAGGCGTCGCTGCGTCACCTCGAGGCGACGGTCACACATGCGCCGATCGATCGTAGGCGCTTTCGGCCGAACATTCTGGTCACCGACGATGCGGGGCTGGCCGAGCCGTTGGAACGTGCTTGGGAAGGACACGAGGTTGTCGCCGGCGACGTGCGGCTGTTCTCGGTGTTGCGCTGCGTGCGGTGCGTGATGCCGTCGCTGGGTCAGGCGGGTGTCGGCGCCGCGATCGCGCGCGATCCCTTGTTCAATCCCGCGAACACGCGCGCGATGGCCTTTGTTGGGATCAACGCGAGCGTGCTGGGCGAAGGAAGGGTTGCGGTCGGCGATGCCGTGCGGGCACCGCGTCTGTGACCGTGAAAAAGAAAGGGCAGCCGTTTGGCCGCCCTTTGGATTCGTAGGCTCGAGCGAAGGCTACTCGCTCTTTTCCTGCTTCTTGCGCAGGGCCGCGCCGAGGATGTCGCCGAGCGAGGCACCCGAGTCGGACGAGCCGTATTGGGCCACGGCCTCTTTCTCTTCGGCGATTTCGCGCGCCTTGATCGAGAGCGTGAGCTTGCGGGCCGCCTTGTCGACGTTCGTCACCCGCGCGTCGACCTTGTCGCCGACCGAGTAGCGCTCGGGGCGCTGCTCGCTGCGGTCGCGCGACAGTTCGTTCTTGCGGATGAACGCCTTCAATTCGCCGACCGACACTTCGAGGCCGCCGTCGGTGACTTCGGTGACCGTGCAGGTGACGATGTCGCCCTTCTTCACGGGGCCGAGGCTTTCCATCGGATCGCCGGACACCTGCTTGACGCCGAGCGCGATGCGCTCCTTGTCGGTGTCGATGTCGAGAACGATCGCCTTCACGCGGTCGCCCTTCTTGTACTTCTTGATCGCTTCTTCGCCGGGTTCGTTCCAGTCGAGATCGGAGAGGTGCGCCATGCCGTCGATGTCGCCGTCGAGACCGATGAAGAGACCGAACTCCGTGATGTTCTTGATCTCGCCTTCGATCTGGCTGCCGACCGGATGCTTGTCGGAGAAGGAGTGCCACGGATTGTCCATGGTCTGCTTCAGGCCGAGGCTGATGCGGCGCTTGGCCGAATCGACCTCGAGCACCATCACTTCGACTTCTTGGCTCGTCGAAATGATCTTGCCGGGGTGAACGTTCTTCTTCACCCACGACATTTCCGACACGTGCACCAGGCCTTCGACGCCGGGTTCGAGTTCCACGAACGCGCCGTAGTCGGTGATGTTCGTGACGCGGCCTTTGAACTTCGCCTGGACCGGGTACTTCGAGGCGACACCTTCCCACGGATCGGCTTCGAGCTGCTTCATGCCGAGGCTGATGCGCTGGGTTTCCGGGTTCACCTTGATGACCTGGACCTTCACGTTCGCGCCGATCGAGAGAACTTCGCTCGGGTGATTGACGCGGCGCCAGGCGATGTCGGTCACGTGCAACAGGCCGTCGACGCCGCCCAGATCCACGAACGCACCGTAGTCGGTGATGTTTTTGACCACGCCATCGATGACTTGGCCTTCCTTCAGGTTGGCCA
This sequence comes from uncultured Flavobacteriaceae bacterium, assembly GCA_964561925.1. GTDB lineage: Bacteria > Pseudomonadota > Alphaproteobacteria > Micropepsales > Micropepsaceae > SZUA-430. Next base: position 3,102 of record CAZLRW010000283.1, read on the forward strand.
CGAGTTCGTTGCGTTGTTCCGCACGGCTTTCCTCAAGGACCGCGCGGCGCGAAACGACGATGTTGCCGC
>CAZLRW010000284.1:0-3153 GCA_964561925.1 uncultured Flavobacteriaceae bacterium
GCTTGGCCATCAGGCCGCGCATGCCGGCAAGCTGCTTGATCTGCGCTTCGGAACCGCGGGCGCCGGAGTGGGCCATCATATAGACCGAGTTGGCCTGCTCGCCCTTCTTCGGCGACGAGATGGCCTTCATCATCTCCTTGGAGACGACGTCCGTGCAATGCGACCAGGCGTCGATCACCTTGTTGTACTTCTCGCCCTGCGTGATCAGGCCGTCGAGGTACTGCTGCTCGTATTCTTCGATCTGCTTCTGGGTCTCCTCGACGAACTTCGACTTCGAGCTCGGAATGACCATGTCGTCCTTGCCGAACGAGATGCCGGCGCGGAAGGCGTTGCTGAAGCCGAGCGCCATCAGGCGGTCGCAGAAAATGACCGTCTCTTTCTGGCCGCAGTTGCGATAGACGACGTCGATCAGGCTCTGCACATCCTTCTTGGTCAGGTTGCGGTTGATCAGATCGAACGGGACCGCGGTGTGGCGCGGCAGGATTTCCGACAGCAGCATGCGGCCGGGCGTCGTCTCGACGCGCACGGTCACAGGCTTGCCTTCGGCGTCGATCGTCTTGTAACGCGCCTTGATCGGGCTATGCATGGTGATGGCGCCGGCGTCGAGGCCGAGCTGAATCTCGTTGAGATCGCCGAACGCCATGCCCTCGCCGGGCTGGCTGTCGCGGTCCATCGTCATGTAGTAGAGGCCGAGAATGATGTCCTGCGACGGCACGATGATCGGCTTGCCGCTCGCCGGGCTGAGGATGTTGTTGGTCGACATCATCAGCACGCGCGCTTCCAACTGCGCTTCGAGCGACAGCGGCACGTGCACGGCCATTTGGTCGCCGTCGAAGTCGGCGTTGAACGCGGTGCAGACCAGCGGGTGAAGCTGGATCGCCTTGCCTTCGATCAAGACCGGCTCGAACGCTTGGATGCCCAAGCGGTGCAGCGTCGGCGCGCGGTTCAGAAGAACCGGATGTTCGCGGATGACCTCGGCCAGGATGTCCCAAACCTCGGGACGTTCCTTTTCGACCATCTTCTTCGATTGCTTGACGGTGGCCGACAGACCCTTCGCCTCGAGCCGGTTGTAGATGAACGGCTTGAAGAGCTCGAGCGCCATCTTCTTCGGCAGGCCGCACTGATGCAGCTTGAGTTCGGGACCGACGACGATGACCGAACGGCCCGAGTAGTCCACGCGCTTGCCGAGCAGGTTCTGACGGAAGCGGCCTTGCTTGCCCTTCAGCATATCGGCGAGCGACTTCAGCGGACGCTTGTTCGCACCCGTGATGACGCGACCGCGGCGGCCGTTGTCGAACAACGCGTCGACCGATTCCTGCAACATGCGCTTTTCGTTGCGGATGATGATGTCCGGCGCGCGGAGCTCGATCAGGCGCTTCAAGCGGTTGTTGCGGTTGATGACGCGGCGGTAGAGATCGTTCAGATCCGACGTCGCGAAGCGGCCGCCGTCGAGCGGCACCAGCGGACGCAGTTCCGGCGGAATGACCGGCACGACCTGCAGGATCATCCACTCCGGACGGTTGCCGGATTCAAGGAAGGACTCGACGAGCTTCAGGCGCTTGACCAGTTTCTTCGGCTTCAACTCGGACGTCGTCGTCGCGATTTCCTGGCGCAGCTCTTCCTTCAGCCGCTTCAGATCGAGCCGCGAAAGCAGCTCGCGGATCGCCTCGGCGCCGATCAAGGCCGTGAAGCTGTCGTCGCCGTACTCGTCCTGCGCGCGCAGATACTCCTCTTCCGAAAGCAGCGTGCGCTCCTTCATCGGCGTGAGGCCGGGCTCGATGACGATGTAGCCCTCGAAGTAGAGAATGCGCTCGAGGTCCTTCAGCGTCATGTCGAGCAGCATGCCGATGCGCGAGGGCAGCGACTTCATGAACCAGATATGCGCGACCGGCGACGCGAGCTCGATATGGCCCATGCGCTCGCGCCGGACCTTCGACAGCGTCACTTCCACGCCGCACTTTTCGCAGACGATGCCGCGGTATTTCATGCGCTTGTACTTGCCGCACAAGCACTCGTAGTCCTTGATCGGACCGAAGATGCGCGCGCAGAACAAGCCGTCGCGTTCCGGCTTGAACGTGCGATAGTTGATCGTCTCCGGCTTTTTGATTTCGCCGTAGGACCACGACTGGATCTTCTCCGGGCTCGCGATCGCGATGCGGATGCGGTCGAAGGTCGGCGCCGCCGCCACCGGGTTGAAGACGTTGAGGACTTCTTGATTCATGGAGTTCGGTTCTCCTTAATTCCTTCGAGGGCTCCGGCGCGCGAGGCACATCGCCCGCGCGCCGGCCTTCGCAATTCGGTTCACGTGCTTGGCGTCTCTGTCACGAGTTCGACGTTGAGGCCGAGCGAGCGCATTTCTTTGACGAGCACGTTGAAGCTCTCGGGGATACCCGCTTCGAAGTTCTCGTCGCCGCGCACGATCGCCTCGTAGACCTTCGTGCGGCCCGCGACGTCGTCCGATTTGACGGTGAGAATTTCCTGAAGCGTGTATGCGGCACCGTAGGCTTCGAGCGCCCAGACCTCCATTTCGCCGAAACGCTGGCCGCCGAACTGGGCCTTGCCGCCCAACGGCTGCTGCGTGACGAGGCTGTAGGGCCCGATCGAGCGCGCGTGGATCTTGTCGTCCACCAAGTGGTGGAGCTTGAGCATGTAGATGTAGCCGACGGTGACCGATCGCTTGAACGGCTCGCCCGTGCGGCCGTCGTGCAGCGTCACCTGACCGGTCTGCGACAGGCCCGCGAGCTCCAGCATCTTGTTGATGTCGGCCTCGTGCGCGCCGTCGAACACCGGGCTTGCGATATGAATGCCCTGACGCATGTCGGAGGCCAGATCCGCAAGCTGCTCGTCGTTGACGTCGCCGAAGCTCCCGTCCTGTCCGAACACGGTCTTCAGATGCTTGCGCAGGGGCTCGGCCTTGCCGTCGCGGCGGTACCTCGCCACCAGATCGCCGATCTGACGCCCGAGGCCGTTGCACGCCCAGCCCAGATGCGTCTCCAGAATTTGGCCGACGTTCATGCGGCTCGGCACGCCGAGCGGGTTCAAGACGATGTCGACAGGCGTGCCGTCGTCCAGATGCGGCATGTCTTCGATCGGCACGATCTTGGAGATCACGCCCTTGTTGCCGTGACGGCCGGCCATCTTGTCGCCCGGCTG
>CAZLRW010000285.1:0-3111 GCA_964561925.1 uncultured Flavobacteriaceae bacterium
AAATCTCGCGCGAACTCAATCGGTTCAACGTGTCGAAATTTGGGCGCAGGCGCACGCGGGCGGTCGTCCGCAGGAGCCCTTCTCCCGAATTCGGTAACCTTCCCTAACCCGAACGGGCGGCAAGGCCAAGAGCCGCACCTGTCAAAGGGCGAACGCGGGACTGGGTTTGCACGGACTGCTTTCGCGGCCGCGCGGGCGCCAGCGTCCGGCCGCGCGCGATCATTACGGACGTTTCATGGGGATGCCGTCTCTGACGCCAAAGACACTGCGCGCCCGTCAGCCCCTAAAGCCGAAGGGGTTGAAGAGCGCGACGCCGAAGGACTGAAAATCGGCTGTGTTGCGGGTCGCGATCGTTAGGCCACGCACGCGGGCGGTCGCGGCGATCATCGCGTCCTCGATGTCGACCCTCGACCGTCGCTGCATGAGTTTTGCCCATTCGCGGAACATCTCGCCGTTCATCGGGAGCACTTCGAATGTCGCGCCGAGGCTGTCGACCCAGACTTCGATTTCCTTTGCCTTCAAGTCGTCGGTTCGACGGGCCGCCTCGACGCCGGCTTGCAACTCACCCAAGCTCACAGCCGAGAGAAACAACTCATCTTGAGATGTCGCCGCTATCCAGTTCATGACGCCCTTGTGCGGGCGAACACGTCGAACTTCGGAGACCACGTTCGTATCGAGTAGGTAGCCCGGCATGGGACCTAAAATTTGATCGTCTTGCGGCGGCGATATTTCTTGCGCGGCGGGACCAGATTGTCGGTGCGCGGGCCAGGCCCAAGGAGCACTTCCTTGAGGCTGGGCCTTGCCCGCATTTCCATGCTGCGCCACTGGGCGATCGGAAGGACCACGGCCTCCTCAACCCCGCGACGAGTCACGATTTGGGGACCGCGCGAGAGCGTGGCGTCCAGCAGCTCGCTGAAGCGGGCCTTGGCGTCTTGGACTTTCCAGGTGTCGGTCATGGCCCTCGATCCTAATCTGACTAGATATATGACTAGTTACCTGACCAGGCAATAGGTCAGTCCAAATAGGCCGCGAGTTTGGCTTTCACGTCTTCCGGGATGCGGCGGGGTTTGCCTGTCATGGTGATTAGGGCGGCTTCGATCTTGGCGGTGACGAGGTCGACGCCCTTGTGCTTCACCCATTGTTCGCCGGTGAGCCTTGCGCCCGAGAGCGTGCGGTAGCGGGTGTGGATTTCGAGCGCGTCGTCGAGGCGGGCGGGTTTGGCGTAGTCGATCTCCATCCGCCGGATCGTCCAGGCCACGGGCTCTTCGCCCGCCATCATCACCATGTGGTGGATGCCGACGAGGCGCAGGAACTCGCTGCGGCCGCGTTCCATCATGCGCAAATAGTTCGCGTGATAGACGATGCCGGAGACGTCCGTGTCTTCGTAGTAGACGCGCGCGGGCAGGATGTGCGTCTTGCCGTCGAAGCGACCCATCGTGGGTTCAGACATCGGCGTCCTCGTCGCGCGCGGTGTCGAACAGCGTTTGTTGCGTCGTCGTCTTCGGCGGGGTGAGGCCGAGATGGGTGTAGGCAAGTCCCGCCGCCATGCGGCCGCGCGGCGTGCGTTGGACGAAGCCTTCCTGGAGCAAGAAAGGTTCGATGATTTCTTCGAGCGCGTCGCGCGGTTCGCCGAGCGCGGCCGAGAGCGTTTCCACGCCGACCGGGCCGCCGTTGTAGTTGTCGATGATGATCTTGAGGTAACGCCGATCGAAGTTGTCGAGGCCGCGCTTGTCGACCTCAAGCCGGGTCAGCGCTTCGTCGGCGGCTTTCGCGTCGACCTTCGCGAGTTTCGCCACCGCCGCGAAGTCGCGAATGCGCCGCAGCAGGCGGCCGGCGATGCGCGGCGTGCCGCGGGAGCGGGCGGCGATCTCGCGCGCGGCGTCGGCCGCGAGCGCGAGGTTCAAGATGCGCGCGCCGCGGGCGACGATCTCGATCAGGTCTTCGACCTTGTAGAACTCGAGGCGGAGCGGGATGCCGAAGCGGTCCCGCAACGGCTTCGTGATCATGCCGGAGCGGGTCGTCGCGCCGACGAGCGTGAACGGCGCGAGGTCGATTTTCACCGTGCGGGCGGCGGGGCCCTCGCCAATTATGAGGTCGAGTTGGAAGTCCTCCATCGCAGGGTAGAGGATTTCTTCGACGGCGGGGTTCAGGCGATGGATCTCGTCGATGAAAAGAACGTCGCGCGGCTGAAGGTTCGTCAGGATCGCGGCTAGGTCGCCGGCGCGCGCGATCACGGGGCCGGAGGTCGAGCGGAAGTTCACGCCGAGTTCGCGGGCGACGATCTGGGCCATCGTCGTCTTGCCGAGGCCCGGGGGACCGGCGAGCAGCACGTGGTCGAGCGCTTCGTTGCGGCCGCGCGCGGCGTCGATGAAGACCTTCAGGTTCGCGCGCGCCTGATCCTGGCCGATGAATTCGGCAAGCGTGAGCGGGCGGAGCGAGGCTTCGCCGGTGTCGTCGTCGCGCGTCTCGGGCGTGATGAGGCGGTTGGGTTTGGTCATCTCACGGTTTGCTCAAGAGCGCAGTCTGGGAGCGCGGGCATCTTGCCCGCTCTTCAGGCGGTCAGGTAGCTGCAACGCAAGTAAGGGCGGGCGGGACGCCCGCGCTACCAGACTGCTCATCACGCCGCACTCGACAATGCACGCAAGCCTTCGCGGATCATGGCTTGCAGCGGGAGTTCCTTGCCTTCGCGGGCGACGACGGCGGCGATGGCTTGGCTCGCTTGCGCTTGGCTGTAGCCGAGGTTGACGAGGGCGGAGACGGCCTCCGCCGCGGCGCCTTGCGGTTTCGTGAAGCCGACAACGGTGCCCTCGCCTCGCGCGACGTGGAGCGGGGCCGAGATCGCCGCGGCCTTGTCCTTCAGTTCGGCGGTGATGCGGGCGGCGAGTTTGGGGCCGACGCCTTGGGCGCGGCCGACGGCGGCTTTGTCCTCGAACGCGACGGCGCGGGCCAGGTCCGAAACGTTCAGTGTGCTGAGAATCGAGAGCGCAACCTTGGCGCCAACGCCTTGAACGGTTTGCATCAGGCGAAACCATTCGCGCTCTTCGCTGGTCGTGAAGCCGAAGAGTTTGATCGCGTCCTCGCGCATTTGGGTTTCGACGAAGAGCGAGGCGC
>CAZLRW010000286.1:0-3106 GCA_964561925.1 uncultured Flavobacteriaceae bacterium
GATAGTCGTAAGGCACGAAACGTCCGTCTTCGAGTTCGATGCGGTTCTCCTTGGGGTGCACGCGCTTGGCGCCCGTCGTTTCGAATTCGATGCCTTTGCGCGCGAACACCGGGGCCAGGTCGACCTCGATGTCGGCGCGCTTGCGCCAATCGACCGCGATCCAGGGATTTGAGGGCACGAAATGATACGTACGTCCTTGCCCGATCACGACAAGCCTGTCGCCCGCGCGCAGCTGTTCCTTGAGTTCATAGGCCATCAGCGTTCCGCCCAAGCCCGCCCCCAGCACCACGATATCGGCCATGTCTTGCCTCCTTGCCCGAATGCGGGCGGGGCCTCCCTTGAGGCTCGCCCGGTTTTCCTCGGTTCTTGACAATATATTCGTTACTTCGTATATTCGCAAGTATGAACATGAACATCAAACAAATGGAAACGGCGGCCGACGGGGCGAGCGGGCTTCTGAAGGCGCTCGCCAACCGGCACCGCCTGATGATCGTGTGCCAACTCATCGACGGCGAACGCGCCGTGGGCGATTTGGCGGACGCGCTTAAGCTGCGCGACTCGACCGTTTCTCAGCACCTTGCGTTGTTGCGCAAGGATGGCGTCGTCGGCACGCGCCGCGACGGACAGACGATTTACTACTCGCTGGCGAACCCGGCGGCGCGCGCGATCGTCGAAATTCTCTATGGCGAATTCTGCACGCCGCGATCGCGGAAACGTTGACGGAGATCAAGTGTGCGATGGGGCGAACGATGAAAACTGCGAACATGAGATGGGCCTTTACCCTGGCGTTCGGTTTTGCGGCGGTCGTTGCGGCCTCGCCCGTTGGGGCGGCGGAGCGCTTCGTCGTCGCCGAGCGCACGGTGCCGGACTACAAGACCGTCGCGGCCACGTTCACCACGCGCGACGTGGGCGATGCGCGCGCCCGCATCGGCGGCACGCTGTCCGAATTGCGCGTGCGCGAAGGCGACGTCGTGACGAAGGGCCAGACGCTTGCCGTCATCGCCGACCAGAAGATCGCGCTCGAGGCGCAATCGCGCGGTGCGCAGGCGGCGGCACTGAAGGCGGAACATGAACGTGCGGCGGCGGAACTCGGACGCGTGCGCGCCGTCTACGACAAGGGGTTCTATTCGAAGGCGCGGCTCGATCAGGCGGTGGCGGCGGCGAAGACGGCCGAATCCGCCTGGAAGGCCGCGGTTGCGGCGCAAGCGGTGGTGACCGAACAGGCGGGGCAGGGCGCCGTGCTTGCGCCCGCCGCCGGCAAGGTCGTGCGCGCCGGTGTGCCGGCGGGTTCGGTCGTCATGCCGGGCGATGTCGTCGTCGTGGTCGCATCGAACGACGCTGTGATCAGGGTCGACGTGCCGGAACGCGAGGCGCGCGGCTTGAAGAAGGGCGACAGCGTCCGTCTGGTCGCGGGCGCAGGCCAGGGCGAACGTCTGGCCGCAACCGTCATCCGCGAAGTCTATCCCGAGGTGCGCAACGGGCGCGCGACCGTGGACCTGGAAGCGAAGGGCATCGACAGCACCTTCGTCGGCGAACGCGTCCGCGTTCTGGTCGCGATCGGCGAACGGCCGGCGATCGTGGTTCCGCGCGACTACATCACCACGCGCTTCGGCGTCGACTATGTGAGCCTTGCGGCGAAGGTGGGCGCGCTCGACATCCCGGTGCAGCGCGGCCAGCCCATGGCGAGCGAAGGCATCGCCGACGGGATCGAAATCATCTCGGGCCTGAAGGCGGGCGACGTGCTGCTCAAGCCCAACGGACGTTTGGTGGCGCTGTGAACCTGGGGCTTTCAGGCCGGCTGACGCAGGCCACGATCGCCTCGCCGTTGACGCCGCTGTTGCTGCTGGCGTCGCTGGCGTTGGGTCTTATCGCGGTCGTGACGATCCCGCGCGAAGAAGAACCGCAGATCAGCGTACCGCTGGTCGACGTCCAAGTGCGCGCCGACGGTGTCGGTGCGGTCGATGCGATCGAGCTGATCACCAAGCCGCTCGAGGCGATCATCAAGAGCATCGATCAGGTCGAACATATCTACAGCCAAACCGAAGACGACCGCGTGCTGGTCACCGCGCGGTTCAAGGTCGGGTCCGACCCCGACGATGCGATCGTGCGCGTGCACGAAAAGATCCGCGCGAATTACGACAAGATTCCGGCCGGCATTCCCGAACCGTTGATCGTCGGGCGCGGCATCAACGACGTGCCGATCGTGGTGGTGACGCTGGCGCCGACGGCGGAGGCGGCCGAGCGCTGGACCGATGCCGCGCTGTTCGACGTGGCCGACGAACTGCGCGCCGAACTCGCGAAAATCGAAGACGTAGGCCTGTCCTTCATCGTCGGCGGACGGCCGAACGAAATCCGCATCGAGCCCGACCCCGGCCGGCTTTCCCAGTACGGCGTGCCGCTGGGTGCGCTGATTTCCGCCGTGCGCGAGGCGAACCGCGCGTTCCCGCTGGCCACGCTGCGCGAGCGCGACACCAGCGTGTCGGCGATCGCCGGGCGCACGCTGATGGGGCCTGAAGAGGTGGGGCTTCTGACCGTGGCCGCCGCGGACGGGCGCTCGGTCTATGTGAAAGACGTCGCCGGCGTGGTGCAGGGTCCCCGCGCCGACGATGCGCGCGCCTGGTCGATGATGCGGGGCCCGGACGGTACGTGGACGACGACGCCCGCCGTCAGCCTGGCGGTCGCCAAGCGGCCGGGCGCAAACGCGGTGCTGATTTCCGAACGCATCGTGGAGCGTATCGAGGCGTTGAAAGGGCCGCTGATCCCCAACAGCCTCGAGGCCACGATCACCCGCAACTACGGCGAAACCGCGAACGACAAGGCGAACGAGCTTTTGTTCCATTTGGGGCTCGCGACGATTTCGATCGTGATCCTGATTGCGGTGGCGATCGGCCTGCGCGAAGCGCTGGTCACCGCGGTTGTCATTCCCACGACGATCATGCTGACGTTGTTCGCCGCGAACCTGATGGGTTACACGATCAACCGGGTCAGTCTGTTCGCGCTGATCTTTTCGATCGGCATTCTGGTCGACGATGCGATCGTGGTGATCGAGAACATCGCCCGCCACTGGGCGATGAATGACGGCCGCTCGCGCGTTCAGGCCGCGATC
>CAZLRW010000287.1:0-3100 GCA_964561925.1 uncultured Flavobacteriaceae bacterium
TCAAGCGCAAACGCTCGCTCTGATGATCGCGCATGCGGCTATTGACATCACATAGAAATCTATGTTTAAGTGCATAGAGATCAATGTAGTTATGGCGGAAATGGGGTGTTCATGATTTCGCGTCGTGCGATACTTTGGACTGGAGGAGCAGCAATCGTCATTGCCGGCGCCGGGCTAGGCGCTGCGGTCTTCCGCGACGCGCCTTCGGTGCGGCAACCGTGGAGTGCGGCCGCGAAAGGGGGCTTTGGCGATCCGCGGCTCAATGCTCTCGCTTACGCCATCTTGGCTCCAAGCCCGCACAATCGCCAACCCTGGTGGGTTGCGTTGGAAGGCAACGACGCACTCGTTCTGTATTGCGACCTTGTTCGCCGATTGCCCGAAACCGATCCGCCAGATAGGCAGATCACAATAGGCCTAGGCGCGTTTCTGGAGTTGCTGCGCTTTGCAGCGGCGGAGCAGGGCTATCGCGCCGAAATGTTCCTCTTTCCAGAAGGGGAGCCTCAGCCGCGCCTCGATCGGCGCCCTATTGCCCGCATCGTCTTTGCCAAAGATACATCTGTTCGCAGAGAGCCGCTTTTCGAGCATGCCTTGATGCGACGAACCGCCAGGGTCCCCTACGATCCCGGCAGACCGGTTTCGCGCGACACGATGCAACGGATCGCGGCGGATGCCATGTCGGCGACCAATGATGCACTCGGTTGGACGACAGAACCCGCGAAAATCGCGGCCCTTAAGCAAATATCCCTGGAAGGCTGGCGCATCGAAGTGAACAATGTCGCGACGCATCACGAAAGCACTAGGCTAACCCGGATCGGGGCCGCCGAAGTCGAGGCCAATCCTGACGGCATATCGCTCTATGGACCGTTGATGGAGGCTTATCGCTTCGTGGGGCTGTTGTCGCGCGACGAGATGGAGCGAACGGACAGTCAAGCATTCGCTTCGACACTTGCCTTCTACAATGGCTTGATCGACACAGCTCAGGCGTTCGGATGGATGACAACGCCATCCAACACTCGGGTCGATCAAATCGCAGCCGGGGCCGCCTGGCTGCGCATCAACCTCGCTGCGACGAGGCTCGGGGTCGCGATGCACCCGTTGAGCCAAGTCTTGCAGGAGTTTCCGCAGATGGCGAGGTGCTACGAAGACTTCCATCGGATGGTCGGCGTCGCCGCGCCGGCGCGCGTGCAGGGCTTGTTTCGTTTCGGTTACGCAAGCGTTCCGCAACCCGCACCGCGGTGGCCAATGGTCTCGAGAATTTCCAATCTAAGCCCATGAAATCGCGAAAGCAGCCGGGCGGCGACGCGAACGCGCCGATCGAGTTCCAAGTTTTCACCGAAATCGCGATCATCGCTCATTTGGCGGACAACGCATTCGCCAAAGTGCTTCCGGACGGCCTTACGACTGCTCAATTCGGCGTGCTGAATCACCTTACGAGATTGGGTGCGGCCCAAACCATAACAGAGATCGCTGATGCGATGCAGGTGGCTCAGCCGACGATGTCATCGACGATCAAGAAGCTAGTTGAGAAAGGACTGGTCGAGCTGACGCCAAGCGACCTTGATGCAAGAATCCGCAAGGTGACGCTCACGAACTCGGGGCGGGCGATGCGAAAGCGTGGTGTCGCTGCAACCGCCCCGCTTCAAGCGCTCCTGTTGCGTGAAATCTACCCGCGGGATTGGCTGCAGTTGTTGCCCCCATTGAGGCGAGTTCGGCGCGTGCTGGATGACAATAGGGAGTAGACGAGAGTCTTGGTGCTGCAATCACATCACGCAGCGCGGCGATCGCCGCCAGGCCTGGCGGCGTTTGTCATGCGGGTGGAGCAATGCGCTCGGTCACGCCCTCGGCAGGCGCAAGCCCTGGACCAAAGCCCAAGGCCGCACCACGAGACCAATCTCAACTGCTGTAGTTTGTCCCATGTCCCCGGAATTCATTTGCGACGATGGAACGAGAGACAATTGAAGGTGAACGCGGCGGGTTTGTCGCCCGCAGCCGTCAAAGCCGCGCCAGCGTTTATCGATGAAGCGACCAAGCTACCCTAGTTACACATTCGACACGAAATAGACCGCGAATGCGGCAATGCCGATCACTCCGATGATAAGCGCGATTGTCACTGCTGGCGGATCGATAGGCGCTCGTTCTCCGGGGAACGGGATACTGAGCGCTCGCACAGCAGAGATGAAACCGATTGAGCCGACCGCAACCCGAACCCAATCTAGCGTAACCCAAGCCCGCACCATCTGAACGACCTCAGAAGGCGTTTGACTAGCGCCTGCTGCATCGCGGGCTACCGCCCATAGCGCGGCGTTGAGAGGCCAAAAGACGGTGACGGTTAAGATCAGCATGCTGAAAATGCACAGCACGGACGTGGCAAGCAGTGCCCGATACCTCAGCGGCGTTCGCCATCCGACGGTCAACGCTCCAACGGTCGAGATGAGAAGTGCCGCCGAGCTTGGAATGAAGAACTCTCCGGTATCCACCGGAAAGTCGGAGCCGTAAGGCAGCAGGCGCAGCGACGCTGGTGGTGAAGCGCTCCACGCTCCAACAAGCACGACGAGGTCGAAGATCTTCGCGCCTACCAAAGGCCCCCAGGCCAGCACTGACACCCAAAGAAAGAAGCGCGTCAGGCGGCTTCGCCAAGTCATGGCCCATGATCCTTTTTGGTCCTTCACGAGAACACGCGCCCGAAGTACCCGCAAGCGCCTTCGGGCGGGCAACTACGGGCGCGTACAGAACCGGTACCGTCCTGCGTGGATGGTGCCGGGTGTCAGATTTGAGCCGACGACATACCGCTTGCAAGGCGAACGTGCCCGACGGCTGGCGATCAATGCTGATCCCCATGACAATAGCGCCGATAGCCCTTCGGCGGAACGCGCGCCCGAGCTATCGGCAGCTAATGTCACTATTGTCAAACCCAAGACCGGCGAAACGCTCGACGTGGGAAGCCGCCGCGACCGATCCTCAGGCGCGGGGACCTCCGACGGCGCTGCGAGCACGATCAAGGCCAGCGCATGCCGTGACGATAGTGACAATAGCGACAACAGAACCTCGGTTGTGGGCGACGGCCGCCGAGCGAGATGAGATCGACCGGCTGTGCACCAAG
>CAZLRW010000288.1:0-3089 GCA_964561925.1 uncultured Flavobacteriaceae bacterium
TCCCACGGCATCGCGCCTTCGAGGATCAGCTTCTGCGCCTCGCGCTGGCGCTGCGCCAGCATACGGTTGCCGACGAAGCCGGGGCACACGCCGACGAGTGCTGCGATCTTGCCGATCTTGCGCGCCATCGCCATCGAGGTCGCGATCACGGGCTTCGACGACTTTTCGCCGCGCACGACTTCGAGCAGCCGCATCACGTTCGCGGGCGAGAAGAAGTGCCAGCCGATCACGCTCTCCGGCCGCTTCGTGGCGGAGGCGATCTCGTCCACGTTCAGATAGGACGTGTTCGTCGCCAAGATCGCACCGGGCTTCACAATCCGGTCGAGCTTCCCAAACACGTCCTTCTTGATGTCCATATTCTCGAACACCGCCTCGATCACAAGATCGCTGGGCGCGAGTTCCTCAAGTGCAAGCGTGCCTTTCAGCATCCCCATGCGCTTCTCGACGTCGGCCATCGTCAGCCGCCCGCGCTTGGCCGTGTTCTCGTAATTCTTGCGGATCGTCGCCAAGCCGCGGTCGAGCGCGTCCTGCTTCGTCTCGACGATCGTCACCGGGATGCCGGCGTTCAAGAAATTCATCGCGATGCCGCCGCCCATCGTGCCCGCGCCGATGACGCCGACCTTGGCGATCGGGATCGTCTGCGTGTCTTCCGGCACATCCGGCACTTTCCAAACCGCGCGCTCGGCGAAGAACACATAGCGCTGCGCCGCCGACTGCGTGCCGGTCATCAGCTTCATGAACTCTTGCCGCTCGAACTTGATGCCCTCGTCGAACGGCAGGTTGACGGCCGCTTCGATGCACTTGATGTTCGCTTCCGGCGCTTCGAAACCGCGGAACTTCTTCGCATTCGCCTTGCGGAACGCCGCGAAGATTTCCGGCTTGCCGCGCGCCGCCTCCATCTTCTCGTTCATGTCGCGCACGCGTTTCAGCGGGCGCTTCTCGGCGACGATCTTCTTCGCAAACGCGATCGCCCCGTCGCGCAGCTTGCCCTCATCGACCAGCGCATCGACAAGCCCGACTTCCGCGGCCCACTTGGCCGCGACGTGCTCGCCCGACGTCACCATCTCGAGCGCCTTTTCCGCGCCCACGATGCGCGGCAGACGCTGCGTGCCGCCCGCGCCCGGCAAGAGCCCCAGCTTCACTTCCGGCAAACCGCACTTCGCCGACGGCACCGCGACACGGTAGTGGCAGGTCAGCGCCACCTCGAGCCCGCCGCCCAGCGCCGTGCCGTGGATCGCCGCCACCACCGGCACCTTCGCGTTTTCGATCGCGTTCAAGGCGTCGAACAGGCTCGGCCCCTTCGGCGCCTTGCCGAACTCAGAGATGTCGGCGCCCGCGATAAACGTCTTGCCCTCGCAGATCAGAACCAACGCCTTGACCGACGGATTGCCGAGGGCCGCCGCGACGCCGTTGACGATCCCCTCGCGCACCGGCGCTGAGAGCGCGTTCACCGGCGGCGAATTCAAACTCAGCACCGCAACCTCGCCCTCGATGGCAAGCGTCGCGACGTCGTTGATGGCGGTCATGCGAAGATCTCCCGAAGGTATTCGTGCGTGGCGCGCACGCTAGTCCCTGGCGACGCCCGCCCGCAATGGGCTAGCGTCGCGCCGCGATCGAGGAACCTCCCATGACCCGCACCGCCACGATCATCGGCACGCCGATTTCACCCTACGTCCGCAAGGTGCTCGCGGTCTGCGCGCTGAAGAACGTCGCGGTGGAGATCGACCCGATCCCGCCCTTCTTCGGCAACGACGAATTCACCGCGATCTCGCCCTTGCGCCGCATCCCCGTCTTCCGCGACGACAAGATCACGATCGCGGACTCGAGCGTGATCTGCCAATACCTCGAAGACCGCTATCCGGATGCGCCCGTCTATCCCGCCGACATCGCGCTCAGGGCCGAGGCGCGCTGGCTCGAAGAATTCGCCGACAGCCGCATGGGCGACGTCTTCATCTGGCGCGTGTTCAACGCGGCCGTCATCGGCCCCGGCGTCTTCGGCCGCCCGCGCAACAAGGAGGCGATCGCAAAGGTCGTCGCGACTGAGGTCGTCGACGTGATGAACTATCTCGAAAGCCGCGCGCCGAACGACGGCTACTTCCTGGGCGCGCTTTCGATCGCCGACATCTCGATCGTCGCCTTCTTCGCAAACCTGAGTTGGTCGCGCGTCGAAATCGACGACCGCTGGCCGAAGATGAAGGCATGGGCACAGCGCCTGCGCACCCAAGAACCGTTCGCGTCCCTGGAGCGCGCAGGCGCAACGCTCGTCCGCACACCGATTCCCGAAATCCGCGAAGCCGCGAAGACGTTGGGCCTCAAACTCACGGCAAAGACGCTCTTCAACCCAAGCCCGCGGCTCGGGCCGATGACCGTTTTGGCTTGAACGTCTTCGGAAGCCGCCGCCTGGACTGGCGCGTCACCCAGGCCTGTGGTTGAATACCCACACATTTCATAGGGTCCACCCTGATGAGCGACAATCCGCTCGCCGTCCAACTCGAAGCCGCCTTCGAACGCGCGCGCGATATGGACGTCTCGCTCGCCCAGCGCCTCGACTATGTCGCGAACGCCGTGCGCAGCTTGAGCGATGAGTTCGCCGACGGCGTCGACCGCCTGGTCGGGCGTCTCCATGCAGCGGAAGCCGGGCTCGACGCGCCGCGCATCGGCGAGAAAATGCCGCCCTTCACGCTGCCCGACGAGAAGGGCGAGATGGTCAGCCTCGAGACCGAGCTCGAGAAGGGCTCCGTCGCCGTCGTCTTCAACCGCGGCCATTGGTGTCCCTATTGCCGCTTGAACACCTGGGCGCTTGCAGGCGCCCAGCGTCACCTCGGCGACCGCGGCGAGATCATCGCGATCACGCCGGAGGTCGCGCGCTTCGCCGGCCAAATGAAGGAAGAGGCGCACGCGCCGTTTCCGGTCCTGACCGACCTCGACAACGGCTACGCGATGTCGCTGAACCTCGCCTTCTGGGTCGGCGAGGAAATGCGCGCGCTGATGACCGCGGGCGGCTTCATCCCGAGCGTCGGCCAGTTGAACGACGCCTGGTTCCTGCCCATCCCCGCGACGTTCGTCGTCGGCCAAGACGGCCGCATCAA
>CAZLRW010000289.1:0-1906 GCA_964561925.1 uncultured Flavobacteriaceae bacterium
GCGCCGATCAAGAAGACGCCGCTCGACTACATCGTCCAGAAAGCGACCGAACTCGGCGTCGCCCGCATTACACCCGTAATCACGCATCGCACGATCGTGGAACGCGTCAACGGCGATCGCATGCGCGCGAACGCGATCGAGGCAGCGGAACAATCCGGCCGGCTGACCGTGCCCGACATTATGGCGCCCATACCGCTCGCGAAGACGTTCGAGCAGTGGAACGCAACGCGCCGTCTCATGTTCTGTGACGAAGGCGGCGCGCCGCCCGCCGTTGCGCAACTCGCAAAAGCGGGCAGGGGGCCATGGGCAATCCTCACCGGTCCCGAAGGCGGATTCGACGACGCGGAGCGTGAAATGATCCGTGCGCTGAAGTTCACCGTGCCTGTGTCGCTCGGGCCGCGCATCATGCGCGCCGACACGGCCTCACTCGCCGCGATCGCGCTGTGGCAGGCGACGCTCGGCGACTGGAGTTAACGCCTCGCCCCTTGCGCGGCGCACGGGGGCACGCCTACATGGGGTTATTGTCATTGAGGTGCCTTCATGTCCGTTCCGCAAGCTGGCGGCGGCCCGATCACATCCAAAGCCGACCTCATCGACTTCATCGCCAAGGGGGTGAAGCCGAAGAGCGAATGGCGCATCGGCACCGAGCACGAAAAGTTCGGCTACGACCTGAAAACGCTGGCGCCGCTCCCTTATGAGGGGAAGACGGGCATCCGCGCGATGCTCGAAGGCTTGCGGCGCTTCGGCGGCTGGGAGCCGATCAACGAAGGCCCGAACATCATCGGCCTGAAGCACGCCGCCGGCGCCGCAATCAGCCTGGAACCCGGTGGCCAATTGGAGCTCTCCGGCGCGCCACTCCGGAGCATCCACGAAACCTGCGCCGAGTCGAACGAACATCTCGATCAGGTGAGCCAAATCGCCAAGGAAATCGGCGCAGGCTTCATCGGCCTCGGCTACCACCCGACCGCGCGCCTTGAAGACGTGCCTGTGATGCCGAAGGGCCGCTACGGCATCATGAAGAGCTACATGCCGCGCGTCGGCGGCCTCGGTCTCGAAATGATGTTCCGCACCTGCACGATCCAGGTGAACCTCGACTTCGCCTCCGAAGCCGACATGGTCAAGAAGTTCCGCGTCGGCCTGGCGCTGCAGCCGATCGCGACCGCGATGTTCGCGTCTTCGCCGTTCCGCGAGAGCCGCCCGAACGGGTTCCTGTCCTACCGCAGCCACATATGGACCGACGTCGACAACGCGCGCTCCGGCATGCTGCCGTTCGTGTTCGAAGACGGCATGAGCTTCGAGCGCTACGTCGACTACGCGCTCGATGTGCCGATGTACTTCCTCTACCGCGACGGCAAATACCTGAACACCGCGGGCCTTTCGTTCCGCGACTTTCTCGCCCGCAAACTGCCGGGCTTTGAGAAAGTCGAGCCCACGATGTCCGACTGGGCCGATCACCTGACGACGATCTTTCCCGAAGTGCGCCTGAAAAAGTTCCTCGAAATGCGCGGCGCCGACGGCGGCCTATGGCGGCGCATCTGCGCGCTACCCGCGCTCTGGACCGGGATCTACTACGACACCACCGCGCTCGATGCTGCTTGGGACATGGTCAAGGACTGGACGGCGGAAGAACGCAGCGCACTGCGCGAAGTCGTGCCGAAGCTCGGCCTCAAAACGCCGTTTCGCAACACGAACGTTCAGGAACTCGCGCGCCACATGCTGAACATCTCGCGCATGGGCTTGCGCTCGCGCGCGCAGCTGGATTCGATCGGCGGCACCGAAGAAGGCTTCATCGAACCGCTGTTCCAAATCGTCGACGCCGGTAAGACCCGCGCCGAAGACCTCCTCGACCGCTACCACGGCCCCTGGAACCGCGACGTCAAAAAAATCTTCGCCGAGTTCTCGTACT
>CAZLRW010000289.1:2006-3081 GCA_964561925.1 uncultured Flavobacteriaceae bacterium
CCGTTAACGCTAACGCGCCACTCGTCCTAGAGTGACACCGGCTGCGATCCGCGAAAAGATGCCCACTGGCGGAAGCGGGGGCGTGGCGCTGCTCTTGCACGGCCAAGCGGCTGCACATGAACGAGCCCGAGATCAAAGACGCCGAGACGGTTGAGGAAGCGCCCGCACGGCTCGCGCTGCCGCCCCCGCCTGCGCGCGATCAAGCCTATGCGGCCGCGCGCGCCGGCGTTCTTGACCGGCTGATCGTCGCGATCGAGACCCGGCCGTGGGCGGCCTCCTTCGCGATCTTCGCGTTGCTATTGGTGCTCCACCTGGGCGCGCTCAATCTGGCGGGCGTGGCGAGCGGCATCTTCGTCGGCGAGGCGTTGTTCTTTGCGACGGGCCCGGGCAGCGTCGAAGTCGTTCTCCTCGCCTTCATCGCCTACAACGTCGTTCTGCCGACGCTTTTCGCGCAAGCCTGCATCGGCGCCTACGACGCGCTGCGCCCCGCGCTGCAAGCGGAGGAGCATCAGATCGCGAGCGCCCGCGGGCGCTTGCTCGATCCGTTCTACGGCGTCCGCCTCGGCGCAGGCCTGCTGTGGGCGGTGCTGCTCACGCCCGTCTTCGGCACGCTCTTGCGCGAGACCGTGCCGGGTGAGGGCGCAGGCGCCGCGATCCTCACACTCTGGCTCTACATCCGCATCGCGCTGACGTTCGGTCTGCTCGGCGCCAGCATCGGCTTCATCGTCATGCTGCACCACCGCTTCCGCGGCGCGACGGGAAGCCACCTGCGCATCGATCTCTTCGACCTTGCGCCGCTTCGCCCGATCGCAGCTTACGCGCGCACGGTCGCGCTCTATCTCGTCATCTTGCTCGCGCTCGCCGGTCCTGCGGTCTCCCAACCGGACGCGATGTACGCGTCCAGCGCGATCCTGATCCTCGGCGTGCTGCTGACGGCGGTGGCGGTTGCGGGCGCAATGTGGGGCGCACGCCGCGCGATCCGTGCGGCGAAGCGTACAGCGCTCACCGAACTCCAGGCCTACTCGCGCGAACTGTGGCGCCGCGCCTATGCGAACAACAAAGTCGCCGAGGCGGT
>CAZLRW010000290.1:0-3080 GCA_964561925.1 uncultured Flavobacteriaceae bacterium
GTTTTCGGCCGGCAAGATGTGAGGAGGTTGTTCCATGCTGACACGCGCAGTTGTTCCTCGACGGCGAGAAGCCGAAGACGGAGACGCCGCCGGCGCAGCCGTGATCAACCTCGGAGCGTCGCGCCTGTTGCTTTCGCCACGGCGCCGACGATCTTGCTCGAGACCGATTCGATTTCCGCTTCGGTGAGCGTGCGGTCCTTCGGTTGCAGGCGCACCGCGATCGCGAGCGACTTCTTGCCGGGGTCGACGCCTTTGCCTTCGTAGACGTCGAAGACGGTGACGCTTTCGATGAGCGCGCGGTCGGCGCCGGCGGCGGCTTTGACGATGTCGGCGGCCGCGACCTTTGCGTCGATCAGGAACGCGAAGTCGCGTTCGACGGCCTGGAACTCGGCGAGGTCGAGTTTCGGTTTCGTCTTTGTCGGTTTCGCCTTCTGCGCGGGCAGCGTTTCGAGCATGACCTCGAACGCGGCGACGGGTCCGGTCAGGTCGAACGCTTGCAGGATGCGCGGGTGGAGTTCGCCGAAATAGGCGAGCACGTTCTTCGGTCCGAGCTTCAGCGCGCCGGAGCGGCCGGGGTGGTACCAGGCGGGGGCGTCGGTTGCGACCTGCGCCGCTTCGCCGGCGACACCGCAGGCGTCGAGGATCGCGAGCACGTCGGCCTTGGCTTGGAACACGTCGGCGTTCCACGGTTGCTTGCCCCAGTTGCGCGGGCCGGCGCCGAGCCTCAACCCCGAAGCGGCGGTCAGCTGCTCGCCGGGTTCGGGGCCGTAGAATTGCGGGCCGACTTCGAAGAGGCCGAGATCCTTTGAGCCCCGCGCGGCGTTGCGTTGGGCGGCAGCGAGCAGGCCTGGGAGAACGCTTGGGCGCATCGCGTCCAAGTCGGCGCTGATCGGGTTGGCGAGGATCAACGCTTCGGGCACGCCGCCGAAGAGTTGCGCTTGTGCGCGGCTGACGAACGACCACGTCATCGCTTCCGACAGGCCGCGGGCGGCGAGCGTGCGTTTCGCCGCGCGCACGCGCTTTTGCATCGGCGTCAGCACCGCGGGCTGGATCGTCGCGGGGCGCGGCAGCGGGGTCGACGGCACTTTGTCGAGACCGGCGATGCGCACGACTTCTTCCACCAAGTCGGCGGGGCCGTGGATGTCGGGGCGCCAGGACGGGATGCTCACGCGCGTGCCGACGACGGCGCGGAAGCCCAAACGGTCGAGGATCGAGAGCGCCTCGCCCGCATGGATTTTCACACCGCAGAGTTTTTCGACGAGCGCGGGATCGAACGTGATCTCGCGCTTCGTTTCCGGCGCGCGGCCCGCGACGGTGAGGTCCGAGGGCTCGCCGCCGCACATGTCGAGGATCAGCTTCGTCGCGAGATCGAGGCCCTCGTCGACGTATTCGGGATCGACGCCGCGTTCGAAACGGTAGCGCGCGTCGGAAACGATGCCGGCCTCGCGCCCCGTGCGGGCGGTGCGGACGGGATCGAAATAGGCGCTTTCGATGAAGACGTTCGCCGTCGTCTCGCTCACGCCCGTGGTCTCGCCGCCGATGACGCCGCCGAGGCCCAAGACCCCGTTGTCGTCGGCGATGACGCACATCTCCGCGTCGAGTTCGTAGGTCTTGCCGTCGAGCGCGAGGAAGCTCTCGCCCTTTTTCGCGAGGCGGGCGTGGATTTCACCTTTGAGCTTGTCGGCGTCGTAGACGTGCAACGGCCGCGCGCGGTCGAGCGACATCAGATTCGTGATGTCGACGAGCGTCGAGATGGGCCTGAGGCCCACGGCCTTCAACCGCTGTTGCAGCCATGCGGGCGACGGGCCGTTCTTCACGCCTTTGACCATGCGGCCAGCGAAGACGGGACACGCGTTCGCGGTCTTGTCGTCGAACTTGAGGCCGATCGCGACAGGGTTCTTGAAGCGGGGCACGATCTTCACTGCCGCGTCCGGCTTCAGACGGCCGAGCCCCGCCGCCGCGAGGTCGCGCGCGATCCCGCGCACGCCGGTGCAGTCCGGGCGGTTCGGCGTCAGCTTGATCTCGATCACCGGATCGTTGAGGCCGAGCACGCTGGCGAACGGCGCGCCGACCGGCGCGTCGGCCGGCAGATCGATGATGCCGTCGTGCTCCTGGGAGAGACCCATCTCGCGTTCGGAGCAGAGCATGCCGTTCGATTCGACGCCGCGGATCGCGGACTTCTTCAACTCGACGCCGGTGCCGGGGATCGTGGTCCCCGCATGCGCGAAGACGCCCTTCATGCCGGCGCGCGCGTTCGGCGCGCCGCAGACGACTTGCAGCTTTTCCTTGCCGGTGTCGACGATGCAGACGCGCAGCTTGTCGGCGTTCGGATGCTTCTCGGCGGAGACGACGTAGGCGACGGTGAACGCGGCGAGCGCCTTCGCCTTGTCGTCGATCACTTCGACCTCGAGGCCGATCGCGGTCAAGGTCTCGGCGATCTTGTCGACCGGGGCGTCGGTGTCGAGGTGGTCCTTCAGCCAGGAGAGGGTGAATTTCATTGGGCCCCCCTGGGACCGCGGGCGTCCCGCCCGCACTTTGTGCGTTGGAGATGGAAGGAAGAAGAGCGGGCGAGACGCCCGCGGTCCCAGGCTGCGCAGTTCATCGGCTGAGCCCTCCGGCGAGGGAGGGCATGTCGAGGGCGGCGAAGCCGTAGTGTTTCAGCCAGCGCAGGTCGGCGTCGAAGAACGCGCGCAGGTCGGGCGCGCCGTATTTCAGCATCGCGAGACGGTCGAGGCCCATGCCCCAGGCGAAGCCTTGATACTTCGCCGGATCGTGGCCGCACATCTCGATCACCTTCGGGTGGACCATGCCGCAGCCCAAGATCTCGAGCCAATCGTTGCCCTGCCCGAGCTTCACCTCACCGCCCGAGCGGTCGCAGCGGATGTCGACCTCGGCCGACGGTTCGGTGAACGGGAAGTAGGACGGGCGGAAGCGCATCTCCACCTTCGGCACCTCGAACAGCGCGCGGCAGAATTCTTCCAGGATCCATTTCAGGTGGCCCATGTGCGACGTCTCGTCGATCACGAGGCCTTCGATCTGGTGGAACATCGGCGTGTGGGTTTGGTCGCTGTCCATACGAT
>CAZLRW010000291.1:0-3076 GCA_964561925.1 uncultured Flavobacteriaceae bacterium
ACTGCGTTCACTGCAAAACTTGCGATATCAAAGACCCCGCGCAGAACATAAACTGGGTGACGCCGGAAGGCGGGGGCGGCCCCAACTATCCGAATATGTGAGCGCCCTGAAGTTTCTGAACGGCCTGAGGTCTGTGAGCGGAGAGTGACGTTGCGCGTGTCATCGGTGCTGAAGGCGGTGTTGGTCAGCGGTGCGCTCGGCGCGGCGCTTGTCGTGGGCCTCACGCAGTGTTCGGCGATCGACACGCTGACCGAGCGCAGCAACGAGCGCTCGCCCGCCCCCTCCCGCTACGGCAGCTATCTCGCCGGCCGCTACGCCGCGAGCGAACGCGACGCGCAAGCCGCGGCGCTGTTCTACGACAAGGCGCTGAAGTTCGACCCCGGCAACCCGGAACTGCTCGAACGCGCCATCATGAGCGAGGTGACGGAGGGCGACGTCGACGGTGCCGCGCGGCACGCCGAAGAACTGGTCGCGAACGTGCCCAGCGCCCGCATGGCCCGTCTGGTCATCGCCGTGCGCGCAATGCGCAACGGCAACGCCGCCGAAGCGCGCCTGCAATTCGAGAAGGTCTCGGGCAACGCTGCGGCGGAGATCGCCGCGCGTCTGGGCCTCGCCTACGCGCACTTCACCGAAGGCAACGCGAAACAGGCCTACGAAGTCGTGGGCAAGCTGACCGAAGCGGGCGGTGCACGCGCCTTCGCGCTCTATCACCTGGGCGTGATGGAGGATCTGGCCGGCAAACCGAAAGACGCACTCGTCCATCTTGAAGAGGCGAACAAACTCTCCGAGGGCGACTCGCTTCGCATCTTGCTCGCCTATGCCGCCCACCTCGCCCGCAACGGCGAACAGGCGAAGGCGAAAGAAGTCTACGGCGCGTTCCTGAAGAAGGCGCCCGCGCACCCGATCGTGGGTCCCGCGTTGGCAAAGCTCGAAACCGGCGTCGTTCCGGACCGCGTGATCGCCAGTGCCAGGGACGGCCTCGCCGAAACGTTCTACGGCATCGCCTCATCGCTTGCCGAAGAACGCGCGTTCGAGTTCCCCGTCTTCTATCTCCAGCTCGCGCTCGCGCTCGATCCGGATCACGACCTCGCGTTGTCGCTGCTCGGCGACCGCTACGACACGGTCGAGCGCTGGGACGATGCGATCACGGCCTACGGGCGGGTCGCCGCGACGTCGCCGCTCTATCACAACGCGCGCATGCAGATCGCGCAGGCCTATCAAAAGCAAAAGAAGAACGCCGAGGCGCTCAAGACGCTGAACGACACGCTGACCGGCGGCCCCGCCGATCTCGATCTGCTCGCTTCGATCGGCGACGTGCTGCGTGGCGACGAGCGCTATGCCGAAGCGGTCGACGCCTACACGAAGGCGATCGCTCTCGTCGGCGCGCCCCAGGAACGCAACTGGACGCTCTACTATACGCGCGGCATCGCCTACGAACGCTCGAAACGCTGGGGCGAGGCCGAGCGCGACCTGAAGCTGGCGCTGAAGCTCAAGCCCGAACAGCCGCTCGTCATGAACTACCTCGCCTACACCTGGGTCGAGCAAGGCGTGAACATGACCGAGGCGTTGCAGA
This sequence comes from uncultured Flavobacteriaceae bacterium, assembly GCA_964561925.1. Taxonomy (GTDB): domain Bacteria; phylum Pseudomonadota; class Alphaproteobacteria; order Micropepsales; family Micropepsaceae; genus SZUA-430. The sequence continues at coordinate 1,574 of CAZLRW010000291.1, forward strand.
TGTTGCGCCGCGCGGTGGAGTTGCGCCCCGAAGACGGCTTCATCATCGACAGCCTCGGCTGGGCCTATTTCAAGGTCGGCGACTACAAGACCGCGATCCAGTATCTGGAACAGGCGATCCAACTCGAGCCCAGCGAAGCCACGATCAACGACCATCTGGGCGACGCCTATTGGCGCGTCGGGCGCAAGCTCGAAGCCAGGTATCAGTGGCAGCACGCGCTGACCTTGAAGCCCGAGCAGGGCGAAGAGCCGAAGATCCGCAAGAAGATCGAGGCCGGCCTTCCCGATCTGCCGCCGGTGCCGGCGCAGGCCGGCAAGCCGCGCGCCGGCCAGTGACGGCCGGCAAAAGCCGCCTCGCGCCCGCGAAGGTCAACCTCTTCCTGCATGTGGGCGACAAACGCCCCGACGGCTATCACAACCTCGCAAGCCTGATCGTTTTCGCGAATGTCGGCGACCGGTTGGAACTGCGCCCGGCGCGCACGCTGTCGCTGACGGTGAAGGGCCCGTTCGGCGAAGCGTTGAAAGGCGCTCCCGACAATCTCGTCCTCAAGGCCGCGCGCGAACTCGACGTTTGGGCGGAGGAGAGGGGGCACAAAACGCCGCCCGTCGAGATCGTGCTCGAGAAGAACTTGCCGCTCGCCTCCGGCATCGGCGGCGGCTCGAGCGATGCGGCAGCGGCACTCCATCTGCTCGCGGCGCACTGGGGCCTGCCGATCGCGTTCGACGAACTCGCCGCGATCGGTCTTGCGCTCGGCGCGGACGTGCCCGTGTGCCTGCACGCGGCGCCGGCGCTGGTCACGGGCCTCGGCGAAATCGTAACGCCGGTCGACGCGATGCCGCCGCTCGCGCTCGTGCTTGTGAACCCGGGCGTCGAAGTGCCGACGTCGGCGGTGTTCAAAGCGCTCACCGCGCGCACCGGCGCCTATGCGCCACAGCTTGCGCCGCCGCCCGCGACAGCGCGCGAACTCGCAATGCTGCTCGACCGCCAAGCGAACGACCTCGCAGCGCCGGCCAAGGCGATCGCACCCACGATCATGAAAGCCGAAGCCGCAATCGCTCAAACCGAAGGCTGCTTGATCGCCCGCATGTCGGGCTCGGGCGCCACCTGCTTCGGCCTCTATGAAACCGAAGCCGCCGCCCACATCGCCGCCACGGCGATCGCAAAGGCGCACCCCGTCTGGTGGGTCGCCGCAGCATCGGCGCTTTGAAGATCAGTAAGCGCGGCTGACGCAGAACTCGGCGAGGTCGGCGAGCGCGCGCCGCATCGGGCTTTCGGGAAACACGTTCAGCGCCCGGCACGCTTCTTCCGTGAACTGCCGCGCGCGGGCGAGCGTGCCCGCGATCGCCTGGTGCTTGTCGATCAGGTGGATCGCGTGCGTGAGGTCGGCATCGCTCTGCTGGTGGCCGACCATCGTGCGCCGCCAGAACTCCGCTTCATCGCCGTTCGCCTTGCCGAGCGCCAGGATCACCGGCAGCGTCAGCTTGCCCTCGCGGAAATCGTCGC
>CAZLRW010000292.1:0-3070 GCA_964561925.1 uncultured Flavobacteriaceae bacterium
GGGGGGTCTAAAATCCTCAACACCCCGCCCCGCCCGGACCTGCGAGGGCGCCACGCGGGAAAAATTTTGGGTGGCGGTGTGGCTTTGATTGGGCTGCTTGATTTCAGGGATTTCAAACGGTGAGCGACCAGGTCAAGTCGGGCCGCGGCGGCCGGCGGCCGGGCGCAGGCCGCAAGCCGAAAGGCTACGTCAAGCCGTCGGCGCTCAGCGAATTGAACAAGGTGAGCGCGCTGGCGACGGCGCCGCCCGACGAAATCGACGGCGTGGCGCAGCAACATGCGACGCTCGCGATCGAATCGCTGGTGAAGCTGCTGTTCTACGGCGCCAGCGAGGCGGCCAAGATCACGGCGGCCAAGGAGATTCTCGATCGCGGCTACGGCAAGCCCGCGGTCGAGATCGGCGGCGACGCCGCGATGCTGCCGTTCATGATGGCGCCGGCGAAGGAAACGACGACGACGACGTCGCTCACGGCCACGATCCGCGGCGAGGCCCGCAAATACGCGCACCTGGCCGTCGAGGTCCTGCGCAAGATCGCCGCCGACGGCACGAGCGAGACGGCGATCGCGGCCGCGTCGAAGGCGCTGCTCGATCGCGGCCTCGGCACGGTCGGCAAGGCCCGCATGCCCGACGAGCAGCGCGAACAGCCGCTCGGCAAGAAGGAACAAGCCCAGCGCGCGGCCCAAGTCGCCGCGACCGGGCGCTACGCAACGCCGGCGCCGCCGCGCACGTACCAATGACGGCGCCGCAATGGTCGACGAGCTGTCTCGATTGGGAAGAACGCATCGTCGCGCGGCGCTCGCTCGTGCCGTGCGAGCCGCTGTTTCCGGATGAGGCGGAGTCCGCCCTTGCGATCTTTCGCGAGCTCGTGCTGGTCGACGTCGCCAACCGTCCGAGCTTGGGCGAGGCGTGCCTGCCGTGGGCGTTCGATCTGCCGCGCGCGCTGTTCGGCGCGTACGACGCGCAGTCCGGCCGCCGGCTGATCCGCTACTTCTTCGAGTTCGTCTCGAAGAAAAATTCGAAGTCGACGCGCGCCGCCGGCATCATGCTGACGGCGCTTCTGCGCAACTGGCGCGACTCGGGCGAGTACTACATCCTCGCGCCGACGAAGGAGGTGGCCGACAATTCGTTCAAGCCGGCGTGGGACATGGTCAAGGCGAGCGAAGAGCTCGACGCGTTGTTGCATGTGCGGCCCGACCACAAGACGATCACGCATCGCAACACCGGCGCCTCGCTCAAGGTCGTGGCCGCCGACAGCGGCACGGTCGCGGGCAAGAAGACGATCGGGCTTCTGGTCGACGAGCTGTGGCTGTTCGGCGAAATGGCGAACGCAGATGCGATGCTGCGCGAGGCGGCCGGCGGTCTGCTGTCGCGGCCCGAAGGCTTCGTGATCTATCTGTCGACGCAGTCGAACAAGGCGCCGGCCGGCGTCTTCAAGACGCAGCTGGAGAAGTTTCGCGCGATCCGCGACGGCAAGCTCGTCGACAACGCGAGCTTGCCGCTGCTCTACGAATTTCCGCAAGCGATGCTGAAGAACGAGTCGTATCGCGCGCGCGAAAACTGGTACGTCACGAACCCGAATCTCGGACGCTCGGTCGACGAAGACACGATCGCCCAGGAACTCGCCGACGCGACGCGCGCCGGCAAGGCGGCGTTGATCAACGCCGAGGCGAAGTTTCTGAACGTCGAGGTCGGCGTCGCGTCGACCGAATGGGTGGGCGGCGAACATTGGGCGGCGCGCGCAGACCGCACGCTCACGCTCGACACACTCATCGAACGTTCGGAAGTCGCCACGATAGGCATCGATGGCGGCGGTGAAGACGACTTGTTGGGTCTCTCAGTGATCGGACGAGAGCGCGGCACACGCCGATGGCTCTTGTGGAATCACGCTTATGCGAGCCGCATCGTACTCGAAAGACGCAAGGACATCGCGCCGCGGCTGCTCGACTTTGAGCGCGAAGGATCGCTCACGTTTTGCAAGTTGCCAGAGGATCTGTACGCGATGCGCGATGTGGTCGCCAAGGTGCAGGCAGCGGGTTTGTTGCCGGCGAAGGATGCGGTCGCCATTGATCCAAACTGCGCGACCGGCATCCATGAGCAGTTGGCGGAAATCGGCATCTCGCGGGCGGACCGCAGTTTGCGGCCGTTGCTGCAGGGTTCTGCGCTCGCGCCTGCGCTCTATGGCCTCGAGCGGAAGCTCGCCGACAATACGCTCAGCCATGCGGGCCTGGCGCTGATGGACTGGGTCATCGGCAATCTAAAGATCGAAATGAAGGGCAATGCGCCGATGGTGACGAAGGAAACGTCGGGACGCGCCAAGATCGACCCGTTCATCGCGACGCAATGCGCGGTGATCATCATGTCGTGGAACCCGAGCGCAGGCGCCTACATCTACGAAGGCGAGGAGCGCGAGCTCCGCGTCGTTTGAGGGAACCCGACGAATGGCCAAGCGCAGGCAGAGCGTCGCGCGCTCGGCGAAGACCGGCCGCTTCGTCTCGGCGGCCTACGCGAAGCGCTTTCCGCAGCTGACTTCCGCAAGCCGCAAGCCGCGCGGCGGGCAGCGCAAGTCGCAGCTCACGGACAAGGACGACTGGTTCTACGAGTGGCTGCTCGGCGGTTCGACGTCGGCGGCGGGCGTCGTCGTGTCCCCGCAAAAGGCGCTCGAAGAAGTCGTGACGATGGCTTGCGTGTCGATCCGCGCGCAGGATCTCGCGAAGCTGCCCGTGCATGTGTTCCGCTACCGCAAGGACGGCGGCAAGGACGTCATCAAGAATCACCCGCTCGAGCAGCTGTTCCGGCGGCCGAACGGGTTTCAAACCTGGCTCGAATTCGTCGAAACCGTTGCCTTCAACTATCTGCTCCGCGGCGCGGGTTATGCGCCGATGCTGCGCGACGGCCGCGGGCGCGTCACGTCGTTCGTTCCGGTCGAGCAGGCGACGCCGTGGATCTCGGGCGGCGAGGTTTACTACCAGGTCACGCCGGCGAACGAGCTCGTGCGGCAGCTGTTGGCCGTCATGCCGGACAGGATTCCGGCGGCCGACATGTTCGAGGTGCGCGGCGCGACGCTCGACGG
>CAZLRW010000293.1:0-3061 GCA_964561925.1 uncultured Flavobacteriaceae bacterium
TGTTGAACCCGCCCCGCGCGGCCTTCGCGAGACCCGTGCGGGCGTAAGAAACGATAACGGCTTGGCGCATGACGATCTCCCGTGATTTTGATCCGGCATATTGTCATGCCGCGCGGACCGGAACCACCCACGACCGGTGATCCGCGCGCCGAGCGTGACCGTACGACTTCCTTGGACGCTCGCGTTTCCCATAGGACCTCGTGACAGATGAGAACATTCGCCGCCCGCATCTTGGGGATTGCTTTGGCGGGTATGGCGATGCTGTCGCTCGCCGGGTGCGTCTCCACGTTCAACGCGCTTGTCGTGCCGAGCGACGGTTATCGCATCGAGACCGACCTCGCTTACGGCAACCTCGGGCGCCAGAAGCTGGACCTCTACGTGCCGGACGGCCTGACGCAACCCGCACCCGTCATCCTCTTCTTCTATGGCGGTTCCTGGCAGGACGGCGAGAAGGAAACCTACCGCGCCGTCGGCCAGGCTCTCGCCAGCAAGGGCTTCATCGTCGCGGTCGCCGACTATCGCGTCTACCCTGAGGCCCGCTTCCCCGATTTCGTCGACGACGGCGCGCAAGCCGTGCGCTTCCTGCGCGAGGCCGTGAAGGCTCGCGGCGGCGACCCGGCCCGCCTCTATCTCGCCGGTCACTCCGCCGGCGCGCACATCGCCGTGATGCTCGCGTCCGATCCCGTCTACCTTCGCAAAGTCGGCGGCGACTTTTCATGGCTGCGCGGCGTCGTGGGGATCGCGGGGCCCTACGACATCCTGCCGCTGAAGGACAAGACGCTGATCGAAATCTTCGGCGGCGCGAACCGCCCGGAGACGCAACCCATCACGCATATCGACGGCAAGCGCCCGCCGATGCTGCTCGCGAGCGGCGACGACGACACCACGGTCTCGCCGCGCAACACCGAACGCATGGCCGCGCGCCTGAAAGCCGTCGGCAGCCCCGTCACCGTGAAAATCTACCCCGGCGTCGGCCACGTCGGCATCATTCTCTCCCTCTGGCCAGGCTTCCGCTCCAAGACGACGCTGCGCGAGGACATCGTCGATTTCGTGCGCGGCGTCGAAGCGGCCGGATAGAACGCTCAAGGGCGACCGACCACCTGCGGACGGGCGACTGGCCACGCGGATAAAACCGTGGTCATCTGCACCTTCAAGACGCTTCAGTTCGGCAACGACCAATGCCCGCGACAACCCCATCGATCGCCCGCGCCCGCAACCCGTTCGCAGGCATGCGCGCCTACTGCGCATGTTGCGATTTGAACGCCTCATTCTCGGCGCACGTGGCCTCGATGGGACGGCGCAAGTTCCTGGCGGTCGCGGCGGGCAGCGCTGCCGCCGCAAGCCTCAGCCCACGCCCGGGCAACGCGGCAACCAAGGAAGCCGCCGCACCGGCAGTGACGGTTTACCCGGCGAAGAAGATCGTCACGATGGATGCGGCGCTTCCCACGGCCACGGCCGTTGCGGTCGAAGCCGGCCGCATCAAAGCCGTCGGAACGCTCGACGCCGTCAGACGCGCGCTCGGCCAAAAGCCGTTCCAACTCGACGAGACCTTCGCCGACAAGATCGTGATGCCAGGCCTGATCGAGCAGCACCTCCACCCGATCTTGTCCGCGCTGTTCCTGACCTCCGAGATCATCGCCAACGACGAATGGGATCTGCCGGCCAGGCGCGTGCCCGCCGCGCGCACCCCGGCCGAATATCGCGCGCGGCTCGCTGCCGCATTCGCCGCGCAGAGCGAAACGACGGACTTCTTCTACGCCTGGGGCTATCACCCCTATTGGCACGGCGAACTCTCGCGGCGCGAGCTCGACGCGATCTCAACTACCCGCCCGATTGCGGTGTGGCACCGCTCCTGCCACGAGTTCTTCTTGAATACGCCGGCGCTCGCGGCGCTCGGCATCACGGAGGAAGCGACACGGGGCCACGGCCTCGCCAGCACGCAAGCCGATTGGGCGAAGGGCCACTTCTACGAAAAGGGCCTTGAGATCATCATGCCGACGCTGATGCCGCGCTTCGCAAGCCCTGAGCGCATGGTTGCGGGCTTGAACGCGCTTAAAGCCTATCTGCATCGCGCGGGCGTAACCGCACTCAACGAGCCGGGCGCGCAGATCAACCCGCAGCTCCTCGGCCTCTACAAGACGGTGCTCGGCGCCGACGACGTGCCCTTCCTGACGACGCTGATCGTTGACGGCCGCGCGATGTTCGATCGCAACCGCGAGCAAGGCGCGCTCGCCGCTGCCGAAAAGACGATCGCGCTTGCGCCCTCGGGCAAAGTTCGTTTCTTCGACAAGCAGATCAAGTTCTTCGCCGACGGCGCCATCGTCTCGCAGAAGATGCAGATGAAGGACGGCTACACCGACGGTCACAAGGGCGAATGGATGACCGAACCCGACGACTTCAAAACCGCGTTCAAGCTCTTCTGGAACGCGGGCTATCAGCCGCACATCCACGTCAACGGCGATCTCGGCCTCGACATGGTGCTGGACAGCCTTGAATCCTGCCTGAAGGAAACCCCGCGCAACGATCACCGTGCCGTCATTGTCCATTTCGCGAACTCGACGGAGGAACAGGTCGAGCGCATCGCACGCCTTGGCGCGGTCGTCAGCGCCAATCCGTACTATGTCCCCGCGCTGGCTGACGCCTACGGCGAGTGGGGTCTGGGTTCAAAGCGCGCCGACAACATGACGCGCCTCGGCTCCTGCGTGCGCGCGAACGTGCCCGTGTCGCTTCACTCCGACATGCCCATTGGACCGGCGCGCCCGCTGTTCAATGCCTGGGCGGCGGTCAATCGCAAAACGGTCTCAGGCCGCATTGCCGGTCCCGACCAACGCCTGACCGTCGACCAAGCCCTGCGCGCGATCACGATCGACGCGGCCCAATCCTGGCGCATGGATCACGAAATCGGCAGCGTCACCGCAGGCAAGGCCGCCAACCTCACGATCCTCGAAGACGACCCGACGACGATCGACCCCGCACACCTCAAAGACGTGAAGGTCTGGGGCACAATGTTCGAAGGCCGCGTCAATCCCGTGTGACGTCAACCGAAGCTGCCGCCAACCGG
>CAZLRW010000294.1:0-3050 GCA_964561925.1 uncultured Flavobacteriaceae bacterium
TAGACGCCGTCGACGTCGGTATAGATATCGCAACGCTCGGCCTTTAGGGCGGCGGCGAGCGCCACCGCGCTGGTGTCGGAGCCGCCGCGGCCCAAGGTCGTGATGCGGTTGTCGGGCCCCAAACCCTGAAAGCCCGCAACGACCGCGACCTGGCCCATCTCGAGGCGTTCGAGCAGCACCTTCGTCTCGATGCCGGTGATCGCGGCCGAGCCGTGCATGCCGGAGGTGTGGATCGGGATCTGCCAGCCGAGCCAGGAACGTGCCTGCACGCCGATGTGCTGAAGCGCGATCGCGAGCAGGCCCACGGTCACCTGTTCGCCCGAGGAGACAACGGCGTCGTATTCGCGCGCGTCGTGCAACGGCGAGAGCTCGCGCGCCCAGTTGACGAGCTTGTTCGTTTCGCCCGACATCGCCGAGACCACGACAGCGACCTCGTAGCCGCGATCGACCTCGCGCTTAACCTTGTTGGCGACGTTTCGGATGCGCTCGAGGTCGGCCACCGACGTGCCCCCGAACTTCATGACGAGTCTGGGCATTGGGGGCGCGGCGTTCGGTCCGGGGCTTTGAGGGGTTGAACTGTCGGGGCTGGGGTATAGTTAGCCCCCACGAGTTTGTCACGCAACGCGCGGAGATAAGAGGCCGTGTCCCACGTCACAGCCGCGAAATCCACAATCGACGCGGGCGAAGTCGCGCGGTTCTCGGCGCTCGCCGCCGAGTGGTGGAATCCGCACGGGAAATTCGGCGTCCTGCACAAGTTCAATCCCGTGCGGCTCGGCTTCATCCGCGACGAGGCGGTCAAGCACTTCGGACGCGATGCGAACGCGGTGCGGCCGTTCGAGGGGTTGCGCCTGCTCGACATCGGTTGCGGTGGCGGGTTGTTGAGCGAGCCGATGGCGCGCCTCGGCTTCGACGTGGTCGGGGCGGACGCGTCGGAGAAGAACATCAAGACGGCGTCCGTGCACGCGGCCGAAGTGGGCCTTTTGATCGACTATCGCGCGACGACGGCCGAGGCGCTGGCCGCGGCCGACGAGCGGTTCGACGCGATCCTCAACATGGAGGTGATCGAGCACGTCGCGGACTTGGATTTGTTCCTGACGAGCTGTGCGTCGATGCTCAAGCCCGGCGGGCTGATGTTCGTGGCGACGATCAACCGGACGGCGAAGGCGTTCGCGCTCGCGGTCGTGGGGGCGGAATACGTGCTCGGCTGGCTGCCGCGCGGCACGCACGATTGGGCGAAGTTCGTGACGCCCGCCGAACTCGACAAGGCGCTCGCCGGCACGGGGCTTTCCGTCACGGCGAAGAGCGGCGTCTGGTTCAACCCGCTGAACGGGCGCTGGCTGCTCACCGACGATATGGACGTGAACTATATGGTGGCGGCGCGGCGCGGTTAACGTTGCACGTGCTGCAGCAGGAACTCCGCCGCGAGGGTTGCGGCTTGCTCGTTGCGCGGGGCGGCGTAGATGTCGAAATGGTCGCCGTCGATTTCGGCGAGCGTTGCGTTCGGATGGGATTTCGCAAACGCCTCGGCGGCCGAGAACGCGGCGAAGCGGTCTTGGCGTGAGGCGATCAGCAGGGCGGGCGTCTTCAGCGACGCGGCTTGGACCGCGGGGTTGTAGTCGTCGAACGTCAGGATCGAGCGGGCCGCGACTTCGTTGCGGTAGGTCGTGCCGGCGAGCGTCTTAATAACCTCATATGCGGCGTCATCGACCAGGATGCCGAAGCCGCCCGACGGTGCGGCGGCGGGGACCGTGATGGGGGCGCCGCCCAGCGCATCGTTCAACAAGTCGCCCCAAGCGGCAAACAGCAATCGGGTGAGCCAGAAGATGCCGGGAAACGTCGCCTCCGCTTCGACGTTCGAGTCGATTTGCGGCGCTTGCGCGACGACGGCGCGCGTGTTGCCGTCGGTCGCAGCGGTGATCAGCGCCTCGCCGCCGCCAAGCGAGGTGCCCCACAGAGCGACACGCGTGCCGTCGATGCGCAGTTCGCTGCGCACGGCGGCAAGCGCGGCGCGCCAGTCGTCGAGTTGAGCCCATGGATCGACGAGCTGGCGCGGTGTGCCGCCGCTTGCACCGAAATAGCGGTAATCGAAGACGAAAGCCGCGATGCCCTTGCGCGCGAAGTGCTCCGCGAATTGCTCCAGACCTGCGTCGCGGGTGCCGGCGAAGCCGTTCGCCATGACGACGACGGGCGGCGGGGCGTCGGCCTTCGGAAGATAGAGCCAGGCGGCGCATCGCTGGTCGCCGCAGGAGAAACGCAGATCGTGGCGCTCCACGCCGTCGGCGATCGCGCGCGGCGGCTCGGGCGGCGGCGCGGTGAAGGTTTCCGGACTGCCGCAGGCCGCAAGGCTCAAGCCCAAGAGCAGTGTCACTGAAATCCGGCACGTGCGCATGGCGTCACTCCTGCTCGTCATTTGAGGCGCTATGGCTTCCGCGTAAACTCGCATTCTTCCGGGCGAGGTGGGCGATGCGCAAGTCCTTGGCATATCTGCGAAAGACGCCGCGGCAGAAGCGTGCCGCCGCCACGTTCGAGGCCATCGTCGAGGCGGCCGCTCACATTCTGCGCACGCGCGGCGTGAAAGCGTTGACAACGAACGCGATCGCCTTGCGCGCCGGCGTGAGTATCGGCTCGCTCTATCAGTACTTTCCGGACAAACGGGCAATCGTGCGGGCGCTGATGGAGCGCGAGTTCCGTTTCGCCGAGGCGCTCCGGCCGGGGGCCATCGACGGCGGCACGCCGGGCAAGGTTGCCGTTCGGGCGCTTGTCGATTGGCACTTCGACATTCGCGCGCGCGATCCCGTGCTTTGGGCGAGGCTCGCCACGTTGGTCGCGCAGACGCTGCCCGAAGCGGAGCTTGCGGCGCTCGCTTTGCTGCGCGAACAACGCGTGGCGCGCACGGTTGCGAGGCTCGCGGGCGCGCGCGTGTCCGGCCAGCTTGCGCATGCCGCGTTCATCGTAGATGCATGCCTTTCGACGATCGCTGACCAAACGATGCTTCGCCATCCCGAGCGCCTCGCGTCGGAAGCGTTGCGGCGCGAGGTGACGGCGTTGCT
>CAZLRW010000295.1:0-3022 GCA_964561925.1 uncultured Flavobacteriaceae bacterium
TGGAACATGCCGAACATGTCGGGGATCGAGTTCCTGCGCGCGCTCCGCCAAGAGGCGGGCGGCGACAAGCCCGTCGTCGTGTTCTGCACGACCGAAAACGACATCGGCTTCATCACCCAGGCGATGGAGGCGGGCGCGAACGAGTACATCATGAAGCCGTTCGATCGCGAGATCATCGAAGCGAAGTTCTCCGAAGCCGGCTTGATGTGAGGCGCGACATGAGCGGCGCTGCGTTCTCCAAGAGCGAACCGGCCGGGGCGGTCAAGCCGCAGGTCAAGGTCATGGTCGTCGACGATTCGGCGGTGATCCGCGGCATCATCAGCCGCTGGATCGCGGCCGATCCCGGCCTCGCGCTCGTGGGAAGCGCGTCGAACGGGAAACTGGCGGTCGATCAGATCAAGACGGCCGATCCCGACGTCGTGGTGCTCGACATCGAGATGCCGGAGATGGACGGGCTGACGGCGCTGCCGTTGCTTCTCAAAGCCAATCCGCGCTCGAAGATCATCATGGCGTCGACGCTGACGCGCCGGAACGCGGAGATTTCGATCAAGGCGCTGTCGCTCGGCGCGACGGATTATGTGCCGAAGCCGACGTCGGTCGGCTCGGGCGACGCGGCGGAGGCGTTTCGCCGCGACCTTTGCGCAAAGATCGCGGCCGTCGGACGGCCGAAGCGGGCACCTGGCGCGCCAATAGTCGGCGGGCCGAAGGAGGCCTTGCGCCTGCGCAAGCCTTCGATGGTGAAGCCGCAGATTCTGGCGATCGGTTCTTCGACCGGCGGGCCGCAGGCCCTGGGGCAGGTGATCGCCGCGATCGCGCCGCAGCTCAACGTACCCGTCGTCATCACGCAGCATATGCCGGCGACGTTCACGGCGATTCTCGCCGAGACACTGGCACGCAATTCGGGTCTCAAATGCGCGGAAGGCGCGGATGGGACGATGCTGCAGCCGGGGCACGTCTACGTCGCGCCCGGCGACTATCACATGCTGATCAAGGGCAAAGGCGGGCCGATCGTCTTGACGCAAACGGCGCCTGAGAATTTCTGCCGCCCGGCCGTCGATCCGATGTTCCGCAGCGTCGCCGCCGCCTACGGCGCGGCCACGCTTGCCGTCGTGTTGACCGGCATGGGCGCGGACGGACGCGAGGGCGCGCGTGCGATCGTGGAGGCGGGCGGCACCGCGCTCGCGCAGGACGAGGCGAGCAGCATCGTGTGGGGGATGCCGGGGGCGGTCGCAACCGCGGGACTCGCCGCGGCCGTGCTGCCGTTGCCTTCGGTCGGAAACGAGATACGCAAACACCTGGGGCTTGGGGCGCGATGACACCGGCCGATTTCGACTTCGTCGCGCAGATGCTGAAGCGGCGGTCGGGCCTCGTGCTCGGCAACGACAAGGGCTATCTGCTCGAAAGCCGCATGGGGCCGGTTGCGCGCAAGCACGGGCTTGCCGGGCTGGACGCGATCGTCGCCAAGCTGAAAGCCGGCGACGAACCGCTCGCGCGCGACGTCACGGAGGCGATGACGACGAACGAGTCGTTCTTCTTCCGCGACAAGACGCCGTTCGATCATTTCGAGAAGCTGATGCTGCCTGCGCTTTTGAAGGCGCGCGCGGCGACGCGGCGGCTGCGCATCTGGTGCGCAGCGGCGTCGACGGGGCAGGAACCCTATTCGCTCGCCATGATCCTGAAGGAGAAGGCGGCTCTGGTGAAGGATTGGAAGATCGACATCGTCGGCACCGATCTTTCGAACGAGGTTCTGGCGCGCGCGAAGGCGGGGCTTTACTCCCAGTTCGAGGTACAGCGCGGGCTTCCGATCCAGATGCTCGTCAAGTATTTCGCGAAAGACAAGGACCAATGGCGCATCAAGGACGACATCCGCGCCATGGTGCAGTATCAGACGATGAACCTGCTCGACGGTTTCGTCGGCATGGGCGCGTTCGACATCATCTATTGCCGCAACGTGCTCATCTATTTCGACGAGGCGACGAAGCGGAACATCCTGGAGCGCATGGCGCTGCTGTTGCCGGCGGACGGGTATCTGCTGCTCGGTGCGGCGGAAACGGTGGTCGGATTGACGACCGCGTACGCGCCGGTCGAGACCGCGCGCGGCGTCAACATGAAGGCGGCGGCGAAGGCCGCGCCCAAGGCGAACGTGGCGTAGCCCCGTTGTTTTCCCGACCGCGCATCGGCATGGCCGGCGGTGCGCGAGTTCGTTTGCGGGAAGGCGGCGCGCTTTTGCGCATGCGCCTCGCGGATAGTTGAACACGCGCAAGCCACCCCCGACGCCGCTTTGACGGTAGAACTCGCGAGGCGACTTCAGGGGGCGGCGTGTTGTTTCGTTGGTTTGGGTTGGCCGTTGCGGCATGGTTTTGTGCGGCGCAGGCGGTGGCGTGTCCGCCGCCGGGGTGGGACCGGGCGCGGCTCGAGCAACTAAAGACTGCCAAGTTCGAGATCGCCGATACGGCCGAGCGCGAGCGGTTCGCCGAGAACGTGGTCGCGTGCGTCGCTTCGAGCGATCCTTTCTTGCGCGACGGCATCGCGTTCGAGGCGCTGTCGCACCTGCTGCGCGCCGAGCAGCTCGGCACGCCGGTGCGCGTCCGTATTGCCCGCGATTTGCTCGCGCGCCTGAAGTCCCAAGAGCCGCTTGGATTCGAGGCGCCGTTTGCGGCGCTGGTGCTTGCGGAGATCGTGCGCGCCGATCGGGTGAAGACCTATCTGCCGGGCGATTTGCGGACGGCGATCGGCGAGGGCGCAGTCGCGTTCATGAGCGGCGTTCGCGACTATCGCGGGTTCGACGAGCGCGAAGGCTGGCGGCATGGCGTTGCGCACGGCGCCGATCTCTCGATGCAGATTGCGCGCAATCCGAACTATGGCGACAAGGCCTTCCTGGCGCGGCTGCGCGATGCCGTGGGCGGGCAGGTGGCGCCGGCCGGGCACTTCTACATCTACGGCGAGCCGGAGCGGTTGATGCAGCCGGTCGTCGTGCTCGCGCAGCGCAAGCTGTTTGCGGCGGGCGAGTGGGAGGCGTGGT